>JAESUV010000132.1 GCA_016762975.1 Gammaproteobacteria bacterium | reverse complement strand
TTCGGTCAGAATGATCACTGTTCGAACTACTGCCTACGCTGAAGCTGAGAAAGGTGGCAACGCCACTATCGAGAACTGTGACTTTGTCAGTACGCAGAACGTGGCTACCTTCGTCAGCGAACAGCTTTCGGTCTCGGAGCGTCCTGAGCTGACTGCAGCATCAATAGTAATTTCAGGTGGTCGTGGCATGCAGAGCGGCGAGAATTTCGTTCTTCTGGAGAGAGTTGCAGATAAGCTAGGGGCAGCAATTGGCGCTTCCAGGGCTGCGGTTGACGCAGGCTTCGTGCCAAACGATATGCAGGTGGGTCAGACCGGCAAGATCGTCGCTCCTGATCTGTATATTGCGGTTGGTATCTCCGGTGCGATTCAGCATCTTGCGGGTATGAAAGACAGCAAGGTAATTGTTGCCATAAACAAAGATGCAGAGGCGCCGATTTTTCAGATTGCCGACTACGGTTTGGTAGGCGATTTGTTTAAGATACTTCCAGAGTTAGAGGCGGCTCTTTAGTAAACGCTCTGCTTGATGGTGACTTAAGTGAAAATGAAGTAAGCGTGAAGTAGAAGTAAGAGTTAAGTAAGAGTTAAGTAAGAGTTAAAAAACAGCCGTTCAACTTTTACATTTACTACACACATAAAAAAGCCCGGATGCCCGGGCTTTTTTATGTCGCTCGTTTGATTCAACGAGCGTCTATTTAGTTCAGCTACTCTCCCTTATTCTGCTCTTTCTCAGCTGCCATTGCGCGACGTTTAATTTCGCGTGGGTCGTTAGCGGCGCGACCTTTAGCAGGCGCCGGTGCAGCCGGTTTCTTGCTTGGCTCGGGCTTGCTCTGTTGTGCAGGTTTAGGAGCAGGAGCAGGTTTAGGTGCGACAGTTTTGGGCTCTGTCTGAGCTTTTGCCGGCACACTCGCAGCCTGTGGTTGCTGTGCAGGCTTTTCGGCAGGCTTCGGCGCTGTGTTGTTTTCGCGTGGTGCCTGAGTAGTAGCTCCTGTTTGCGCAGGTTTTGGCTCAGCTGCAGGAGCGGGGCTTGTAGGCTCAGCTCTCGGGCTCGCTTGAATGTCTGCAGAAGGCTGGCTTGCTGATACCTTATCAACGGCTGGCGATGCTGCTGGCTTAACATTCTGAGGAACTACTGTCTCCGAGCTGCTTGCTGTATTTGTAGCAGGACTCTCGTTAGCATTTGTATTGGAGCTGTTGCTGCGACGACTGCCGCCTCTAGATCTGTTGCCAGACTGGTTCGACTGCGGTTGCTGATTGCCATTGGCTGTCGATTCCTGCGGGGCCTTATTGCCATCTATTTCTGCCGCTGGAGTAGCCTGTTGATTAGACGCAGCCTCATCCGTAGTCTCTCTAGCCCGGTCTGGCCTTGGTCCACGCCTGCGCTGATTGGAATTTCGCGGACGCTTATTGGCTGGCCGACGTTGCGCCTTTTGCTCAGAATTTTGTTCCGGCTTGTCAGTTGACGCTACGTTATCCTGCTTGTTCGAGTTTTCGTTATCAGACTTATTCCTGCCGCCGTCGTTGTTCTTGTTCGGCTGGTTGCGTCGCTGATTTTGATTAGAAGACTTTCCTGAGCGATCTCTGCGCTGCTCATTACGCTGTTGATTGCCGCCACGCGACTGCTGGCCACGTTGACTCTGGTTGCGCGAATTCCCTCGTGAACGATTGCGATTGCCGCTCTGTGATCGCCTCTTAGGTTGTTCTTTTTTCTTTTCGGCGGAACCAAATAGCGATGCAAAAAGTTTCGCGAAGAAACCTTGCTTCTTCGGTTCCACATGTGGGGGTGGAGGCGCGCGATTTGCAGATAGGTTACTTACAGCTGGCTTCTGTGCTGCCGGTGCGTCTTTGTCCTTAGACTTCGCATTCGGGGTAGGCTCGGCGATAGCGGTAACGTCTACCTCATATACTTCGCTCTGCTGGTTCACGGCGGTAATTTCGTAATGAGGCGTTTGCAGTTCGGGGTTAGGTATTATCGAAACTTTCGTTCCGCTTTGTTCCTCGATCTCGGCAAGGCCTGCGCGTTTCTCGTTCAGTAAGTAAGACGATAGCGCTAATGGAACAGTAGCTCGCACTTCCTGACATTTCTGCTTGTTTGCCTCTTCTTGCAAAATTCTTAAAATAGAAAGACACAATGATTCCACATCGCGAATCGATCCTTGTCCACTGCATCGTGGACAAACGATTCCGCTAGTTTCGCCAAGCGAAGGGCGTAGTCGTTGTCGTGACATTTCGAGAAGCCCGAAGCGAGAGATGCGGCCGACTTGTACTCGCGCACGATCAGGCTCTAGCGCATCGCGCATTCTGTTTTCTACTTCACGTTGGTTACGGCTGGAATTCATGTCGATAAAATCGATGACAACCAGGCCGCCCATGTCTCGTAGGCGTAATTGCCGTGCTATCTCGTCAGCTGCCTCAAGGTTTGTGTTCAAGGCAGTCTCTTCGATGTCGGCACCGCGAGTCGCCCGTGAGGAGTTGATGTCTATAGAAATTAGCGCCTCGGTTGGATCGATTACTACTGAGCCACCTGCAGGAAGTTTAACTTCGCGCTCGAAGGCGCTCTCTATCTGGCCTTCGATCTGATAGCGATTAAAGAGAGGGAGCTTGTCCTCGTACAGCTTAATTCGGCTTTCGTATTGCGGCATCACTTGCTTGATGAAGGTGAGTGCCTCTTCGAAGGATTCCTTGGTATCAAAAAGTACCTCGCCGATGTCTTTGCGTAGGTAGTCGCGGATCATGCGAATGATGACATTGCTCTCCTGATAGATCAGGAAAGGAGCTTGTTTGGTTGTGCTTGCCTCTTGAATCGCCTGCCAAACTGCTAATAAATAGTCTAAGTCCCACTGCAATTCTTCCTGCGCCTTGCCGACGCCGGCAGTACGCACGATCATGCCCATGCCGTCAGGAATTTCTAAGCCACGCAGGGTCTCGCGTAATTCGGAGCGCTCATCGCCTTCGATACGACGAGAGATGCCGCCGGCCTTAGGGTTGTTGGGCATCAATACTAGGTAGCGTCCGGCTAGGCTTATGTAAGTAGTAAGGGCAGCGCCCTTGTTGCCGCGCTCTTCCTTCTCGACTTGAACGATAACCTGCGTACCTTCAGGGATCAGTTCCTTGAGGTTCTTGCTCTTAACATCCTTGGCGTAGTATTGACGGGATATTTCCTTCAATGGAAGGAAACCGTGGCGATCAGCGCCAAAATCAACAAAGGCAGCTTCAAGGCTAGGCTCTACACGAGTCACTTTGCCTCTATAGATATTTGCCTTCTTCTGGATGCGGGTGCGGTTTTCGATGTCTAGGTCGTAGAGTTTCTGACCATCGACTAGGGCAACACGGAGTTCTTCTTCCTGCGTTGCGTTAATAAGCATTCTTTTCATAATAGGTTCACTTGTCGTTGAACCAGATAAGAAGCTTAGGAGGAAATCATCGAGTTGGGCGCGCACGACTCAACGTGGAGTAGTGGTTGAGGGCAACGAAGAGGCGAAATCGGATTGATTAAGCTTCAGCTACAGCAAATTCTTAACGTTTTAACAATATATAGAATAACCATAGACGTGCTATGACTTGTCTTGTGCTCAATTGATCGCCTACTCGAGGCTATATGTTGCAGTTAATCTATTGTTTTTGTTGAAAATATTACTTAGTTTTGTCTTTCGTTGCCCAGCTGATTAGAGCTGAATATCAGCGCAGCATCAGCTGCCTTGTTCGAAACTAAATTCCTAAACTTATCCGGTTTGTCTCACCATGACCTTGGGTCATGATTTTTAATAACTGTTAAATGGGTTAGCAGTCTCTCTCGCTATCTGCTGATTGCCCTGTAATGGTGCAAATCAGTCTTATGAAGCTGTAATTCTGCCTCTGTGGTCGCCCCTTAAAGGCACGGACCCTATGTGGTTGTCGTCAGGAGAGCTTGATCCAATAGGTTTTAACCATTGGTCTTCACAAAATCTCTCAAATTACCGATGACTTCCAATGCACTGTATCCTGCGCAATAGGGCGCTTTTGGATTACAGACGCTACCCTCGAACACAAAGTTAGAGGAAGCATGGCGATGGAATATAACAGTAATGTCTATTGGACTCAATTAATGAGCCTTGTCTGTAGCAAATTTACTTAAAAAAACAATAACCTGCACCACCATTCCGGTTTGCGTTGGTAGCTAGTGTATCCGTTTCTAGCGCTGCTTTAACCCGATTGCGGTGAGGCGATTGAGTGAGAGCACGCCGCTACTGTGCCTTAGGAGTGTGTCGCTGCTGCGCAGCTTGATAAAACGAAAGCCCTGTGTTTAAAATACCGGCCGCAGTGGCTTTGCCAGTACAAAGACACAAAAAATCAATAAGATACTGGCAGAACATAGAATTTAAGTAAGATGCTAGCGGTTGATCCAGGGTGGACCCTGGGCAGAAAAGAATAAAAACAAAACTAGAATTTACTACGTGGTAACCGTTGAGCTGCTAGCTGAACAACAAAACGGGCCACCAAAGCTGTTAGGGGCAAGATCAATGACTATTTATTCCTACTGCCGGACTTCTGAGCTGGAAGCGTCGCTCGAGAACGATGAGCTAGCCGCAATCTTAGAGCCAGAAATGCTGGCCATACAAACCTACTGCCTACTCCAGAGTTGGTTTATGACGGAGACGCTAAAAGACTCGAATTGCAATTGGAATCAAGAGTTCGAACGCCGCGATTCGGGGAAGCGATTGATGAGTCTATTAGTCCCAGGTGATGTGATTCTGTGCAGCCGGCTCGAACGCATTTGTAGCTCAAGTCACGAAGTGATTAAGCTGGTGCAGAAGTTGAAAGAGAAGTCTGTTCAGCTGCACATTGTTGAGCTCGGTGGCGATATTACCGATGCGCAGCTCAACGTAAATTTTGCATCGGTTACCGTGCTGTTTAGTGCGTTAGAGAAGCGTAAGTCTGCGGAGCGCATTAAGGGCGTTAAGCAGCGGCAAAGAAAGCAGGGCCGTTATCTTGGCGGTAGTCGTCCATTTGGTTATATGATTCATGAGAATGGTCGACTCATTGAGAATCCTATGGAGCAGAGAGTGCTACGTAGAATTGTTGAGTTGAAGAAACAGGGCAAATCACTGCGGGCTATTTCCAGTGAAGTATCGACGCCAGTAATGCCTATCAGTTTCAAGACTGTGCAGAGGCTCTTGCAGCGCCACGCGTAGCAACTCTACTTATTGAACGCGTGTCTTGGTTGTTTTACGAGCAATACCGAGCTACGTAGTTTTGAATTTAATTAAGAATTTCGCACCTAATTAAGAATTTCGATCTGATTCCAACAAGGTTAGCCCATGCAAAAGCCATTTTCTGTATTCGTGGGTTTGCGCTACACCCTGGCTAGGAAGCGGAATTTCTTTCTCTCTTTTGTCTCTTTAATTTCTATGCTCGGTGTAAGCCTAGGCGTAATGATTCTGATCGTCGCGCTGTCCGTAATGAACGGTTCTATCGATACGCTGCGCGCCGATGCGCTGAAGTCTGTTCCCCATGTCACGGTCGCAGGCGATAGAGTGACGACCCACTGGAATGAACTCGCTAATATTGCGCTCAGCTCCCCCAACGTAATTTCAGCCGCACCCTATATCGAGGGTGAAGCAAATATTCTGTACCAAGGAAACAATCGCTTCGTCAGCCTGCGCGGTGTCGATGGGGCGCTCGAAGCCGACGTGGTCGACAA
Organism: Gammaproteobacteria bacterium; assembly: GCA_016762975.1. Lineage (GTDB taxonomy): Bacteria > Pseudomonadota > Gammaproteobacteria > Pseudomonadales > Pseudohongiellaceae > UBA9145. Next base: position 1,100 of record JAESUV010000132.1, on the reverse strand, counting down.
TCCTAGTTCTCGCTATAGAGATTTGTTCATGGCGCTTTCCGAGACAGAAAACGGCATCATACTGGGCGCACAACTCGCGGGTAGTTTAGGTATATACGGCAGTAGCGCAGATCTTTCGGTTACGGCCTTGGGCAGCTTACTGGCCCGGAATCTTGCCGACACGGAAGGGTTTACCGTTGTCGGCTACGCCGATTTTGGTGCCTACGGTAATAGCGATACTGCATTAATAAACTTGGCTCAGGCACAACAATTATTTGCAAAAAATTCCGCGTCACAGTTGCGGCTTAGACTGCGAGTAGATGACGTGTTTAATGCCAAGGCGATCGCGGTAGACTTGTTTGCCGATTACCCTGACTTGAGCGTGCAGTCATGGGATGAGGCGCAGGCGAGCTTGTTTAATGCGCTGCGTATGGAGAAGGTACTTACCAGTTTCATGCTTTTGATGATAGTGGTGGTGGGGGCTGTGAATATTGTCTCTACCTTGGTTATGGTTGTCGTCTAACTGACGGAACGGGCTTTGTTCATCAGCATACTCTGGCTGACTTGAAGGCACTAAAACTGAAGAACTGCAATGAGAGAATTCAAACATTGGGAGAGCTGTTGCAGCAGGTCAATGGCAGCGTTCCGCTATTCATTGAATTAAAAAGCCGCTTCAGCAAGGATTTGGGATTGGCATTGAAGGTAGCCGAGGAGCTAAGCAGCTATAGCGGGCCCGTGGCCACAATGTCATTTGACCCCCATCTCGTGGCTGCTATGCAGAAATGGGTGCCTTGGGTCACCAACGGTATTGTTGCCGAGTATTTCGTGAATGACGGAAAGAAGCCCGATATGAGTTGGTTTCGGCGCCTTGTTCTCAGCAATTTTTTGCATTGGCCAAGAACCAAGCCAGACTTTGTGTCGTTTAATATCAGGGATTTTCCAAGCCGCCCAATAGCGTTTATACAACGCTTCAAAAAGGTGCCCGTCATATGCTGGACTGTGAAATCATCAGAGCAGGCAAAAAAAGCTTATAAATATTGCGATCAAATCACCTTTGAGGGTTTCGATCCTGAATAGATGCCATACATTGAACCTATGGCATCTCGTACCAATCCAGAAAA
>JAESUV010000131.1 GCA_016762975.1 Gammaproteobacteria bacterium | reverse complement strand
GTCTTGTTGGTCTGTCTGTGCCGAGGGTTGTCAACGGTTACTGACACCATCTCCACGTCCGGGAAATTAACCTCCGCGTGATTCAGTATTGATGAAATCATGAGTTGGGTGTTCATCATCAAAGCTTGCATAACAGTTCCTTTCAGTTTTTTATGAGGGGGCAATCTAGGCTGCCTTCCATATTCTTAGTTCGGTGGAGAAGAGTGTAATACTTTATCTAGGTGCCTCGCTACATTCAGTCCCCCTCAAGGCTATCAACAGACGGCAGATCAGCCTGCGCGCTTGGCAGCATCAAGAGTAGGGTATTACGATAGATTTCATGATGAATTTCCTGCGGTTTATCGCCAGCTGTTTTGCGTGTTGATGCGGCTTTCACAGTGGCGCTGATTAAAAGACTATAAGGAATTTGGACAGAGGAAGCAAAGGGGATTAGGGTGCTTTGATTCACATAAATATCTGGATCAAATTACGCTGATCACGGTACTCTGAGCCACAGATTCCTTCTGATTATGGAGATAAGCATGAATAAAGATTCATCCGTTGCGAAATCCGTGGTTGATGCTCAGGCCTTGCGAGATCAGGTTAAACTGAAATACCGCGATGTCGCTACCAACCCTGAACAGAAATTTCATTTCCACACGGGGCGGCTGCTGACACAACGCTTAAAATATAGCGAAGCCATCACCTCTCAATTACCAGATCACGCGGTGGAGTCTTTCGCTGGAGTCGCGAACCCATTCTCATTGCGCGACTTGCAGCATGGGGAAAAGGTAGTAGACCTAGGCTCCGGTGCTGGGTTCGATTGCTTCGTTGCTGCAACCTTGGTTGGCGATGAAGGTGAAGTAGTTGGCGTGGATATGACCGAAGAGATGTTAAGTAAGGCGGGAGCCTTAGCTGAAGAGTTGGGGTTGAACAATATCGAGTTCCGCGAGGGCTTGCTTGAAGAGCTGCCGATAGAAGACGCTTGGGCTGATGTCGCCATTAGCAATGGCGTAATTAATCTGTGCCCCGATAAGCAAATGGTCATGGCAGAAATCCTTCGCATCCTTAAGCCCGGAGGTTATTTGCAGTTTGCCGATATTGCCAATAGCAAACCCGTTCCGCAGGCGGCGATGGAGAATGTCGATCTCTGGACTGCTTGAATCGCCGGTGGCCTGCCGTGTGCAGGCTGGGAGAAGATGTTGAGCGATGCGGGTTTTGTGGACATTCAGATTGGCCCAGGAATTGATACTTTTGGCGGTGCATCTGGCGAGTCTAATGCAAGAGAGTTCGGAGTGCTCGGTTATGCCTTCATAGCAAAAAAGCCTATCTAATAAATAAAAGAGGGCGAGGGGACTAAGTAGTAATCTCTCCGTTCTCTTTTGTTGCATCTATGTCGCTACTGCCGCCTAGAGTCCAGCCTGTGGCTCTCTCTTTTCTGATAATTCATCCATTTCAGGCATTCATGATCTTGGGCAAGGCCTTTGCTTGAGATTCCATTTATACTTCCTGTACACTATTTTCGATACTCATGAACCCAAATCTACAAGCCGCCGACCTTATTAGGTATTCTGGCGTTCAATTGACCAAGCGAGACGGCCCATGAATTTCCATACTAATCCGTGCATTTCTTATTCAGTTCGTCGTGTCTGCCTGACTCTGGTAGCAGCTCTTATACCTGCCATGGTTAGTGCCGATGATAGGGCGATTGAAATCATCGACGCCATGGAAGAGCTTTACCGTGGTGAATCTAGTTTCGCCCGAATGACCATGGTCGTGGAAACTCCCCAGTATCAGCGCACCATGGAAATGGAATCCAGCTCTATTGGAACCGAAAAGGCTTTCATTCGGATACTCGCTCCTCGGAAGGACCGCGGCATTGCGACATTGAAACTGGGCTTGGAGATGTGGAATTATCTACCCAAGATTAACAAGGTCATAAAAGTACCGCCTTCAATGATGATGGGCTCCTGGATGGGCAGTGATTTCACCAATGATGATTTAGTCAAGCAAACAACCCTCACCGAAGAATACTCTCTGACTATGGAAGAGACTGACAATCAATATCGGATCACCCTAGTTCCAAAAAGTAATACGGTCACCGTATGGGGCAAAATCGACTACGTGGTTAATAAGGAGCCGCTGATTCCATTGACCCAAAATTTTTATGATGACAACGGCAGATTGATTCGAAAAATGGAATTCAGCGAGCCGAAAGAAATATCGAATCTTTATATTCCTACCAGGATGGAAATGATTCCAATGAACAAAGAAGGCCACAAGACGATAATCATTTATGATGAGCTGCAATTCAATCTCCCCGAGATTGATGAATCTGTCTTTACCCTGCGAAATCTTCGAAGCCGTTTTTAATGTTGTTATTCAAACTCGCTTTTCGCAATATTTTTCGGCAGCGGCGACGTTCGTTGCTGACAGCCATGAGCCTAACTGGCGGATATGTGCTGTGCGTATTCAGCTTCTCCATGAGTGAGGGCAGTTACAGCAACGCCATTTCCTTTTTTATCCAGGATCACACGGGCCATATCCAAATACACAAAGACGACTACCTGCGAAAGCCGAAGATCCACAAGAGCATTGAAGCTCCTGAAGATATAAGCGCAATACTAGATGCCAGTGAGCAGATTGAAAGCCATACACTACGCATATTTGCACCTTCGCTCGCCTACTCGGAGACTGACAATTCACCTGCACAGGTTATTGGTATTGACCTCGATCGGGAAAGAACCACCACCACCCTTGCGGCCAAGATTTCAGAGGGAAGCTATATCAATAGCGAGATCGATGGCGAAGGATATTACTCCGCCATGATCGGAGCTGGCATTGCCAATAACCTCAACATAGGCCTAGGGGATGAACTAATACTCATTTCTCAAGGGGCAGACGGCTCCATAGCGAACGACATATATATAGTCGGGGCGATAGTGGGTGACCGTAGGTCCAGCGATAGATCTACAGTATTCCTGCCGCTTGCTGCCGCGCAGGAATTTCTGTCCATGAATGATGAGGTGCATGAGGTCTCCATATTGTTGAAAGATGATGGCCGGGCACGAGCTGAGGCAGAAATACTGCAGGACCTACTGCCTGATTTGGCCGTAGATCCATGGCAGGAGGTTGAAGCGACTTTCTATCAGTCCATGCAAACTGACAAACAAGGCAATGTGATTTTCATGGGGATTATAGTATTCATAGTCTTCGTGGGCGTTATGAATACTGTGCTTATGTCAGTGCTGGAACGCACGCGGGAATTCGGTGTTTTGAAAGCCATCGGCACCCGTCCTGCCAAATTGGCTCTAATGATTACCCTAGAAACTACAATGCTGGCTTCAATCAGTGTATTGCTCGGGCTGGTGCTCGCGATTCCTCTAGTTCTCTGGTTTACCTACGCCGGTTTCGCCCTGCCGGAACCCATGGACGTTGGCGGAATTCTTATGAGTCATATCACGGGTGAGCTATCGCTCTATGTGTTTGCTGCGCCGCTGTTCTTGATTCTGGGATTCGCCATTCTTATTAGCATTCCAGCGGGCATACGTGCCGCGTTTAATTCACCCACTGAAGCGATGCGGAGTAACTAGTGCAGATGGCCAGCCTAGCTTTCCGAAACCTGTTTCGTAACACGCGGCGCACCGTTCTGACTGTCATGCTAATGGGCTTCAGTTTGACCGCGTTGATAGTATTCGATGGTTTAATGCGCGGCATGATCACTTTGATGGTGGATAACATCACTGGCACGCTGACTGGAGAGGCGCAGATTCACCGAGTTGGTTATCTAGAAAATCTGGACGTCGATCTCTACATCGATAACGCTAACGAGATAGAAGCCCAACTACAACAGGATATATCACTGCAAGCCTATGCTCCCCGAGTGATTACTGGAGCGATGATTTCATCCAGCTATAACGTCAGTGGGGGTATTGTCTACGGCGTGGATGCTGTATTGGAACAGACCGTAAGCAAGGTCAGAGAAGCAATGATCAGTGGTGAGTACCTTAGCGGAGAGGACAGCGAACTGTTAATTGGCGTGTCCATGGCCGAATTATTGGAAGTGGAACTTGGAGATCGCATAGTCCTGACATTGTCTGAAGTTGACAATGGCGAGCTGGCTCAGGCGCTGTTTAGAGTTTCCGGAATTATTGAATTTGGTATGCGCGAATTGGATGAAAACTTCGTCTTTATCAACCTTGCATCGGCCCGTCAGGTACTCGGAATGTCTGAGCAGCAAACCCATGAGTTCGCCTTGAATTTTATTACTCCACTGGATATGGCGAACACAAATAGTCCCTTGTTGGATAAACTTAATGTTGGAGAGATCGAGGCCCTGAACTGGCTGGAATTAAATCCAGACATTAGCCTGATACTTGAAATTTCTCGCTACTCCTCAGTGATGATTGGCGCGATTCTCTTCCTGCTAGCCTCCCTGGGCGTGATTAATTCCATGTTCATGTCCATCTACGAGCGTATTTACGAGTTTGGTGTGATCAAGGCCATCGGAACTCGTCCCAAGGACATCCGCAATTTAATCTTGTTTGAAGCGTTATTTCTTTCCTTGATCAGCTGTGTCATGGGCATCGCTCTGGGAGCAGCAATCGGCGCGTATACTTCCACCAATGGTGTTGCCTTTGGTGAGATGGAATTTTCTGGCATCGCACTGAACAATGCCATTTTCACTGAATTTAATATTATTCAGTTCACCCAGTTTCCGTTATATGTAGTGCTGTTGACAGTAATAGCAGCCATCTACCCGGCACGTTTTGCCTCTAGAATCATCCCCTCGGATGCCTTGCAGAGAAGTCTTTAGGAGCCCGTATGTCTGCAGTTATATCAACCACTGATGTGTGTCGTTTTTTCGGTGATGACGAGGAAACGCTAGTCAAGGCCGTGGATAATGTGTCGATTGAAATTGAACGCGGCGAATTTACGGCCCTTGTTGGCCCTTCGGGTTCGGGTAAGACTACCTTGCTGCATTTGATTGGCGGGCTAGACAATCCTACTTCCGGTTCCGTCAAATTGTCCGGGACGAATATTGCGGCGATGTCAGGTACTGCGCTGTCGGATTTTCGTAGAGACCATATAGGATTTATCTTCCAAGCCTACAATTTAATCCCGGTCTTTTCCGCCGAAGAAAATATCGAATACATCATGCTGCTGCAAGGGGTAGATGCGGTGGAAAGAAAGCGCCGGGTATCCGAGATTCTTGCCCAAGTAGGTTTGGAGGGTCTGGGGGATCGGCGTCCCAATAAATTGTCTGGAGGGCAACAACAACGGGTCGCTATCGCGCGAGCCATGGTATCTCGCCCGGAAATAATTCTCGCCGATGAGCCCACAGCGAACCTTGATTCTAAAAACGGCATCGCGCTTTTGGACTTGATGAAAGAGCTAAACGAAAGTCACAACATGACCTTCATTTTCTCCACCCACGATGAAAAAATTATGAAGCGGGCCAGTCGCCTGATTCATATGCAGGATGGCAAAATCGAATTTGATGAAAAAAAGTAGATTGCGACGCCACATGAAATGCCTGTTGTTCATTCCCCTGAGCACACTTAGCTTTTCTTCTTTTGCCCAGCTTAACTTTACCGGCTATCTTAAAAACTTCACCATCGCCCAGGAAGGAATCGACAATGGGCCATTTCAATTCGACCGTACTTATCGTATGCAGAACAGCGGTCGTTTCATGCTCGATGCTTTCAATGATAATCAGGTCTGGCAGCTGCACTATGAAGTTGGAGCTGATTCGAGCACGGCATTACAAAACATTGGGCAATCGACCTTCAATCCCCAGCGTAACAGTTATCGACTTACCGATATTGACGCGACTATTGGTCCTGATGGCAGGAAAAATACCTTTCCGCAAAACCTTGATCGGATGAATGTACAGCTGCAATATGACAGCGGCGACCTGACCATTGGCAGACAGGCCATTACTTTTGGGTCGGCGCGGATCATCAATCCGACTGATGTTTTTCTGCCCTTTGACGTTCGTGCTCTTAATACCGAATACCGTGCTGGAGTTGATGCGGTGCGCTTTCAAAAACCCATTGGACAGCTAGGTGAGTTAGATGTGGGGGTGATTCTCGGGGAAGACGGCAAACCGGAAAATTCAGCCGTTTTTATACAACTGCTTGCCAATGCCTCTGGTAACGATTATCAATTTACTGCCATGCGCTTTGCCGAGCAGAATTTAGTCGGAGCGGGCGTTCAATCGGCGCTGGGTGAATTAGGATTCTGGCTGGAGGCGGCCTATGTCAGCGGTGATGAGAACTACACTCGCACTTCCATAGGTCTTGACTATGCTTTTAATGAACGCGTGTTTGGCATGGTGGAATACCATTTCAACGAAGCCGGATCAAGCGATCCAGCTGACTATGTAGACCTACTGGATGAAGCAGCTTATAAAGCGGGCGGCGTGTTCCTGCTGGGCAAGAATTACCTGATCCCTAGCATAAGTTGGCAGGTCAATACCTTACTAGGCCTGTCATTCCAGACCCTAGCTAACCTCGATGATAACTCTGTTTTCTTCAGTATCAATGGCGATTACAGCTTGTCGGACAATCTGTATATGGGAATGGGCTATTACCATTTTGCAGGCGATGAGTTGAAATTCTTAGCAGATCTGCCCTCTGAGCAACAGCTGCAGCTTGGTTCAGAGTACGGTAGTAATCCCGACTCTGTTTATATCAGCATTCGTTACTATTTTTGACGGATGTAGAGATCACCTATTTATCGTGCCCCTTCTTATAAAGGCTGAATCAAAGTTACTGCCATTTCCTAGGGTCCAGTTTGTAATAATCTTTCAGCTGCTGAAACAGTTCCTGATGATAGGCGGCCATCTCTTTCGGCTTCTCAAAAAATGTCTCAGTTGCCACGGCAAAAAATTCTGCGGGGTTCGTGGCACCGTAATGATCCATTAAGCTGTGCCTTCCGCGCACCGCGTCTTTTTGCAGCTCTTCAAATTCTTCGCCGAAACTATGCGCCCAGCTTCTGTAGGCGCCTCGTGTACTCAGCACTGGCGCGCCATTGGTTGAGCCCGACTCATGATCCAGTTGATGTGCGAATTCATGCAGCACGACATTGTGGCCGTCCTGCAGATTCATTACGCCTTTCTTTACATTGTCCCAAGCGAGCACGACCTTGCCCTGACTCCAAGATTCTCCCAGCATGGCGATGTGATTTGTGGACACAAGTCCAAGTTCGTTGGCTACTTCTCGTGTCGCTACGAAGGTCGAAGGATAGACAAGAATGGATTCTAGGTCG
>JAESUV010000019.1 GCA_016762975.1 Gammaproteobacteria bacterium | reverse complement strand
CCAGTCGCTTTTGCAAGGCAAATGATCTAAATTGGCGTAAGGGGCGGAACGGAAATTGGACAGGGCCCGCCGGTCTAACCGACACACCTGGCGATGACGATGGTATTGCGACCTATGTGTTCGATGGAACCGAAATCGGGGCGGCGGTAACGCTTACCTTTGAAGATTTCAATTTCGAGGATGTTAATGTCAATCTGATCGCTGGGGCTATAGTCGAAGACGGAGCCTTCGATCCGGATTTGGAAGTGACCGGTTGTCTCCCCTCTATAGTCAATAGTGTCTGTTTTTCTGGTGCCAGTGGCGGTTTAGGCAGCCTTCTGCTCTCGGCATCCCCCGGGCCGGGACGCATGGTGGTGATGTGGGTTTTCTGGTCTGATGACCCTAATGCGAGATCTTTAACTGGCGCGCAGTTCAACGCTCAATCCATGACCGAAATAGGTCAGATAAGCCCTGCCACAGCAGGTGTTGGCGGTACCATGAATACAGGAGTTGGGATGTTCGCTATTGCAGATGCGGACCTGCCAGCCGGTGGCCTTTCTTACGCCGGAACCTATACTTTCGACGCAGCGACTCTATTCACACCGTCGATGTGTTTAGCGGAATTGGCCGATGTTGAACAGGGTGCATTTCCGCAGCCAGACCTTGTGACTCCAAACGAAGGGCAGGTGAATACAAATGATTTCGGAGTCACAGGGACGTTTACCACCACCATTACAACTTCGGCCAATAATGCTCTGGTACTCAGTGGCGCATCCAGTGACTACACTCAGGATCCAAATACTTGGTTTAACGATGTAACGCCAGATCCTCCAATGTCACAGCTGTTTTTTGGCAATAATGATCAGAACCCAGTCGGGGGTACCTCAGGAGGCAGTGAAGGTTCTAAGTCAGTCGCCGGGTTGCTCACGGTGACGGATATAGATAACCAAGCCGCCCTAACGAGTGCTGCGCATATAGTGGCGAGTTTTAATCCACTGGTAGCCGGTGCTCCCGAAGCCGACGGCTTCGTGCCGGTGCTTTTGCATGAAACTCTGTCGGGAAACATTAGTTATCGAGCTATAGGCAGTACGCTAAGACTGACCTCGAACACTTTAGCTGGATATTGCAACTTTGCCGCTGTTGGCACAGGCACTACGGCAGAGCTTGTTCTGCCTGCAGGGTCAACAGTAGAACGTGCCTTTCTGTATTGGGCCGGGTCCGGCACTGAATTACAGTCCGATCTGGATATCGAATTTGGGCATAGCACAGAACTGCCTAGTTTGAACGCTATCACTGGCGAAGAATTATTCATGATCACCGGCGTTGGAGGCGGGGATCTTGACTACTTCGCATCTTACAAAGACATAACTTCCGAAATTGGCAGTACCGGTAATGGCACCTACACGTTTCGCCAGTTAAACGTGCAAGCTGGAGCTCCCTGGGGGCCAGGGGCACAGGCCTGTGCGGGTGGCTGGGGTATGATTGTTGTATACAGCAATGTCGCGGAAGCTTTTAGGGTGGCCAATTTATTTCATGGTTTTCAGCCCTTTCAGAATTCCTCGTTTACCTTGGTGCCTAGAAACTTTCGCATGAAGACAACGGATAACGATCCATTGCTTTTCGAGCCCAACGGTCAGATCACGCATATCACGGTAGAAGGGGACGAGACTTTAGAGGGGGGTGTGGCTCCAGGTGAAGCGTTAGGTATTCAAGATGCCCCAGGCTCTGATGTATTTAATGCGCTGACCAATAGCTACAATCCAGCCACCGGAGACTTTAACTCAACTGTTTCCCGGCCTACCTATTTTCTTGACAACGGCCCAGGTGGTAGCAATCTGTATCAGTTTGATGCAACCGGGGGTGACGACGGCGCGGGTTATGAAAATGATGCAGTAATCCCACACCATCCGGACTTGCTGCCGTATACACCGGATGATGTAAGAGAATTGGGTGATAGCTGGGGCTTCGATGTTGATACGCATTACATTTCTGGAAACGACGCCACAGGAAGTCTATGGAATTTCGCGCAACCTGGTGCAGAAGCAGAACAGATAACCACACAATACAGCTCTGGCCAGGACTTAGTGCTATTGATCGCGGAAGTCATTTCTATCACCAATTTTGATCTGGCCGATTTGGAAGTGTTCAAGAGCGTTAGTGGCGAGCTTAAGGTAGACCAAGCGCAAGACTACGTCTTGACAGTTACTAACAACGGCAACAATGGCAGCAGTGGAGGTGAGGCGACAGGGCTTATCGTAGTGTCGGATATACTGCCTAATGGAATGACTTTAAATTCAGTGTCAGGTACTGACTGGACCTGCTACACCGGTGCCGACAGATTCAGCTGCACTTTCGATATTCTCAATGATTGTATCGATTACGGAACTGCGGTGGACGACATTGGTTGCGAAACTGTTCTCAACGAGTTGTCCACCGGCGAGAGCCTGCCCGATCTTACCGCCAATGTGCAGGTAGGCGGTTTCGCATTTTTTCCCGATGAATCCAATCCGGCGAAAAATATTGTTCGCATGCAACACAATGGCGCCAATAGTCTCCCAACAGACACTGCTTGCATCGCGTTGATATCGGGAAATCCTGGTCTCATTCCTGATCCCGAAGTGTGTAGAAGATCACCGCAGTTCGATAATAAGAACGATCTGGAGGGTGGTGCCATTGATATCAATGATATCAATGATAAAGAAGCTGGAAACAATAATGTGGATAGCTTGATTGCAAACGTTATTGGTTTAAAAACAGACCTAGCCATCGATAAATTAATCGATGGTGATTTGGAAGTAGCCGAAACACAAACCTACACAATTACGGTTACTAATAACGGTCCTGATGATACGAATGAGACAATTAATGTAATGGACACAGCGCCAGCCGGAATTGAATTTACTACGGCTGTGGGTGCAGGTTGGAGTTGTACTGTGACCCCAGGTCCATTTGGCAATATCGACTGTGATTATGCTGCTGTATTGCCTGCGCTCTCCAGCGCGACAATAACTCTTTCGGTTAATGTGACGGGTGCTGCCGGCGTCTCTATTACAAATACGGCACAAGTCATTCCGGGCATTCATAATTTCGATACGACAAATACCACGAATAACACAGAGTCAGATACAAGTATAATCATCGCGCCTCCGGTGGCCTCTCAAGAAGAGTTTCTAATCTCTGTTTCAGTAGGAGGAAACAGCACTGACATTGGTGGTCTTGTCGGTTTTGAGAATGACGATTACATAAATTACAACCCGCAAACCGATATTGGCACAATGTTTTACGACGACAGTGCTTCCGGCGATGTCGATGATGCTAACGCAGTACATGTATTCAAGAATGGACATATTGCGATATCGGCTAGCGGCCTGAATAACCCTGGTGGAACGAGCACGGTTGGTGGCCTCGCTTTTCAACCAGAAGATATCGTGGTCTACGATCCAATACTGGACACGGCCACTATGCTGTTCGATGGCTCGGCAATATTCGATGGCCCAATCACAGCGAATCACAATATCGATGCTGTCTTTGTAAAAGAAGACGGTCGCATCGTATTCTCCATTTTTGGCGATAATTTAGCGGGAGATGATGCGTGTATAAGTTGGCCAGGACCAAACACACTTTGCTTTAATCGCGGTGATGTCGTTCAGTACGACCCGGCTGATGGATCTGCAACTATTCTTGTCGATGCATTCGATCCTGACCCTGCAACTGAAATATTTACCTCTGAGGTTCAAGTTAACGGTATTTATATACGTGTTGATGACACCGATCCAAATGACGTGAAAGAAGTTTATATACTTTCCGTGAATGGCTCTGAGCAAATTGGTGCCTGTCCTGGTTGTGACCCGGTGCTGGGTACCGGCGTATCGCCAGATGATATTGTTGAGGTGGATTTAACTGGAGCAGATCCGGTTACCCAAAATTTGCTGGTTGGAAATATTCCATTCGGTGTTTTTGCGCCGGTCGATAACAGCAGAGAAATTGATGCTATACACGTAAAAGAAGACGGCTATCACGGCCATTTTTCTATTAGCCAGTCTCAGGCAGGCACCACCTGCGCTGCGGGTCAGATCACTATTCGAAAGCATGAGTTTAACCATGATGTGGATAGCGATTATGAAGGTTCAATCGAGATTACTACCAGCAACGGAATGATGGGAGTTGGCACTTGGAGCATCGCCAATGGTGATGGTACGTTGACCAATATTGGTGTTGATAACGGCATGGCGACCTATACTTTCGTTCCCTCCGATCTGGGCGAGGTGACACTGTATTTAACAGAGACTGATGTAGAAACCATTGATGTAAATGTTACTAACCGTTTTGTGGAAGAGCAGGAAGACCCAGCGTTTATTTTCAGTAATGTAGTTTCCGATATTACCTATCTAGATGAGTTTACTGCCGCGGCATTTGATAATAACGACGGCATCACTGTCTGGAAAAACTCGTGGGTAGAAGTAGACAACGCCGCCGCCGACACAGGTGTTTCAAATGGCAATGTGCTAATCGCTTCTGGCTCAATGCAATTCACGACCGAGCCTGGCAATACCTCGGCTGAGATGACTCGAGGCGCCGATCTGAGTCTTGTGTTTCCGATTAGTAATGATTTGGTAAAACTAAGCTTCGATTACAAGTATTCTTCTTTGAATAGCCCGGCTGATAGGTTCGTAGTCGAAGCGCGAGAAAACAGTGGAGCTGCTTTTGAAGAGGTGTGGGTATGGGACACCGGTGGCACCAACGGGACATTTCAGGGAAGTGGCGAGATTGACCTGATGGATGAAATCGACAACTTTCGCGCTTTCACTGCCTGGTCTTCTACTACAGAAATACGCTTTAGAGTAGATACGGGTTACACCGGTACCAGTCGCATGTTCATAGACAATGTGCTGTTGGAAACTGGCACTACGAAGTGTGGCATTGGCGTTATGGATCACTATGAAATTCGCATCGACAATATCACTGGAGACTCGAACACCTTGGTGCCGGGTATATCTTGTTTGGCATCACAAATCACCATTACTGGGCACGATGCAAATCACGTATCGGCTCAACCTGGCGAAGCGGTGACCTTTAGGGCGTTGAGCGAAACACTGGTAAATAAAGGAACCTGGTCTGCACCGTATGTTGGCACAGGATCATTCGTTGAGTCGGGCACTGCGGTGGATGGTTTGGCAACCTACACTTTTCCGGTAGATGAAAGTCAGGTTGTATTGAATTTCAATTACACTGATCCGACTCTTGATCCTGAGCAAGTTAATTTCAATATAACTTCAGCTTTTGGTGTGGACGTGAATGAAGATCCTACCCTAGAAATCGGCGATGTAGTGCTCAGGATATTCAATGAAACCCTGAATGGTGTAAATCTAATACCAACACAGATCTCTGGTAAATCATCGAATGTGGCTGCGCCTAGTGCAGATGTTTTGACCCTGCAGGTGATTACCACCGACCTTACGGACACAGCTCAGTGCATGCCGTTGATTGACGTTGACGAAACCCTAACATTTTCTTTTTCTTTGGAATGCATCGACGATGATTTCTGTAACTCGGGATCCTTGGTAACCCCAGTTGCTACCCTTCACGATATAGGGAATGGACCGGCAACGCCTGTGGAAATACCAAATCTCGATAGCAATGGGGGAAATGGAGCATCAAGTTATGCCGATGTCGATCTCACTTTCGCAAGCTTTCCGAATTCGGGGATTGCAGCCGAAATAGTCCTAATGTATCAGGATGCTGGCAACGTGCAGTTGCACGCGCGATTAGATCCAGAGATAAATGTGAACGCTAACAACAACGCGCTAATGCTTATGGCCGGAGCTGGTGTTGGAACACCTCTGGAGGCCTCTAGTAATGTATTTACTGTGAGACCGTTTGGTTTAGATATTGACTTTCCTACAGCTACGCTAGGCAGTGAGGGTAGAGATACAAATGGATTAGTAGATGCATCCTTTGCTACTAACGCCGATGGCGATGTGTTTTCTGTAGCAGGAATTGGGTTTAATACCCGAGTTCGTGGCGTGCAATATGACGGTGCAGACGATCTAAATACCGATGGTATACCGGATACCGACTCAGAGTTATGGAACAACCTGAGCACGCCAAATTTTGGTAATGATTCTACTGCCGCTACCTATAAGGTGCAGGTGAATTCTACGACGATTGCACCCGTTGGTGGTTACGGGGCATTGACTAACAATGAGTTCGCTACTTTCAGTAATGGTGCCCAGACTCATACTATGACCTTCGATGAGGTGGGGATTATTGACCTGGAAGCAAGCCTGCTACAAACAGCAGACGACATGGCTGCGAATTATTTATTGTCTGGAGTACAGTTGACCGGGCATGTTCGCGATGTGGGACGTTTCTATCCAGCCTCGTTTGAGCTGACTGGGGGGTCGATACTATCGAGAGCACAAGCGAGCATGGAGGCCATGTGTATCAATCCAACTAGCGCCTTTACATATATGGATGAAGAATTTCAAATAAGCGCAATGATTGAGGCACAGAACGCTGCAGGGGTTAGAACTCGCAACTATGTCGGCGATGTAGCCAGTGCTGATGACTATGCAAAACTAGATGTCAGCGATCTGGGTGCGAGCAGTTTCTACATCTTCGAGGAGCTCGCGGGAGTAGATGTGGATTTATCGTCGCGTCGATCTCTTGGCTCCACTGTGCCAGACGTGACTTGGCCAGATGATGCAGCAGCTGAGCCGAGTCGTGGAATTGGTATGTTGAGCGGCAATTTGGTCTTCGGCAGACAGGCTGATGGGTCAGAGGATGGGCCCTACGCCGGTCTGAGTATCGGATTGGAAACGTCGGATAGTGATGGGGCGGCTTTAGAGTTAGGTATAGATATAGATGAGGTGATGCCACTCGCTAACGATGTTGCGCTAATCAGTACTGAAAGTTTTCGCTACGGCAGATTGATGATCGATAACACATTTGGGCCGGAGACGGAGGAGTTAGCGATACCGTTTAGAATTGAATATTGGAACGGTAGCGATTGGGCAACTAATATCTTAGATAATTGTACAGTTCTGTCTTACAACGCCATTGAGGATGACGCGACACTGCGCTCAGTCTTCTACGTTGATGGCTCTTGGGAAGGTGCTCTTGATGCTGACTCGGACAATCAGGATGATGGCGAGACCACTATTGAGAATGATGCCGTTGTCGCTGATAACGATGTTGTTATTAGTATAAGTGGCGGGTTTACCGGCGAAGTTTCCGGCGTAGATTTGGATGCGGATGATCAAGACGACGATCGGCCCTTAGTTACTTCGGCTCCAGGTGAGGGTTTCGAAGGCAGCGTGCAAATAGAATTTGACTTGAATCATGGAAGCTTGCCGTATTCATTGGATTTTCTATCCTATGATTGGCGATCGGCGGTCGAAATCGATGTGCTTGATCCTATCGAAGATGGCAACTACGTCAATAACCCCCGTAGTCAAGTCAACTTCGGTACGTATCGCGGTCACGACAGGGTGATTAACTGGCAGGAAATCTACATAGGTCCTACGCCTTAAAGTAGTGGAGTTCTAGTGCTGCTTCTTGGGCGGGCTCAATTGGCTCGCGGGATTTTCTTCCTTCTCTTCAGCGCAGCCCAGTTCCTTAATCTTTCTTGTTAAGGTGTTTCTACCCCAGCCAAGCAAGTTCGCAGCATCTCTCTTGCGTCCGGCCGTATGCTTCAGAGCTATGTCGATCATCGTGCGCTCGAACATGGGGGTTGCTTGATTGAGAATGCCTATGTTACCTAAGCTGATCTGTCGATCAGCCCACTGCTGCAATCCTTGGGTCCAGTCGCCGCTCTGGCTGACGACAGTTTCCTGTGCAGCGAACTCCGGAGGTAGATCAGTCAAATAGACTTCACGGCTGGATGCCATGACGGTAATCCAGCGGCAGAAGTTCTCCAGCTGTCGCACATTGCCTGGCCAGTTGAGCTCAGTAAGGTATTTCTCGGTTTCTGGTCGCAGTGTTTTTGGCTCCACATCGAGTTCCTTCGCAGCAGAGTGTAGGAAAAAGCGCGCGAGTTTTGGTATGTCTTCTCGACGATCGCTCAAGCGTGGTATGTGAATGCGTATAACATTCAGCCTGTGAAAGAGATCCTCGCGAAATGCG
>JAESUV010000002.1 GCA_016762975.1 Gammaproteobacteria bacterium | reverse complement strand
TGGAAAGTATTGCCAGCGAATGATATTCGCTGGAGCAACTGCTATTTCTGGCATTCAGATGAAGAGTGTACTTTTCGAGGAAATGGGCGCAAACCGCCATCTCCTGAAACCCTACGCGCTGGACTTGGAAGTCTATTCCATCGATGAGGCGTTTCTGAGCCTCCCTGCTGTCGATTATCAAGAGCACGGCCTGTCTATTGTAGCGATGCTTAATCAATCGGTGGGTATGCCTGTGTGCGTGGGTGTGGCCCCCACGAAAACATTGTCTAAGCTGGCAAACCATGCCGCTAAAAAAATACCGGCATTAAACGGCGTCTGTGTTCTCGATGCCGCCCCTAAATGGAACTGGTTGCTGCAGCGGTTGCCGGTGAACGAAATATGGGGAGTGGGTAGACACCTAACCCAGCAATTGAATGCTCAAGGGATACACACGGCATTGGACTTGGCTCAAAGCGATCCAAAATCGATCAGAAGCCAGTACAGCGTTGTTTTGGAGCGGACTGTGCGCGAGCTGAACGGTGTGGCCTGTGCCGATCTGGAGGGTGTCCAGGCTTCTAAGAATGAAATCGTCTGTACTCGGAGCTTCAGTTACAAGATTACAGAACTTAATGAGCTTCAACAGGCCATAAGTCAGTATGCCGGCCGCGCTTGCGAAAAGCTGCGCGCACAAAATGGCCTGACGGATAATTTCTGGGTGTATCTGGAAAGTTTTGATAAGACCGTCGGCTATTACTGCCGACATATAATTGTCGAATTACCCCGTCTTACCAACGATACCCGCCTGATCGCTAAACTCGCTGCGGGCGCAGTAGCCGAAATCTATCGGCCCAAACTTCGTTACAAGAAATGCGGTATTGGGCTTTTGGATATTCGCTCTCGGCAGCATGAACAGAGTGATTTTTTAAATCCCGAACAGTCGGAAAAATCTCAAGCAACAATGCGCTTACTCGATCAAATAAATGGACGCTTTGGGAAACAAACGGTGAAGCTCGCCAGTACAGGACTCTTGCCTCGATGGATTATGAAGAGAGAGTACTTGTCCCCGGCTTATACAACCAGGTGGGAGGATCTACCGCGTGTTGTATGTTAAATGCTTGTTTAAAAAAAGGGCCTATAAAAGGCCCTTTCTCTATTATTGACTCACTAAAATAGATAGTGAATTCCTAGGCTACAACAATAGACTAAAGTGGAGGAAGATTGTCGCATGGAGACGGTGTCCACAACACGAAAGCCTTTGTAAGATCGGCGGGGGGTGGTGGAGTCCAAACACCCCATGTCCCACTGAGTCGAAACTCAAACTTACCCGTATGAGCTAACTGCGGGTCCCAATGACGTAATGTAGCGGGGGTTACTGGACTAGTTGACGAATCGCCAGCGTCCCAGTATTTTTCTATATCTACATCAATAGAAAGATGGTGACTAACCATTCCATTCACCCACTTTGGATAATTATCTGGCGAATATAGCCAGCCTGTAGAAGCAGAGGACAACGTACCACTCCAACACTCTCTATTTTGTCCTCCGGTAGTCGAGGCAACTCTTACCATGTCAACGTTTGGAACTGCCGTAGCTTCTTCAATATCTAAGGAACACTTAAAGTGCAATACCAAAGTATCTCCAGGGTGATTCTCAGCCTTTTCGCAGTCGCCGCTTACATAGGCCGAAGAAGTAGTTGTTGTTAATGATAAAAATGAACCCAATACAGCTAAAAGAAGTAACTTTTTCATTTCAGATTCTCCTTACAGTTAAATTCAACGAATTCCATTAAATCTACACCTGTACTCTCAACAAATGCACGTGTTGACAGAATAGAAGATCGACCGCCTGTCTCGATTGAATCTTTTTCTTCAAGCACATTTTGCAAGATATTGTTTCCAAATGAGGATCGCACATCGACAAGGAAGTTCTGATCTATAATCCCCCACCGTGCGCTCATTGCGTCCTGGCTTTCCAATTGTGTAAATGCCAGCGCGGCTCTTTCTGAATCATCAATACTCGCATTTTCGGAATTGGTGTAGAAATCACACATAGCATTCTTGAATCCGATATCCGGCTCGGTATATTTTGCATATGTCGAACGAATCAAGTCTTCAAAGTCTTGCTTCTCGTTCTCATTGACTTCAAATGTCCGTGTATCTAGCCCTTCTCCCTCCCTTAGTTTTCGCATATTTCTAAGCAGAAATAATTGAGTGCTATCTGAAAACCCATCAGAAATATTAGCGTTTACTGGAGTTACTAATAAATCTTCATGTAAGCCTACAGACGCTTCTGACGTTATGGTTTCGATTTCAACTCCGTTAGAACGGAAAACCGATTGTGCGTTGGCACCACTAAATATTACCAAAGCCGAGGTTACTACCCCAAAATGAATGGCTAATTTCAGAATACGAAACATCTTTACTACCTCCTGATTAAGTAACGATTGGGTAATTTACGATATTAGGAGTTTTCTTACTGCCTATTTTTACTCCTTAAATGGCTATCGTTTATTATTGCTCGTATGGATAAAACAAATGATCCGAATTCAGCGTATAACGATTTTTAATGTTTGTCTGTAGGATTTATCCCACGAATCACGTGGAATGTGACGAAGTGCAAAGTCATAAGAAATAAAACAGAAATATGTTGATCAGGAGCACATTTTCGCCATTAAAAGAGCAGAATTCAAACCAAACGATGATGCTTGCGCTCGTCGATACGAGTAGTGACAGCGAGTTCATTAGGACCAATTTACTTATCGTGTAATTTAGGTTGTAAGAAGCTAAGTAGGGGCTTCCCTACGGTCGCGCTCTATGGCTTCGCCACGGAGCCAAAGTCTCCGCCAGTCGGTAACGATCACTAAGCCACACCCATTTAAAAACATCTAAGGGCTTCGCCCTCGCGCTCTACAAGGTCAACCGTGTTAGTCGTTGCCCGTGTCCTCGCTTCGCTGTGGRSCGCACCAGCGCCTCCATCCCGCACCATTCCCTTTCCTCTTGCTACCCCAGGCTTTCAAGCCGTTCGGGGTTCATGCGCGCACKAACCAGTGCGAAAAGGAGAGGTGAAAATGGATTACAAGAATAAGTTTCTAAAAGTGTTTGATGGCTTTGGTGCAAAGCACAGACGTGAGACTGTGTTCTCGGATTTTGTGCTGATGTCAGCGACATCACTGCATAACGCGGTGTGTTTTTCTCAACATTTAGARGATCGGTATTTTGAAATAATGAAGAAATACGACAAAGCGGAAATGCTGCGGCATTGCGAACTTCTGGCCTGTGTGGTTGAAGGGCTTGATGCATCGATGGGTGATTTTTTAGGGGAGGTGTTCATGGAATTGGAGTTGGGAAATGCCCGCGCGGGGCAGTTCNTTACGCCGTATCACCTCTCCAAATTGATGGCCGCGCTTACGCACGGGGAAACGCTTAAACTGATAGATAAGCCGTTCGTGACTTTAAGCGAACCGGCTTGTGGATCGGGGTCGATGTGCATAGCATTTGCTGAGACGATGCGGGAAAACGGTTACAACCCACAGCAACAGCTCTGGGTGCAATGTTGGGACATTGACCAGCTGGCCGCTGAAATGTGCTACCTGCAATTGTCCCTGCTACACATTCCTGCAGAAATTGTAATTGGTGACACGCTTAGCCTGGAAGTTAGATCGGTGATGCGAACGCCAGCCCACCATCTTGGGTTTTGGGATTCAAAGCTGGCTGTAAGGGATCAGGGTACGAACGGTGCTATGGACAGAGTAGAGATTGTAAAAGCCCCTTCAAAGGTAGAGCTAGTAATTGAGCCTGTTACCACAAAGCTAGGCCAATTCGGCTTTGATTTTTAGTCAAGTTCAGCACGCTAGTGGGTTTTACTGGAGTATAACTATTAAATCAGTTATACTTAAGTATAACTTAGTCATCGCAGGAGTAAGATTAATGAATACAGTGTTAATACGAAAGTCAGGCAGCGCAAAGATAATCAGCCTCCCGAAAGCGATAGCAGATATGTTGAGCTTGGATGTGGGTAGTAAGCTTGAGTTGTCGGTCCAGAACAATAAAATACTTCTGTCTCCGGTATCAGAGAGTCTTACCTTAGAGGGTTTGTTAGAGGGTACAAGCAGGAAAGACTATGCTCTGGATGAAGAGGGACAGGAGTGGATGGATTTGAAACCGGTTGGTAGGGAAGTCTAATGTACGTGCCAGAGCAGGGAGATATTGTTTTTTTGGATTTCGATCCAAGTGCAGGAAAGGAGATAACAAAGCGGCGGCCGGCGCTTGTCTTGTCGAAGCGGATCTTCAACGACACGACAGGATTCGTGGTGGTTGCTGCTATCACGAATACGAGTATTCGCTTCAAAATGCAGCAGGCTTTGCCTACTGGTTTAAAGACAACAGGGTCGGTGGTGATTCCACAAATGAAGTCCATAGATTTTGTAGCACGGAATGTTGAGTTTGTGGAAAAACTGGATGCCGACAGCCTAAAGACTATTGGCGAAATGGCACGCCTAATATTGAGTTAGTCGCATTGACTTCATAAAAGAGGGTTTAGAAAATGATGAAGGATATAAAATTGCGTCAATATTATCGAGAAACACTTGCAGGCGATGGGGTTTGTACCATCACCGAGGACGAGTTTGTTGCAGATGACCAGCATTCTAAAAATGACAGACAGTTTGTTTTGCGTGAATTCACAGGGTTGCCTGCTATGGTTGATGTAGACCGTTCCTTTATGATTTCARATGCACAGAAGCTCGGTCAGAAAACCTTTCAACCTGTTATCACACTAAAACAGAGGTTTTAGAAAATGAAGAAGGGCTTGGCATCCCTGGACTTATCGGTAAGAGGATCTGGATACGCCTTTTCCAGAGTATCCCCCCCAACCTTCTCTTCTATATTAGGCATTGTGCCTATACCATCTTTTTCGCAAGCCTCTGCGTGTTGTCAATGCACCAACTCCGATAATAAAAATGGCGATTGAATACTGTGCTAGGCCAGCGGCTTGAAGCGATGCGACCAATCCTACCAACAGTACGAATAGGCCAATGCCAATAAGCCTTCCGTCTTGTCGGCGATGAGCACCGCAGCTCGGGCAAACAGCAAAGCCATCCCTAATTTCTGTTCCGCAATGTCCGCACTGCATATTTATTCTCCATTTTGATTTCTAGCAGGTGTAGTTTGTACTACCGCTCGAAGTCTTTCGGCCCAATGTCTTTCGCCGGACTTGCAGGTCTGTTTGGTGCGATCTTGGGTAATGCACGGCCTTGGTCTACTTGGTCCAGGAGTTTGTCTGTTGTCGCGTCCACAAACCGCCTCGCTGACTCTGACGAGTGAATAGTCTTAGCAGCAAAGGATCTCGCGGTGCTTGTAAACTCCATGAGCGTGTTGAATTGTTTCGGGTCGCGCAGTTTAAGCTCTTCGAGCTTGGCGTCCCTGGACTTATCAGTTAGAGGATCTAGATACACCTTTTCCAAAGCGTCCTTCAAAAGCGAAGGATTGTTATTAGTCGCGTGTATGGTGGCTTGAATTATTTCCTTCTGATCTATTCTGCTCCAGTCAAAGCTATGACCGGCTCTTGCTGCTAAGTGGTCAAAGAACACGCGCTGTGTTCGTCCATTGCCGTCGCGAAAAGGATGAACGAAATTTATTTCGCCAAAATGAGTAGCTGCCTTAACAATAAATTCGCCTTTCTCCAATCCTCTTAAATACCCGTCCTTGGCAAGATCGCCAAAAACCTTGTTTGCGGATTGCTCCAGTAAACGGGCCGGTGCGAATGTTGATGCTTTGTGTATATCAACAGTTCGTGGTTCGCCAGCCCAAGGGTACACATCACCGAATAGCTTCTTGTGGATGTCCTTTAAATGCTGATAGTCAAAGTTGCCAGGTACAGGGTAACGCGCGATCTCCATATCGCGCGCAGACGAAAGATCCTGTTCAGCTTCTTGCAGTAAATTGGGGTCGGTGATATTGAGTTTATTTCGGAGTGTTTGCGTGCCTGGAATGAGGTAGGGATCAGCCATGACGCACTCCTAGAAGGCATAGGATCTGGAGTGCTAGGCTGGCTCAGGGATCTTATTGCGCTCAGCGATTTCAGCGTGAATCTCAGCGATAGCTTCATCAATGGTCATTTCGCCGTAGGCCATAGCTCGCAGGCGGACTATCTGCTGGTCAGAGAACTTTAGACCCTCCAGAGTTGCGTTAGCAATGACGTTACTTATCTGCCGTTCTTCAATAGTTGCCATTTTATTAACTCCTTGCAAGGCAAATATTATACCACAACTGCGGAGTTTTGTGGGGTGTACTACCGGCTAGGACCTTAGTCCAAAAGTCCTATGCTGCTAGCGCAGCACAATTTGAAGCTCGCGGTGAGAATGGCCGCCTCGAGCTTTTCAAACGATAACCTTCCCTCTGGGCTGCGCTTCAGATTAGCAGTTGTTTTTCCTTAGTCTAGGCATCCCCCAACCTTCTCTTCGCTACGCTGCGTTGCAGGCTGGGTGGTTCCCCCTTCCTAGACACAGAAAAGCCAACAGCTTTCACTCACTACGTTCGCGATCTTGGGGTTTTTCAACCCCAGAGGGTGTGGGTTTTAAACAAACAACCAAAAAAAGAGAGAAAGCGTATGTACCAAGAAATCCCACTTAATCAATTAATCTTTTCTGCTCAGAACGTCCGATCTATGGACTCTTCAAAAAAAGCTGATAGTGAACTAATAGCGGGTATCGCTAGTCAGGGAGTGTTGCAAAATTTAATAGTTATTCCAAACAAATCAAAGTTCGAGGTGGTTGCTGGCGGTCGTAGGCTAGCTGCGTTAATGCATTTGGTTACTCACAAGGAAATTGATTTTGATATGCCGGTTGGGTGTCAGGTACGAGATGCGGGTGAAAACTTGACAGAAATTTCATTGATGGAAAATGTACAAAGAGAAGCAATGCATCCAGCAGATGAATTTGAAGCCTATAGGAAAATGATAGAAGACGATGGGCTTGACGTGTCGGACGTGGCCGAGCGATCTGGTAAATCGAGGACCTATGTAAAACAACGCCTGAGCTTGGGTTCCGTGTGTCCGAAGCTATTGGGATATTACCGGAAGGGTAAGATAACTCTAGACGCAATAATGGCCTTTACGTTGAGTAATGACCATAAGCGGCAGCAAGCTTGCTACAAAGAGCTATCAAGCTCTCATAGACTGCATCCACATGGTATTAAAAATTGGTTAGCGGGTGAGGCTGTAGTCACATCAAATGGAATAGGTAAGTTTGTAGGTAAAGCGGCCTACCTAAGTGCCGGTGGGCTATTAAATACTGATCTTTTCGAGGATGTTGTGTACTTGTCGGATTCGGAACTGGTTACGAAATTGGCTATGGAAAAGCTGGATAAAGCAGCGGCTAAACTTTCAGGTGATGGTTGGCTATGGGTAACACCTACATTGCTAATTGATTCTGTGAGTCAGGAGTTCGATGTTGTTAACTTGGTTCCGGTGTTGGCTGGCGTACCGAAGGCTCTTACTGCAAAGATTAAAAAGCTCGATGATGTGTTTACCGCAATTGATGCAAAATGTCGCGAAGAGGGCTGGCCGGATGAACTAGATAAAGAGTTCGACAAGGCCGAAGAAGCGCTACAAAAGGCAAATGACAAACAGAATGACTACCTTACTTACACCGCAGAGCAGAAGTCCTACAGTGGTTGTTTTGTTGGGTTTGATGGTGCTGGAAAGTTGCGCCTAAGAAACGGTATAGCTTTCAAGAAAGACGTACCACAACCTAAAGAATCAGAATCAGTTAAGACAGCAGGAGATAAGGCCAAGGAGCCAGCCGTGAAAGGCGTGTCAATGGCTCTGAACACTGATCTAGGGAATTACAGGCAACAAGCCACTAAAGCAGCTTTAGTGGCTCAGACGAGTATAGCGATGGACATATTGCACTATTCGGTGTGTGTGCAAGTCTTAGTGACTGGTTATCACCAAGGACGGAATCTGTTAGATATGGATTTCAAGGTGGCTAGCAGTAGGACCAGCAAAGAAGACATTGAAGATATGCCAGCTACTACAGTGATCAATGCAGCGTTAGAGAAACTAGATACTGAATGGCTTGCTATCAAGGATGAAGCAAAGCGATTCGATAAGTTTTGTGGTTTGTCCAAAGCTGTTAAAGATAAGTTAGTGACTTACTGTGTAGCTAAATCATTAACGATTAGCTCCAAGGGTGCAAATAAAGAGCAGGACTGTGTTGTGGATAAATTGAAGGTGCCATTTGCTGAATATTGGAAGCCTACTAAGGAAAACTATTTCTCGCGATTAAGTTTAAAATTACTGATTGAGTCAGTCGGAAAATTGAGAGGAAAAACGTGGGCTAATGCAGCGAAGACCAACACCCAGACCAAAGCGAAATTGGTCGAGCATGTTGTGGAGTGGTCAGAGACGCCGGAAGGTAAAGCATTTATTCCTACTCAGTTTTAAGTGAGAAAGGGTCAGCCCGTGTGGCTGGCCCTACCCTTTGCTATTTTTCCGCTGGGCTTCGGCCCAGCGGTGCATCTAACTACCTTTCCATGACTAAGGATTTTTCAACTAGCGGGACTATGGGTGTGGGGGCTATTTCGGGCAATTTTTTGCCGTTTGCTATTTCGTCTAAGCCTCGATCTCGAATACCGCTAACGAAGGATGCTTTTGAGTCGGGGTCCGTAATTTTATTATCTGCAAATTCTTGTGCACTCGATTCCAGTTTGTACAGAGGTTTCAATTCTGGATACTTTTCTAGTGCGGCCGCTTTATCCTCACTCAAATAGGCTTCAGACAAAGCGGCGCGTAGGTCTTGTTTTTCTGATCGTGTGCGATCAGTAGTAGACCCTTCGATAGAATTCAGCTTTGCATCTATTGCAGCGACTTCTTCTTGTGATGGTTTATAGCCGTCAACATTAATCCCTAGCATTGTTGCTT
This sequence comes from Gammaproteobacteria bacterium, assembly GCA_016762975.1. Lineage (GTDB taxonomy): Bacteria > Pseudomonadota > Gammaproteobacteria > Pseudomonadales > Pseudohongiellaceae > UBA9145. The sequence goes on along the minus strand of JAESUV010000002.1, from coordinate 133,714 downwards.
GTTCCCAGACCTTTTGGCGAAAGTCTTGATTTCCTTTCACGTTAATATGTGTCCAGCCTTTGGAATCGGCCAATGTGGCCGCTTCTTCGGCTACGCTCCTGGAACTGTCCTTATGCACTAGGATTTTGTCGCCAGTATCGCGCATCGCTTCTTTGCTTGTACCTTTGTGGAAGAACAACTCCGCACCACGGCGTTTTTCACTATCAAAACGCCGCTCAAATTCCGGCGGCTTTTCTTTGATTCTTTTCTCGTCGGCCTCGCCTATCAGGTTTAGCGCACTGTCAAATTCCGTCAAGAGTTCAGATTCAGTGGTTGTGGGCTTCGCTGCACTTTCATTTTTTGGTTCAGGCTTCACTTGATTGTTATCACTCATCGTTAGAGTCCTCGCCTTCTGCTTGTTCTATAAAGGTTTCAAAGAATGAATTGGTCGCTTCTTCTATTTCCTGATCGGTAAGTTTACGCTCGCCATCGTCTGGAATACTTACTTTTTCGTACATAAAGCTTAGGTCGATATCCTCTTTCTCGCCTCGTAGCGCAGCAAGAGAGACATCTATGGTGGGTATTGGAGTTTTACCGTATAGCCGGCGCGTGAAATGAGGATCATCGTAATAACGAATCTTAGTGGCCTTGATCGGTAGTAGGCCCGAGGAGAGTATTATGGCTTCATTATCACCCAACATTTTGACTTCCTGAGGAAGCAAAAGCGGCCTTTTGGTGTCCGACTTCGAAATAGACCCTTCACCACGAGTACCACCAAACATTTTGGGAGTTGATGTACTTTTCTGTTCAACGGTCTTGAATCCTAATTCATTGGCTATTTCTTCCGCTTCTTTCATTTTTTCAGGTCGAAAAACCACTGTAGCGGCGTGGTTTTTCTGAAATGTCTCAGCAACATCTGCTCCGTAAACACTCCTTAGCTGGGATACTGATTGAATGATTGTCATCATCCTAATGCCGTAGCCGGCTATGAAGGCAATCGCCTTCTCCAGTATTTCTAGGCGGCCTATGGCTGTGAATTCATCTAGGAGTAAAAGAACCTGGTACTTGAAGTCGGGATTGCCTGATAGCCTTTTCCCTTTGTTGTCGTACTTCGCTGGTAGCTCCTGCGTATTAAGATCTATTAATTGTTGTACAAATAGGTTTATGAGTGGCGCCAGTCTGGTTAAATTGTCAGGGGTTACACCTATATAAATAGTCATTCGTTTCTTGCGTAGCTCTCTAAGATCGAAATCGTTGGCACTGGTTGCTGCATCAATAAGTGGGTTTGACCACAAATTCAGGGCGGTGGTTAACCCGCTTTTAACACCACTTCGTTCTTTGGGTGGTTTGTTGATGAAGTTTGCGATTGAAGAGATACACGGTGCGCACAGGTTTTCTTTGTGGTGGCTTATCAAATTCGCTAGGTAGACGCTCGTTTCCTCTTCCGTCTTTAATTGGCGCAATACTTCACCAATTGTCACAGGAAATTCTTCAACATCGAGGAGTAGCAACACAATGCCGAAGAAAAGATCTCGGCCTTCCGAGGTCCACATAGGGTCACTCTTGGGTGGTGTAGGAAGAAGGAAATTAGCAATCTTCTGAATATCATCAATACGGTGGTTAGGATCTTCGCTTATATACCCCAAAGCGTTGTAGCGGTGGGTCATGTAGTCTCTAGGAGTCGGATTGAAGAGAAATACCTTTTGGCCATGTTTTTCTCTGAACCCACTAGTTATTTCGTAGTTCTCGAACTTTACATCGAGGACCACTGCGCTATCGGGCCAATTGAGTAAGTTGGGTATTACAATTCCAACGCCCTTGCCCGATCTAGTAGGCGCTGCTACAAGAGCAAAGAGCTCTCCAGGAAGAGAAAGGAACTTATCACCTACTTTGCCAAGTAATATTCCTTTCCCACCTAGCATCCCCTTCTTAGCGATGCTGGGTAGGCTGGCCCACCGGGCTTTACCGTGGATTGTCTCGCGTGTCCTTAGTGAGTACAAAGCCGCTAGGCCAATCGTGCAGGCGATAACAATCAATACTGTAAGGAAAAGCGCATCCTGAACCTGTTTTTCACCTAAGTTATAGACTGCAAAGCGAAAAACGGTCAGCGGTGTGCCCTCTGACACGTTCATCTGCATAAAGAAGAGGAACACCACACTAGCTATCCATGACATACCAAGTAGATAAGCGCCTGCGGCGAAATAATATCTGTAGGACAGCCAGAAATTATTCATGGGTCAAAAATTGGATGTCGGTTATTCCGCGCCACCCGTCTTCAGAGTTTTTATTAACCTGAATGAATACATCAACACATTGACGCACGTATATCTCGGGATTTGTTATGCTGCGCCCGCTTTCATGGTCTCCAATGTATCTGGACAGCCTTTCTACGGCATAGCGTATTGAATCAGCATGAACGGTAGTAATAGATCCCGGATGGCCTGACGTGACTGAGTTTAAGAAATCGTAGGCTTCCTTGCCCCGTATTTCGGAAAGCATAATTCTGTCCGGACGTAAGCGTAAGCAGGCAGCAAATAGCTCACCTATTCCTGCTGTAGAAGTGCCTTGGCGGCCTTTGGAAGCCAAAAGATGTACTGCATTGGGCTGTAATATATCTACTTCGCGGACATCTTCAATCGTGATGATCCGCTCGTGCATAGGAATTACTTTCATCATAGCGTTGGCTAACGTAGTTTTGCCGGAGGAGGTGCCGCCAGAAATCACTATGTTTTTCCGGCTAAGTACCGCTAATTTCAAAAATCCAGCTATGTCCTTGCTTGAAAGTTTGTTCTGCAACTCCCCGTTATTCTCCGTGCTTTTTGATGTACCAAACGTCCTTGTAATTAGCCCCCCAGCTTTCTCCATATCTTCAAGAGTTAAGTTTGCAGGGTTAGGTTTTCGTATTGAAAGATAGATCATGTTTGATTCACAGCTTGGGGGTCTTACTATTTGTATTCTTTCGCCGGTAGGCAAACTCGCACTCAACAGTGTTGCTTTTTCATTTATGGTTTGATTGCTATAGGTAGCCACTAGCTGCGAGAAACTTTCTAAGAATTGCATGTCAATTAGCAGGTTTTCGTGCTGTTTGATGCCAGCGCCCGCTTTTTCTACAAATATTTTTGCAGGGCCATTCACCATTACTTCCTCGACACCTGGCTGTGAGAGGTATTCGTCAAACTTTTCTAGATAGGCAAGGATCGGTGTATAGGAGTTATTGTTAGTCAGAGACATTACAGGCTATCTCTGTGCGTCTAGAACTGGCTTAAAATTAATATCCCTCGCTACAAAAACACTGATCCTATCACCTTGGCTTTTGTAAAGTGTCGGTCTGATTCCGGTAGCCTCCTGAAGTGCAATTTCAGCGCTACTATTGAAATTCTGGCCCAAAGCAATATTGAATTGTTCGTCATTGCTTTGAGCGGCAGCAGCGCCAATGATACTAAGCAGCATCGATGAACCGAAGCGTTCCATAAAATGCGAATCAACCTCTCCACCTAAGCCGGCACGGCCCAAACTATCGGAGCCAGGAGAATTGAGTTTTATATCTATACTACTTGGCGTAATGACTCGATCCCATACTACGAAAATCCGTGCTTGACCTGAAACAACACCAGACCGATAACTACCAATTAGTCTCGATCCGCGATCTAGAAGCAATCTAGAACCGTCTTCGCTATACACGTTTTCGGAAACAATAGCCCTCGTCATTCCTGGAAGGTCTGACGCTATAGCTGTTTCCAATACGGCAGAAATCAGTTTTCCTTGCGTCATAAGGAATTCTTTATCCCTCAGTATGGTTGCTGTAATTTCTGCAGTATCACCTGTTGTTGACTGTACACGCGCTTCGAGAGTGTCTAAGTCGGAGCTGCCGGCTGAAAAGTCGATAGAGGTAAGCCTTTCAACAAGATCAGCTTGTCGGCGTTGCGCTTCTGACAGGCTAGATAACCGATCTGCTCCTGTTGTACTAGGCAAAGCATCATAAATAATGAGTGGCGATCGCTGGCGGCGCTCGAAAAGATCCTGCTCAGCTTGCAGTCTAGCTAACTCCTGAGGATCGGCTAAAAAATCATTGCTGGACTCAATCCCATTACCAATAGCCAAATCTACAATCAACGGGACTTGATCGTTAGTCGGTATTTCTGAGAAATCTGGAAATTGAATATCGCTTATATTTTGTCTATCGAAAGCATCATCGGTTTGAGCTGGTAGAGGATCTACATCTGTATTGCCTTCAGACGGCCAGAAAGCCCAAATGCCGAACACCAAAGCTAAAGACAGCATTCCGAACCCCAAAATAGTATTGCTGCTTTGGGTCTTTTCTTCACTAACGGATGGTATGCCCCGCTCGTCCTCTAGCTCTTCTGTTATTTTGTTATCATCTGACATCTTTATTCCTAGATTGAATCCAGAGTTGTAGTAGGTCGTTGGCCCTGGCCGGGTATCAAGGATGGTCTTATTCTTTGTGCAAAAGATTCATTGAAAATACAGGTTATATCGTTACCACTGCGAAGCATGAATTGCGCGCCAATTCGCTGAACCACTATGTATTTACCGCGAACATGATAATTAACAATAGATTCTTGCTTTTCCCGATCTACAAAGAAGATTGCAGGTATTGGGATTTCGTCTGGGAATTGAAAAAACGTGAATTCTCCGTCATCAAATACTCGAATTGGAGCAACTAAATCTGAGCCCCGCATAGAATAATCAAAATTTATCTCTTCCGCTTGAATCTGACGGCCAGGTACTATTTCAGTATTTAGTTGCCGTTGCTCGGCTAATGTCTTTTCTATGGCTAGCTGAAATTCATCGTCGGGGTAGATGAATCTGATTTCGAAAGATAATTCGCTATCGGACGCGCTAGTGGCTTCATTAGCACGAAGCTCAAAATTATAATTACGCCTATTTGTCAGAACAGAGAGGTTTGTGTCTGCATTTGCTTCGCGCGGTTTTAGAAACAGATGGTTTCCAGTCGGTACAATTTGCCAAGACAAACTGTCTCCTGCAGATATATGGGTAATTGTTTCATCGTCCGCAAACACCACGTGAGTTGAATACCCATAATGTCCTTTCAGCACAATTACGTCCCTTTCATTGTAAATCACTGTCTTGATTCGGGGATCTACTTTTCCAGCTATCACCTGCTGTGCCGCCAGCGCGTTTACTGTTGGGAACAGTAATAGAAAGCATATAATCATTTTAGCAGTACGCATTGTCTCTTATTCCTGGATTAACTGAGGGTCACTTCTGTAGGCAGTGACTTGAAAGCCTAGCGGATTTATAAATCGGTCTTGTTCTGTAGTTGGATTATTTTGATAGAGAAAGCTGATAGTAATAACTTCAAAAGTGTCGGTGCTTGTACCATTCCCAATGGTGGTGCGGCGTATTGGTATTGTCACTGTATCTTCATCTACAAAACTAACACTTCTAACTTCGATCTCTACTGACCCTTTTTCACCGTGGAGATTTAATGGGCTATCAGCGTTACTGGGTTGAAACCACTGATAGTGTCTATTTGCAACAGACTGCGAAGACATTTTCTGTACGGTTTCATAATCTTGAGCGGCTGTGTCGAACAAATAGCCTTCTCTCGCATTGATGTATTGCACTAGGAAGAACTTAGTAACCGCTTCGCTTTGTGTAAGAACGCCTTCATCCAGTGGCCGTTTGACTTCTACTAACCCACTAATAGTATCTACTTCAATGACGTAGGGGACTGTCTCTTTGAGAGGAATTAACAGCATTAGTGTGATGACCATCAATACAAAACAAGAAGTCGATATGACAGCAATCCAGCCAAAAATACGCGCGCGTGATCGCGCGCTATTAACTATCTCCGATTCCCACGCCTGTGACTCAGCATAATATCCCTGCTCGTCTTTTTTGCTGACGCCCTGCTTACTCTTGTTCTCGGTCTTCATCTAGTCCTACCAATTTATAGAGCGTTTTGGGCCACAATCCGAATCACTGGAAATGTTTGCAAAACTGTTGTCGCAAGGCTCTGCTCTCTTCGGGAATTCAATAGTGGAACAGTTTTGAACCAGCATGAATAAAACTGCGCAAGCACTAATTTTTAAACGTCGCATAGCATTCCTTTTAGGCAGTTATTGCCCTGTAATTGATCCGCGTCCTAATCTATCCGCCACCGATCTGCCACCTCTTCTAATAACACCGCTCGCTGCAGCGCCGGCGCTACCGATTGCAGTTCCACCTGCGTAACCTAATAGTGTGCCTGCATGGTTCGTTGTTAAAGCAATGCCGCCCGACAGTGACGAAGCAATACTCATAACCTGAGTAAGAAACATGAAAACAAGGAGGAATGTTATGGCGGGCAACATCGCTGAACCTAACGTAGTGTCATTAGTCACTAGTATTGTTTTTTCAGCCAGGAATGATCCAAATGCTAGTACGGCCACTGTAAACAACGATATGAATACATAGTTCACCAGTTGTTGCAGCCACGACTCGAACATTTTTTGTGTTTTTTCGAACATCAAGAATACGATAAAGAGAGGTCCAAGACCCAAAAGTATAGCAATAGCTATTTTAGACATTGCTATTAAGAACAGCGCATACAACAACATTAGGCTCGCACTAATCAGTATGATAGAGCCTATAATGTAGGGCATAACAAAGCCTCCACTGTTGTATGCATCGCCGGCCATATTTATTGCTCTTTGGTAGACCGTTCCTAAATGCGTGCTGACACTCCCAGTTGACCCATCGCCTAACGCCGCACCAACGAGGACATCCGGTCCGGTAGTAAAAAAAGCAACAACGATTGTGTTGTATATCTCCCACGTGGAAATGAACGTGTAAATGATTCCTATCTTTACAACCCACTCTATTATGTCTTTGAAAGGCACTTTAATAAGCCCACGCCAAAGTGCGTAGCCGAACAGAATGAAAAACAGAATTAGTACGTTTCTAAAGGACACCTCTAGAAACGCCCAAAGATTCCCAAATGTAACTTCAATGTATTCTGATGAAAGATCATCGATAAGTCCCAGTAACATTTCCGGAACATTGCCGGTATTAATATTTTCCATTGCGGTTCCTTAGTTGTTGGGTGTTGCTGATAGTAAAGGGATATTGGTTCTGGACATCCGGACATCTTCAGCCCGTCTATTCATGTTATTTAGACGTATTTCACCAGCATTAATTTGTCCAGCGGATTGCAGTTGAATTAATTCGCCCAGAAGCTGTGCATTTTCAGCACTTAATCGATTTTGTAAGTCAGTGGCTGCTTTTAAATCGGGTGCCGAGTCGATTTGATCTATCAAAAACTCTATATTCTCTGTTCTGACGGCGCTTTGGTCGAAGTTTGATTGCCCTACGCCAATCTGAGTAAAGACTGATCGCGCCTCTCGCCCATACCGCACCGCCTTATCCAAGGCATCGTCTTCGTATAAATCGCTTGTCGAGTAACGTTGTCCGGCTTCCCTGGCACTACGCGCTGCTTCTTGAGATTGCCTTTGATGATTCGCAGCTTGAGCCCCTTCAAGGAGTTCTAATGTTTCTTGCCAACTCCGAGGTATGAAGCGTCGCGCTTCTCTATAGGCTTCTGAGTTGAGCAAGTCCCCCATGTTGTAGTTGCCTGTGCTTGCCTCATACTGTTGTTGCTGCAAGTCATAACGACGTATTTGTAATTCAATCTGTCGCCTCATTTGGTCTAATTGCTCAGCAGTATTGACGATAAGCTCACCAGTTTGAATTATCGATTGAATATCAATAGTTGGTATCTGCGCTCGCGCAGTCCCTGTAAGAGCTAAGGCTAAAAAAAGAGATAGAATCGTCATTTTCATAATTATTTGCTCCGTTCCAAGAACACTGGAAGCCAGTTAGGATCTTCACTACCCAATTCAGTTCGCACTTGATCGAGAATATTCGTATTTCTTTCCGTGCCTGATAAAACTCTTATATCGTCTTCTAGACCTGCTAAATTCATTTCAACTACTACCGACTCAAGCCCCTGTCGAATTAGAAACTTTCTGCTTTTTTCAGGTAATGTTCTGATTGTTTCTAATTCTCTTTGGCTCAAGCCAAATCCATCAATGTAATGTTTTGCCTTGGCCTTAGGATTTGGCATGAAAACATTAGTGGCGGTCTGTTCGATTATAGAGTCACTAATAGTGCTTTCTGCGGCATCCTTGGCGCTCTGTGTACCGAAAACCAAAAGCCCTGATCGTTTTCGTATGGTCTTGAGCCAATCATTGATAACAAGCACAAATACTTTATCGTTTACGGCTTTCCATGCCTCATCGATGTAGATTGTGATTTTTTGACCGTTTATCAAATCTTCAATTCTGTGAAATAAATAGAACAGCATAGGAGTTCTGATTTGCGGCTTATCTAGCAATTCGGTTATATCAAAACCTAATATTCTATTTTCTAAGTCCAATGAATCTGATTCATTGTCGAAAGCCCAGCCAAGATTACTGCCTTTGGTCCACACACTTAGCCTTCGTCCTATACCGTCTGCGTGTGTGGAGTCAAAGAAAGGTATTAGGTTAGATAAAGATCGCTGCGATATATCAAGTTCTAAAAAGCCCCGTAAGGCGGTTTCAATGGAAATATCATCCTCTACGCTTATTGATTCTCCATTGCTTGTTGCTAACAGTCGCAACCACTCAATGAAAAAGCTTCTGTTTCGCGGCGTAGTCTCCAGTTGCAATGGATTAAAACCTGTCGAACGTCCTTGTCGAATGGCGGTGTAATCCCCGCCCTGTGCCCTTATAAATATTTCAGCTCCACGGTCTTTATCGAAAAACACAACCTGCGGTTTGTACTTCTCGCATTGGGATAATAGAAATCCCATGAAAACAGTCTTACCCGATCCGCTGGGCCCAATAACTGTCATACTTCCGGTTGGTGCCTCGCCGTGACCAGGATGCAAGTTAAAGTAGTAAGGCGTGCCGGACGTAGTACGCAATAAAGATACAGCTGGTCCCCAAGCATTCCCGCTTATTCTCCCTAGCGGATAGTTGTGAAAACTTGCCAGTCCTGCAAAATTTCTACTAGTGATAAGTGATTTTCGTGGCCTGTAACTAAAATTCGCGGGTAGCTGCGCCCAGTATGCAGCTTCCATTGCTAGATCCTCTCTGGCTGTCACAAAACCCATATCTCCTAATTCAGCACTTGCTAGCGCTAAATTATCCGTTGCTTCCGATGTGTTGTTCCCAAACGCTGTAAGGGTAAAGTGATGGTCTCCCATCACGAATCTTGATGACGTTAGATCATCCAAGGCATCGTTAATTTCAATTATTTGCGACTCAGCCAGATCACTCGATTGAATCATTCTATCTCGGTGCATCGTCATCTGAGAGACAGAGCTTGGCTTGGAAACAAACGTAAACGATTGTGTCATTATGAATTTGAAAGGCAGTTTGAGTAGCGAATCAAGCATTCCAGGTGTAGTAGAAGACCTATATTCTTTCAGGCCCAATATTGCTCCAATATTGGTCCCTTTCACGCTCCTAATCTCAAATGCCTCATTGCCAAACGATATTCTGGAATTACATAAAATATCTGCGGTATTTTGGCGGCTAAGAGGGATGCGTTGTGAGATTCCGTTTACGATGTGAGCAAAGTATTCTAGTACCTCCGAGTACATTTGCTCTTTATACTCGTAGGTTCCTAATAATTTAGGGCCATAACGGCCGAAACTACTTACAATAGAATCGCTCGCCTCAGCTATCGATTTTAAAGCCTTTCTGTTGTCCTGTGCTTCTCTTTCCCTATTTTTCCGATCGAGCCTGCTAAACAAATTGCCGAAAAACGGCAATTCGCTAATATTCCGCTCTATCACTACTACATACAGCGTATTTACAAATAGGTCTTTGGATAGAACTTTTGCACGGTATCTCTCGTTAAAATTTTTGGCGAACCCTTCATCGAAATTATCGTCTGGATATTCCGTAAATTTGTCTCGTATTACCGTTGTCCAGATTGCCCGCGACCCATTGGCGATATTGCGCCACACATTATTGCGGCCTTCAAGCCAAGTATTTATTTCATCGATGTCGGACGTTTCATGAGCAATACCATCGAGTTTGATTACTCGTATGAAATCACCATTAGTAGTTTTAACGGTATGAGGGTCTGCGTGGCTGGTATAGGGGATAAATTGTGCTGCGGAAGCTTCCGTTTTTAATACTGGACCTCTAGCAGTCTGTTCCCTAGACATAACATTTAACTTCCAGTATTGAACGGGGTGTAAGAACTGGCTTTCCAATAAAATCTGTTTCTGCACATGCTTCTAGTTTTGACCCATAGAAACATTAAAGAAAACATCCTTGGCTCATTCAATGAAACCATGTAAGCAATCAGGTGCATCGGTAAAGCCATCAGCAGAAGCAATAAATTGCCAGTACTTAAAAAAGCGATTGTGGTAGCCATTCCAGTTGCCACAAAAGCTTCAAATTGAACACCAAACACCATTGCCGGCCTTGTTAACCCGACGAATACAGGGTCTTGTGTCAACCTCTCATCGTTGTGCAATTAAGTGCCGGTTCCATCTATAAAGAGGTCTGCTATTGCAGTTGCGCCAAATACTAATATGATGCCGCCGATAAACGAGCCGGTTAATTTCCACGATAGTCTTCCTATCCATGCAGCGTACCCAAGCCCAATACAAACAAGTACGGCTATTAGCCGAGCTGTCGTGCCTGTGAGTGAACCAATAATCGTATTAATGGTATTGTCCCACGGGTTTGCCGCTGCTGCAGTTTCGGGAAAGAGCGCAAATGTCATTAAAAACATGACCGATACGAAAAAATCACGCTTTTCTTTGAAAGATGCGTTTTTTTTGTTTTTTGAATCTATTTCCATATTAATTTTAAACATCCAGCAATCTCCTGCTTAAGCTTTTTTGAATCCAGATCCAGCCATTATTTCTAAACTTGGCCTCTCTGCTCTTTGACTTTCGACAATAAATGTCGAGCATTTTTGGCGAATGAATTCCATCAAAGTATTGAGCTGGACCCAATGGCGAGGTTGATGCCTCGCGTTTGTGATTATATACAACACATCGTTGTCTTTAATTTTCGCGACAAGCCTGAAATGCCCACGCTTTCCATCCGCGTCATTATCAACTTCGATTGCCATCAATCTCTCGATCATTTTATTGTGATCTAGCATGTCTAAATCACGTTCATATAAGGTATTCATCGGGGTACCGTCAATTTCTAGTTTGATACCCGAATTTATACCTTGAATAGCCATTATGTAGTAACACTTTTGCCGGTTTTGTTTCACTCTAGCAGTATTGGTATTACAATACTACACAAAGTGTTAGACAATAACTGTATTAGTGTTACTTTTGGCTATTTTACCCGTTTATCAGCGGGTTACAGGTAGTTTACCTATATACCTACAGGTTTGGGGATGTTTTCCGGGCTATTAGTGGTAAGTCATGGGCTGTAATTGAGCTATAGTCGCTCGAAACGCGGACATTTACCTGCAACGGGAGATGTAAGGCAGTGCCCATAGATTCTTCGGTTGTCTCGCGTCCCTATTTCTTCATCCAAAATAACGAAGTTTTGACAGTTGCTATTTTGGAAAGTGAGGCAATAACCGAATGTGCCTGTTTTGACCACATCAGCCGCACACTGGCTACTGCTGCATGAAATGCTTTGATTGTTGAGTATGTTTGCTAGTGAGCCATTGTCGCCTGTAGGGCATAACCTTAGAAAATTTAGGCGTTTGCGGATCATACGAGCTGGGTTTGGGTCAGTGATGCTAAAAAATTCCCGTAAGGGTTTGGCGCATTCGGAAAGTGAAGTGCCGCCGGCTAGACATAACAAGGCACCACAGGCGCTTGCTTCATCGTCGTTTAACGCTCCGTAGTTTTCAGCTGAATAATCATTGCTGCTTAAAACTAGTATTAGGGCAAAGAGTATAGATTTTGGGTATTGCATAAGAGACATCCCTTCAATTCATTACATATTGAATTGCCAGTCGCTCTTATTCAAGTAGCTACATAATAACCAGCCGCATTAATTGAGAACCTATGAAAGCAGCAGACTTAACATTACGCGCAGTAACTAGACAGCTACGCAGTATGTCCGCTTTAAAGTTTGAATTGGGCGTCCTTACGCCTGAAGGCAAAATGCTATTACGCGATTTTGACTACCATCAAGTAGTTAAATCAATCGCATGGCTGAAGAAAATGAATACAGGCGGTAGCGAGATCTACATTCGTCCTAAAGGAAGCGTTGGTATTATTCTCATGGACGATATCGATCTAGGGGTATTGAAGCTCCTAAAAGACAATTCACTAAGCCCCGCTTGCGTGGTAGAAACCAGCCCGCAAAATTTGCAGGCGTGGATAAGGTTTTCCGTTAAACCTGTATCCGAACAAACGGCTACGGCCGTCGCTCAATTTCTAGCACATAAATACAATGCCGATTTTAACTCGGCTGACTGGAGACACTTTGGCCGCTTAGCGGGTTTCACCAATAGAAAAACGCTGCACATTGACGAATTAGGTAAAAGCCCCTATGTGTTGCTTCAGGAATATAAGGGAACACAGATCGCAAACGGTCAAGAATTAGTGCGTAGGGCCTTGAAGTGGCATGAGGATTACACAGCAGAAAAGAATAAGTCTGACGGCTTGCTAGTTATATCTACTCACCCACCGTCTAAAGACGCATTAAAATATTTTGAAAGTGTGTATGCATCACTCGAAGCGCGTTTTGGTAAGCCGCTAAAGAATAGACCAGGGAATGTGTTTGGGGAAAGTGAGGCGGACTTTGTTGTTTGCTTGAAGATGCTGCAAGCAGGATATGACCGTGAAACGGTTGCTAGCACCCTACTCGCATGTAGTCCTAACTTGGATACACGTAAAAAAGGACATATTAATAACTACATAAAACTAACTTTGGACGCCACCGGTAAAATGTTCGTGTAATTTAGCTTTGTTGTTCGTCGGACTTTCTCTTACAAAATCCCAAAAACGCACTGTCTGGATCGTGTAAATTAACACATCCGTTGCCGATCCAGAAAAGCATCCATTCCTTATGCCATTCCTGCACTCTAGTGCCTTCCGGTACAATTTTTCGCGCTTGTGAATATGTACTAGCATTTTGTAATAGAGGGTGCTTTTTAATATCAAGCTTATCTTCTACCCACCAATCTGATCTATTTATAAACTTCACCATTTCTCTGACTTCATCGAACTCGATTATGAAGTCGGGCAGTATCTGGCTTTTCATGATAGCTAGTAGCGTTCTTTTAAAGTCTCTTTCAGGTGCAACGGAGCCTGCTTTTTTCTGCAGTATGCTTAAACTGATTATAAAACTATTTTTCCGACCGCAATGTTTTCTCGCAATCTCATATATTCTTCTAGCTGTAGGTTGTCTTAGTCTAAAATAGGCTGGGTTGAGAGTAAGCACCGCTTTGTTCTTAATCGCGTCAAACACCCAATCGGAAACTTTAAGCTCGACCCATTTTATTCTACCGTCCAGGCCTCGTGTTCTTTTGACAGAGCCTTCATCTATCAAACCAAAATTAGTGTATGTTTCAGTGTCGCCGCTAGTAATGTTTGTGCTTATACGTGTCCCCGCCAATCTATCAAGAGCAGCTACAAGCCTTTCATAGTCTTTCCCAGCTGTTCCTCTATTACAGAATTTAAGTAGCTCATGGCAATTAATGCGAATTCTTGATACAGGTTCTAGACCCTCATTTACCTTTGCCATTATTTGTGACGTTGCGAAGATCAAAATGTCTTTGTCGTAGATCGTTGCTCTGCCTTTTACGCTGGGGGTAATTTCTAGCCAGTTTTCCCCGTGATCATATCTAACTATTTTTGTATCAGGCTTTTTTGATAAGGAATAGAAAGGATGTTCCATGCCAGGCATGATCTCCTTGAGGGCCGCGTCTTGTACGTCACAAATAAACATATCCTTTTGTGGATACTTATCATCACTTAAACCGTCCTCGTGCTGTTGGTGATCCATACATACCTCATCAATGAGTAAGTTCTTGAATACACGATAGACCTTAGCATCATTTCGGGCTATCGCAAGCACTTTCGGGCTATCACACGCAGGTTCGGGCTTTCAGACACATTTTCGGGGTATTAGACACACTTTCGGGCTATCACACGCAGGTTCGGGCTATCGCAAGCACTTTCGGGCTATCACACGCAGATTCGGGCTTTCGCCCGCGCTTTCGGGCTTTCAGACACATTTTCGGGGTATTAGACACACTTTCGGGCTATCACACGCAGGTTCGGGCTTTCGCAAGCACTTTCGGGCTATCACACGCAGATTCGGGCTATCACACGCAGTTATGGAGAAGTAGTGACCTGTTTGATTATCGATTAGTGTCTGAGAGCCTGTATAATCAGGGCTTTACGCCTCAATGGCTTTGTTTAACACTCTGAATGTCTAATCTGCTTGTGGATAAGTCCAGATGTTAGGTAAACAAGGTGTCGGGCTTTTAGAAGCAGGTAGTCGGGCTATTACACGCGGGCTTTCGGGCTATTAGAAGCAATGTATCGGGCTATTACCCCCCAAACTATCGGGCTAATAGAAGCACTCGACATAGAATACTATAATAATATCAATAACCTGCGGTCTATTTTGGAACCGTAACACTTCTTTATTAACATTCTTTAACTTCTTTATTAACTTATGTTTAACACATAGAGATATTTACTATAAAAATTCAAATCTGTGAAAACTGAAAAATGATAAAGCTCCTACCCTACGCCATCCTGGCTCCGCCCCGCTACGCGGCCTAGGTTCGGCATCCATGCCGAATTAAAAATATTTTTGCACCTGTGATGAATTGAAGAAAGTCGATTACACGCAACACCGCCTCCGGCTGCGAGGGAAAGGCGCTACGCGCAATAAACAAAGCAATTCGTGAAACGTCTGACCATCTGCAGGTTCGTTTGGATAGTAAACAAAAGCAAACACCACCTATATTCGATTCTGCTGCGTAGAGAAGATATTGATCGATACTTAAATGCCCAAACATTTTGTCTTTCGGCGAATTGCTATACACTGAAGTTCGTGAGTCTGGGCGCTTGAAATCTGCAGTAAGCATTTCATTGACGGCTTAGTTTTTGATAAGGAAGTGACATTAACTCCTGAATTACCGTTGAATTTTTAGTCGTGACTTTAGTTCCTGACTCAATAAATCAAGCTCGTGTCCTCAATACTTTGCGGGCCGCTTAATCGCTGGATTTATCTCATCTTAATGGAACTCTTACAATCACGAAATTTAACAATACAGGAGCTAGATCATGTCCCAAACAGTAAACAAACAAATCTTAGTAGGTCACATCGGTGCCGCACCAACTGCAGCGGATCTTCCTAGCGGCTCAAGAGTCTTAAACCTCTCAGTAGCAACAAACCGCACCTGGAAAGACAAAGAGTCCGGTGACAAAGAACAACGTACCGATTGGCACAATGTTTCAATCTTCGGCAAGAGCGCAGAAAACGCCGAACAAATTCTGAAGTCCGGTGATTACGTTTACATCGAGGGAGAAACAATCCCTAGCTCTTACGAGAAAGACGGTCAGAAGCACTACAGAACAGACATTCACTGTTCCGACTGGAAGATCCTAAGTTCGCGATCGGACAGCGAGGAAGATAACGGTAATCAGTAACTTTCACTCTTCAAAATCAAAGGGCGGCTAAACCGCCCTTTTTTTGTTCGGTTTCTGCCTTTTGGGATAAATCCCGATTTTGTGTCTGAATTCTCCGAATTCGTCTTCATCAGATCGCTTCTAAGCGATTTTAAGGTGGTATGAGTGCCACAGCTACTCCTAGAAACCAATATACTTGACGGTTTTTAGGCTACTTCTTGCGAAGAGTCTTTCTATAAAGCAATTACACGAATCGCAACTACCCCTCTGGGCTGCGCTACAGATTAGCAGCCGTTTTTCCTTAGTCTAGGTATCCCCCAACCTTCATTCCGCTACGCTTCACTGCAGGCCGTGAGGTTCCCCCTACCTAGACACAAAAAAGCCGGCCACTTTCACTCATTACATTCGCGATCATTGGGTTTTTCAACCCCAGAGGGATGTTTGTTAATAACACAAGAAAAAATAGAGTTTTGACCAGCACGTATTTAAACTTTACCGCGCCAATGGAACGGTATAATATAGGAAATCGAGAGATGGCTAAGTACACAGAAAATGAAGCGAAGGTAATTAAAAGAGCGAAGAACATAATATTTAGAAATCTGAAAACTTTGAAGAAGTTGACTAGCAGCGCTGAAACTAAAGATTATTTGAAATTGCATTTTACTGGGTTGGAACATGAAGTATTTTCTGTATTGTATTTGGATAATCAGCACGGCGTGATAGTGATTGAAGACCTTTTCCACGGAACTATTGATGGGGCAGCTGTGTATCCACGAGAAGTCGTTAAAAGAGCATTGTTCCACAACGCGGCAGCGGTAATGCTGGCACATAATCATCCATCGAATAGCAGTGAGCCATCACAAGCGGATATTAGAATTACGAATAAGATACGGGCTGCTTTAGGTACGGTTGATATTCGACTATTAGATCATTTTGTTGTTACAGATATAACGGTAGTTAGTTTCGCGGAGAGAGGGCTTATATAGCCCTTTTTTTAAATTGGGAGTATTTATGAGTATTGAAAAAGCTGTATATAGGGTCGGCGACGGCAAATGTGTCGGCAAAGCCGACATTCTTAATTGGGACTGCACAAGAGAGTACGGGGATTTGCTCTACGAGCCCCCTACTCCTGTGCAAGTTGGACAATTGATTCTGTATGCTGGGTGGGGCCAAAACGAGGTGGCGCGGCTCACTGGCGTTCGCATTGATGAGAAAAAAGGATCTGCTACCGTGCGCCGTTGGAAGTCAGAATCTCCTAGCAGTTCAAGAGCTATTCCCTACTCGGCGTGGCGGCTCTTGCTCTTGCACGCGGGTATTTGTACTTTGAGTTAGCCAGGCTAACTTAGCCTAGCTATACATGTAGTTGCATTCAAACTCCTTTTTACTTGCAAACTAATGCGGCTCTTGGTGGTCATGGCCACCAAGAGCATTTTTTAGAAGACAGTAACTCCCTCTGGGCTGCGCTTCAGATTAGCAGCCGTTTTTCCTTAGTCCAGGCATCCCCCAACCTTCTCTTCGCTGCGCTGCGTTGCAGCCCGTGTGGTTCCCCCTACCTTGACACAGAAAAGCCGACTGCGTTCGCTCACGTTGTTCGCAGTCTGGGTTTTTCAACCCCAGAGGGGTGTTTTTAGGAACAAAGAAATTTAATACGGTGGGTATGACTATGAGTAAATCTAGCGAGAAGGTTATTGAGTTGCTGCAAAAGTATATTAGCGAGGGTTCGTTGATGTGGCATAAGCCTTATTTAACAGCATCACAAGCAAATGCAGTTAGTAAAAAAGAATACAACGGCATCAATGCGTTTATCACTGCAATTGTAGCGGGAATGGAGGGTTATAAGTCGCCGTATTGGGGTACTTTTAAGCAAATTCGAGAACTAGGAGGCAAGCTAATCGATGCAAAAGGTTGTGGTGTACCGATTTTGTTTTACAAGGATTTAGAAGATTGCGAAGAAAAGAAGCGCTTTGTTGTGAGGCATTGTTTTGTGTTTAATTTCGATCTGGTGGAAGGAGTTGAATTAGAGCCATTAAAAGCAGCAGCGGAAAACATTAGTACAGATACAAATGCAGAAACAATTGCTAAGGAATATTTGAATAGAGAGTCGGTTAATATGTCGGTTTGTTCTTCTACTCCTTCATACTCCCCTGTCGGTGATTCTATCAATATGCCAGCACTCGGGAGTTTTGTGTCGAAAGAAGAATATTACAGCACGTTATTTCACGAGCTGGCCCACAGTACCGGACATAGTAAACGATTAGCTAGGTTTGATGAAACAGCTACAAGATTCGATAGTAAGGAAGATTATTCTAAGGAAGAACTAATTGCAGAAATTACAGCTGCTTTGGTTTGTCATTCTGTTGGAGTTGATAGTCAGTCAAGCATTAAGAACAGTGCAGCGTATATTCAAGGTTGGTCTAAGTATATAACAGATAATACTTCAGCATTTGTGAGTGCCGTAAATCATGCTTACAAGGCTAAAAATCTAATTTTGAGCTAATGGGAGAAAGCGGCGGCGGTCTTGCGCCAGTATTGCGAAATGACTATAATAGAGCGCCTTAAACAGGTCTTTTAAAGAGGTTTATATGACTACTACGTTCCCCATGTTGGCAGATGTTACGGCAGGTATTACAGAATTGAAGAAAAATCCCATGGCTGTGGTGCGTCAAGGTGCCGGTGAAGCAGTAGCTATTCTGAATCGGAATGAGCCAGTTTTTTATGCTGTGCCTGCTGCTGCCTATGCGATATTGATGGATAGGCTAGAGGACATTGAACTTGCAGAATTGGTGAAAGCCCGTGAGGGTGAGGAAGAAATTGAGGTTTCATTGAGTGACCTATAGCCTTGTCTTCAAATTACCCGCTAAAAGGGAATGGGACAAATTGAACTCTAGCGTGCGTGATCAATTCAAAAAGAAGTTGGCCGAGCGCTTGATTAATCCCAGGGTTGAAGGCTCGCGGCTTCGTGGCTTAAGAAATTGCTACAAAATCAAGCTACGAAGCGCAGCATACCGTCTAGTTTACCAAGTGAAGGATGATTTGATGATTGTGTCGGTTATTTCTGTCGGTAAGAGAGAAAGGAATGCTGCGTATCGCTCTGCGGCAAAGCGCTTGTGAGTCTTCATTTACCTTGCTTATCAGGGCGAATCGCTAGAATTCACCATCTGACAAAGCTCTAGGGCCGCCTCTGTGAAATTCTACAGCCCTTAGTCTCTCTACCAAGTATCAACTGTATATCTGCCCTGTGAGAGCGCGATAGGCGTTAGAGGCTTTTATTTCTTCATCGCTTGGGCGTTCGCCTGCATAAAAGGTAAAATCACCATTACTTAGAAATTGTAAATAACCCCACTCGACGGCCATGGGATCATTTATTTTGTATTGCTTGTCTGCATACCAAGGCTCCTGGCTTCGGACGAAAACTTCTTCTTCATCGGTCACGGCTAAACCTCCGGAATATTGAACTCTTCGGGTACGCATCTTTCAGACAGCAAACTTGCACTTAGATTTATTATGGGATGCATTGGTGTGATTGGTTTAGGATCTGTAATCAATGTTTGTAGCTTTGAAAGAGTACTATCCAAGTGGCCTATCTGGATGCGGTACATTTCTATCCCTTTCCTGCAGTCTTCGAGATTACTTTCGTAATTGCGTACAAGTCGTTTATGTTTGCGCGTTAGCAGTATTTCGTCATTTAGAGGGTCGGATTGAAAGGCCACTATTCTCTTGTAGGTATCCATTGTTGCTAATATGTTCTTTTCTGTAGTCTCTATTTGTTTAACGTACTCATGCTGCTTTGCGCTTATCGTTTCCCAATATTGCATGTAGATTTCACTTCGTCGCTTTGTTGCTGCCTCGTGTATTTCCGATGGTGTAAGACCATCAATTAATTCTCCAATATTAATAGCTATAGATCTCCGCTGCGTTAGCCCAAGGCTGGTAGCTAACACGTTGTCCAAAGTGGTGTTTTCGATAAAGGCTGATTTAAGGTCAAAAAGAGTAAGGGCATATTTGTCACTAGTGTAAAATGTTTCTGATGTTGGTGTGAATTTTTCTTGGCTCACAGAAGCGCTCAAAATCAATAAATCTTGACCAAATATGACTTGTTCTACTGTAGTCATGCCGGTAGCCAAGTTATTGAGACTCTCGCCTAGATCCTCAACATTAATCGTATTTACAGTGCTAACCGGCTCTGCCGAATTTTCTGTTGTCGGAGAATCGCAGCTTTGAATTACTGTGATGCAAAGGATTGAGAGTACATATATTGTGAGCTTTGAGTATCCGGACGTTTTTTTGTTGTTAGGCACGATTAACCTTCCGATAAATAATCCGTTAATTACGGAGTTATATTGATAGTTATTGGGGTTGCTGCGATGTGGAGTTCACTTGGATCTGATTGTATAGCCAAATCAACAGCCATTGGATCTTCGATTTTATAGTCTCGATCTGCATACCAAGGCTCTGAACTCATCACAAAAACTTCTACAGTTTCCATAAGCACCCCATTAAGACACTTTTTATGAATCTACTCAGTGATCGTCAATCGGATCGGTGTGGAGGCAAAATAAAGCTCACCTGGTTCAGTAACCAACGAGTAGGCAATATAGAAGGATAGGCCGATGTTTGCGATGCCGAGATCCGCAGCCACCAAATTTTCAAGGATTAGTAGCTCATTCGCGCCAGCAAGCACTTTAGATTCTGCTGAGGGAAAAGAATTAATATCTTCTGTAATGGGATCAAACCCGCCGTCACTGTTTTTGGCTAACAGTGTGCCGTCTGCTAGAACGACAACGACATAGAGATTCCCCTGGAGACCTATATGGGCGTCCTCAACAACTATTGTTGATACTACGTTTAGTGATTGGGTAGAACTAAACATTGTTTCGTAAGATGCCCCAGAATCGGCTGTAGCGCCTCCTGTGAATATAGCTGTTGTAGGTCCACCAGACATCGATGTTGAACCCTCAAGAAGCATTGTGCAGTCCTGTGGTGTTTCATACAAAATGGCGATACCACAGATGTCGTCTGGATAAAGAACGTCCGCATCTGTTACTTCGGCATTCATGATTTCTTGAGAAAATATGGTGTGAGATAAACCAAGTATGTGTCCGATTTCATGTAAAGAAACGCGGCTGAAATCTAAGAGATCTGGGCGGCGCGGACCATCGTAGATGTCCCAATTCAAACTTCCATTAAAGTATATGTCACCATCCGTGATGTCTCCGGGATTTGGCCCTGTCGGGCTTGTCCCGCCTGGCAAAGCTATGGCCGCGAGCGGGCCAAAAAAATCGTTTCCGCATACTGTTGCTGTCATGTCGATGCTTGCTTTACCGTCCAGTCCTCCTAAAAAACCACTGACGGGTGTCGTAGATGTACAAGGATCAAGGTACTCGTTGATGATGTTGATACTTATGCGGGTTTGGCTTTGCCAATCCAAAGCGGCTTCTGAGAAAGCAGTGTTGAAACTACGGCCATCGGGAGAGACTTGCATTATTCCGGCATAAAAAGTAACGCTGGAATCCAAGTGTCGGTTTTTCCCCTCGAACAGAAACGTGAACCCGCTTGCGCTTTGTCCAAGCAACAAAAGTACCGCTATCGTTAATATTTTTCTCATGTTTTTGACTCATATTAACGTTAGCACAGTTCGATTAACCTACCCTGAATAACGCGGGATTCAATATAAATGCGTCATACTCTGATGCTCTAAGCCGGCAAACAAATCAGGTAATGTGTTTCTGACGATCCAGTTTGCCCAGGAGAACAAATTTGCCCTGATCTGTCGGTCGCTCCCCATTGACGAGTAGCATACGCATACACGGCAGCGAATCGGTACGTCAATATAAGAGGTGCTGACCCATAGGCGGTTTGCCTACGTCCACAACCGTTCGTTTGCGTGAAGGTAGTACCAATTTGGTAGCCAGCTGTGGAGGGCGACCAGCTATTGTTAGGCTCGCAAACTGGGTCGAGTGTCCCGACACTTGGGAATGTTGTACCGCAGTTTGTTGTTGCTGTGAACGCCTGTCCTCGCGGTATTGAGCTAGAACTAGGTGAACTTGAACTAACAACACAAACCGGTGCTGCCGAACCGGTGCGGCTTCTAGTGTTGCCGCAATTACTATACTGAGTGAAACGTACTCCGTTTGTAACAGAGCTGGTGCTAGGCGACCACGAAGAGTCAGAACAAGCAGGTGGGGGCGGTGGCCCGTTATTTACACTAGCTAATCTAGTCTGACTTGGGACAGGGCAGGTATTCGCGCAAGCTTCAGCTACGCCACCAGTGCTGCAATAGTTCACTTCATTGTAATATTGAACTCCATAGCCTGAAGGAATACTCCCCTGTGCTACCCAGCCTGTCCAAGGGTTATTAATGACTTCACAGATGTTCCAGTTCGGCCTAGCGCGGAATACGGCGGCTGCGTTATCGAAAGTATCTCTGTCTATTAGAGCGACAGGTACGTGCCCTCCCCCGTCGTTCACCGACAGTCGATAGCAATTACCTGCAACGGATTTGTAACGGCACACAATTGAATCATCTGTGCCGTCCTCAACAATTATTACGTTCTCTTCAAACGACTGAAAGCGACCAATATCGCTACCGACAATAGCCTGGCCAGTATTCCTATCAGTGAAGTTCACATTTTTTGCAGCCCTTTGTGGCATTTGGCCCAACGCAATACTGCTGGCCAGGATTGCAACGACTAATAAACTAAAACTAGTAAAATGTTTCATATCAAGTACCTCTTTTACGGTGTTATGCGTATCTCGTTGACGGTCAGAACATCGATTGCCCCGACATCGGATGACAAGAGACCAGTCAGCGCGCCATTGCGCGCAGTGACAGACCCGGACGAATCGAACGTATTAACTGACGTTATATTGTTGCTGCCTAAATCTAGATTGGCGCCACTACCCACACGATGGGTTATGGTGCCAAAAATATCTCTGCTCCCATCCCTCGGTATTAATGCTTCATGGTTTGCATCATTGCCTGGCGCAGACCAAACGACTGCTACATTAGTTCCTGTAACAGTGGCTAAGCCGCCGAAATGTGACGCAACGTTGTTAGCCTGTTCGACATTCGGAGTTTCAGTGGTGATAACTATTGAATCCCCAGTTATCGTAAATGAATAAGGAAATCCATATCCGTTTCTGTTGGCAAAACCCGCCAAGTAATTACCCGCTACCAATGTGTCTGTATCTGCTGGCCATGAACTCACATTGATAGGGTCTACAAAATACGTTTTACTCGCCTGCGCAAGCTCATTGATACCTACGACCGTAGCGGTTCTGTAAGTATAGAATTGCAATCGGCTTGCGATTGGAATGAGTTGAAAAGCGACATACGCTAAAATCCCTAAAGAGAGGGATGCTCCAATCAAGCCGAAGCCTTTTTGATTGTGCCTAAATTGAATCATCATATGCACCCCACGTTGGTCGCACCCAGTTCATTCACTACATTCGTATGTAAATCAGGGATCGCCATCTGCGGGCCCGGCCTAATCCCTATCATGATTGAGTCGTTCAGTGTTGGGTGGTCGATTGATTGAAAGACACGCTCCAGCGTTCCTAGTAGCCCTGAATCTGTACTTGTTATGACAAGCGAGGCGGTGTTGTTGGCTCCCGCTTCAAATATCCAATCAAAAATACCGTCAGCGTAATCCCGTGCAATGTAACCACTACTTAGAAGATCTGTTGGAGTGGCCGATGCCGGCAGTGCATTACACTGCGCGGATCGGTAACGTTCTAGGTCCAACATCAAAGGCACTGCTGCTGCAACGGCACGTACTTTTTCACCACGCTCTGTAATAGCGCTGAAGCTCATTACAGCTACAAGCGATGCAATACCAAGGGCCAAAGCTACAGAATAAAGCACTGTCGTTACTCCACGGTGGCAACAAGTACGTTTGCACCACTGCAGGCCGGCGCTGTACCAATCAGGCCAGGATGGTTCGCAATGCGGCTCTCGACGTACTCACAAGCATCAGCGGCCGGGAACGGATAGGATAAAGCCCAGTTTCCAGCTGCCACAGCGGCCGTTATGGCAAGGCCGTATACATTGGTCGCATCATCGATGGAGGTCTCTAACAGAACGTCGGCCTGGGTCAGTCCTGTGTACACGTGTGCATTGACTGCACCCATGCCTACCATTTCGCCTAGCCACCTTGTCACTTCCTCAAAAGCGGCTGTATTGCGCGCATCGTCGGACACCTCCCCGAAACGCTGGAAAGCGAAAAGTGTGACGATGGCCACGACGGAAAGGGCCAGTGCTACTTGTACGAGCCCTATACCCTTTTGTGTTGAATATAATTTTTTGTTTAATGCCTTCATGTCTGTACTCCCTTTAATTTTCAATACCTAATACACTAACGCCGCCGCCAAGTGTCAAATCAACCACAGCTAGCATGACAATCGCTAAATACAGCAATATTCCAAAATGGACAGTCTTTGAGAGGTAGCTTATTTCAGCCTTAGTAACAACCGTAAGTAAACTAGCAACTGCTTCACTTGCTTTGCATATCTCACCAGCACTTTCGTCTGGTGCGAGTCCGTGAAATACGTCCAATGATTCTGGACCTAAAATGTTCGCTTTATCTATAGCTGTATGAAACAGCTCCCCTTTGCCAAGCTGAGATTTCAAGGTCGCAAACTGCGAACGCCTCAAATTGTTGGTTCCGTATATTAACGATAACTCATCAACTAAAGATTTTATGCTCCCCCCTTGTGCAATGCCGGAGCTTGTCATTATCTTTACTATTGAAAATAATTCTATGGCAAAGTTCGCGTCGTGGAAGTGGTAGAACCCGATATTTTTAAGCTTATATCTGAACTCGCTTGGTCTGTTTAAGTTGTAAAAATAGGTTATGCCTGCGGTCGCAAGCAGAACAATGATAATTTCTTTGAAATTGTAAAACCCTTCGCCTATTGCGTAGGCGACACTATCGCTAAAATCTGCCAAGCCCGCGGCCAGGGAATCATTGTACAAATACAATGCTACAAAAAGGGCTGTTCCAACCAAAGTCAGGACTATTTCTAAAACGCTTGTTAGTATTACCGACGAAAATATACTAATGCTCTTCTTGTCCGTGTTTATCGATTCATCGATGAACTGCGGTACGGCATTGAATCGCTGTGACAGTGCCAACAGATCTGCAGTGCTTTGTGGGAACAAATCTCCGTACTCACTTGCGAAATACTCTGATTTTGGGTTTAACGCTTTCTGAGCAAGCACGCGGTAATATTGATTAGTGCTTTTTAGCAAACTTTTAAAAACATCCTGATAGGTCCGTCCGCTTTTTAGCTGCGATGAAATAATGGTTAAAAACAAAGCCTGCTTTCTGTCATCAAAGAGGAATTGTTTTACAAATAGGCTTCGGATATCCATTTCTATTTGCTCACCTTCTTCGGATAGAGCCACAAAAGATTTTCTTTGCTGAAACGGCCTATCTCGGTTTCAGCTATCGAAGGATCTATCTCTCCATTTAACACTCTCTCTCTCGCGTGCTGGTGGATGTTCAAAATTGCGTTCTTTTCGGCATATTCGTAAAATGGAATTGGGTCGGATTTGTAGAGAATGTCACGCATGATTGGCAACAGCTCGGTAGTAGTTTCGACTGCTTCGGCGACCAAGATTCGGTCTATGATCCCTGTCTGGTGGCATTTTTCGCAGCCCCCTTGCCGCCTGTATCGAATCGTGCCTTTTGTGTCACCGAGAATGTGGGCGAATTTCTGCGTCTCGTTGAGTACTTCGGACCTGTCTGTAGAACATTCACATAACTYAGGTRGSWRCYKMYGWMRRWCTNGCCMGYGCRGNNMGMSARGNRCMATCAKSWCKTCNKTASTMRGRCMSATCCNGCTGCATTCGCTCGAAACAGCTTACAAAGTCTGTTGTATGCATGGTGGTTATGACAAACTTTCCCTGTGATGCAAGCTGTAAAGCCGCTTTAGCGGTCAGTTCGTCACGCATTTCTGTGAGCGCTAGAATGTCAGGGTCTTGCCTTACTGTAGCGCCTAGCAATTGTTCCAGGTGTGCTGTTTTCCCACCTTTGTACGACTCTCTGAGCTCGAAATGAGCGATATGATCTTGGTATGTTTCTACAGGGTCGCCAATTTCAACTATGTGCATCGAGGTCGGCATAAGTGAAAGCATCGAGCTTTGAGTAGAAGACTTGCCGGAGTTTGTTGGACCATTGATCGAAGCAAGTCCTTTTCTGTGACCCAAGAGATTTTGAATCACATTCATCTGCTGGGCGTTGTAACCTATTTCCTCCAGCGGCCTTATCTCATGAGGATTTCTGATCCTTGCTACAAACATCATCCCTCTGGCTTCAGGTGATTCGGTCATTCTGACCATGTATTCACTTTCCGGATTTTTCTTCGGCCTAAAATAAAATGAACCATTATTGATGGCCCTTTCTGTCCTATCAACATTTGAATAATTAATCCAAAGGGATCTGA
The DNA here is from genome assembly GCA_016762975.1 of Gammaproteobacteria bacterium. Classification (GTDB taxonomy): domain Bacteria; phylum Pseudomonadota; class Gammaproteobacteria; order Pseudomonadales; family Pseudohongiellaceae; genus UBA9145. Next base: position 107,691 of record JAESUV010000002.1, on the reverse strand, counting down.
GAAGGGCATCCCCTACCGCATAATTTAGTGATCCGGTAGGGATTAGCTCACCATTAATACGCATTCTAATACTGGTGAGATCATTGTGTTCTTGGACTTTAATATGTAGGTCGCTCGCGTTGCGCTCTACCATCGCGTTCAAGAGATCTTCTACTTTCTGGTTGGCTTCTACTTCGGTGAGCTTTTCCCCGGAGTCATTAACGCCTGTTTTGCTTTCAAAGCTTTCGTAGGTCGCTTCATCAATTGGTTGAGAAAGGACTTTTTTGCCAGTGATTTTGAAAACTAGGTTTACTATTTCTTGCAACGAACGTCGAAAAGAAGGGTCATCGCTATTAACAATTTTTTTATAGTAAACGGTTCCATGTTCATCAACGAAAATAGGAAGGTTGCGCTTCGCAATAAATTCTCGTATACCGATGTCCTCAGTCGGCATCGCCCGAGTCAAGTATTCGAATATCTCACTGTGTTGTTTAACTTCTAGTTCCATGTAAGTGAATTCCTGGACCCGTTTTCCACTATCCATATGTTATAAACTTCTCGGCCGTTTTCAATGTTCTGGCTGATGGATTCAATGAGAATAGACCTTCCTTGGTATTGAATTGTTTCGCCGGGCAAGCGTATGAAACGTTTGCCATCAATAACCACAATGACTTTATTTCTTCCTCCGTCAGTTGATTGGACTTGCGCGAAAACGGGAATAATTTCATGTACAACACGCCGTACCGGAACAACAGGCACGGAAGGTGTAATTGCCGACGCGTTATCTGTGAGAGTTAGTGCTGGTAGCATTGGAGCCGCTAATAGCTCTACTTCATCGAATGCGTCCTGAAAGAAAACGACGCTCGATTCATCGCCAGTAATAGAGGCTAACAAAGTCAATACGGCTTGTTCGTTGCCCTCTTCTTTAATCTCCCTTAACAGTTTTGCAAGCTCGTTGGATTGCTCTAATAGCCGCTGTTGTACCGCTAGATCCATGCCGACGTTCCCAGACTGCGGCACATCGAAAAAACGGGGTGTCTCCCTCGCAAATTCATTTTCTTCTAGAGTGTTCTCAATCGCATCAATATCCCGCGTGTTTTCTTCGTTCTCCACCTCTGTTCGGTTTGCGAAAAATTCTTCTACATCGATATTGTTATCTTGCGCTGTTAAAGCACATGATGCCGTGGCTAGAATTGCCAAAACGATTGCCTTCTTGATCATGATTTGTCCCCGCTAACAGTCAGCGTTAATAATAAATGCTCGTATTGATAGTCCTTGATGGTAATCACCAAGGAATCTACAGAAATTGAATAACCTACTAACGCTTGTGCTATTTCGGCGAGAGGCGGAGGTCCGCTTAACTCTTTGGACAATTCAACTTCGACACTGCGTCGTTCCAGGTTAGTAGACGGCGCGTTCATGGCTACAGAAAATCCGTGCCTTTCTTCGATACGCTTAATTGCTTGATAATTGTCATTAAAAGGATCTAGATTGAATTTTGGGCGCAGTTGAATTTCCGGAATCTTAGTGATCTGCCAACCGTTTTGTGTCAGCAACAAAGTGAGGTTTGCGTCTCTTGTCTCCTTTATTAGACTACCCATGACAGCTGATCGTGGGTAATCGCCCTCTATGATTATGCCCGCCTTTGTGTCGTAACTTACTTTGTGAAGACCTTTACCGAAAAAATAGTTGAGATCGTTTTTCAGCACATCGTCTATGAAGTGAAGTTGGTTTACGGCTAAATCATTGCCTGTCGGTGTCACTATTTGTTGGATCGTATCCAGCACTGATGGAGTTTCGTCGTTAAGTAGTGCTGAACTAGCAGTCGTGATCGCTACTATGGCAAATACAGCAGTGACAGCTGCGCCTGCGTAATGTTTGGTGACGAAGTAGCGGTTCCGCAACAGCTCTTTATTTAAAGATGAAAAATTAAATTCCTTTAATTTTTCTAATCCTTCGATGGCAATCACATCATCAAATTGACTTGTAAGTGTGCCGCCTGACAACACATGCAACGGCAAGTTAGGAAGTTCAAGTGTTTGCTCGTAACTGATTATTGACTCACTACCTGGCACGCAAGCTCCGAAGGCCGTAACTTCGATTGAATAGATCGCATCATCGAGCGGGAAGTACAGCAAACATTCGGATTCGTCTAGTTCCCATTCTGGTAAATGCTGCTCTATAAACGCAGAAAGAAGAACGCCCTGGAAAGGGCTGGCCCACACTTGCTCCCCTACTACTTTTGCGTAGTTACTGGAATGCTGATGGCAGAAATTAGTTACCGACTCGCCCCTTGCGTGACTGTTACCGGCAGCAAGTGTTTCATATGGCGCGTTCAGCACTATTTCTATCGGTGTGCCATTAACGCTGTCTGTGTGTGTGGTAATGTCGTTCATAATATCTTTGCGGTCACTGCAATAACTGTTTGTTTCTCTGTGTTGTCTCTACCATTCGACCTGCCTATATCACCAAAACCAAACCCGGCTTCTTCATTGCGATATTGCGACTGAGACAAGTTAGCTATCAAGCGCGTTTCACCATCGCGAAGCGATATTGGTATCACACGATATTGATTATCAGTCACAGGCAAGGAGCCAGATATACCGTTTTCACCGGTCCCAAAATTGTAAGGGTCGAAACGAACTAAAGTTGATTGCGATAAACTTAACCGTATATTGATATTGTCGTTAGCTATTGTAGCGACAACATGAAAACCAAGCCCCGTACTCACTTCATCTGTCTCAATCGTTGGTGTAATTTGTGAAATAGCTCCACCGTCTTGTCGCTGAATAGAAACCTGAGATATGTAAGGAGTGGTTCGTTGATCCTCGATGGAGAAAACAACATTATTAGTCGCTTCAAATGCTTCATGAAGTTTTACCGTTGTTTGACCTTGCTGGCGTAAAAGATTAAAAATCACACTGCTTGAATCAAGTGAGTTACCTTCGAAAAAATCCAGCCCAAGACTTAGTGCGCCATCGGTTGCTGGTATTAAAGAAGACCCAGTAAAACCAGAACTTGTTCTAATTGCTGCTTGTCGCAGCACATTAAAATCGATGCTCCGTGCGGATACATCACTAAACGTAACGTCATACACAGTAATGATTAAGTGAACTTTGCGAGTCACTGAATAATTAAAATCATCAATGATGCGCTTTACCCTTCTCAGTAAAGAAGGTGATCCGTTTACAGTCAGAATATTAGCCGAAGGAATAAGCGCGAACATAGAACTACCTTCGAGATCAGCACCTTCAGGAATGTAATCTGCTACTACCGATCGCAACAAATTCTGTAAATCGATATACGGTGTGCTTGATAATTCAAGGGAATTAGACGCACCTGTAACCTGCCCTCCTGCATTCCCTCCATTCCCAAGTGTATTGAATGCTACTCTCGAAATACCTATTCCTGGAATGGACTGTATAAAAAATTGTTCTGTATTGGTGTCTGTAAATACAACTACCCCTTCATCAACCAAATAAGACCAGTCGGATTGAACCGCTATAGCATCTAAATGTTGTTTGATCGTTACAGCATCAATCGGCGAAGTGACTTGTGGGTTAGTCTCCCGCCTCAATTCGAAAATTACAGGTCTACCTTGTAGTACTGTCTTTATTGCTTCTTTGGAAGTATCAGCGTATCGGGCGTCAAATCTATCAGCGAGCCACGGCGCGTGGCGTGGTATTTCAACTTCCTCTTTCGCTGCAGGCTGGACTGGTTGAATTGGCTCTAGTGTTTGTAAAACTTGTGCTAGTTCATCGCGTACAACCGCCCCACTCTGCTCCGGTGTCGGGTCTATGGCACATGCACTGACTAAAGATAAAATAGCTGTCGCTGTTATTAAATGCTTATTCATAGTTTTCTCGCTCAGTGCTTTGATTGTTTCGAAAAATATCTACGGTTCTTTCTTCTTTGTTGACTGTTCCAACAATGCCGTAAAGTTGTTCCGCTACATTTAAAATATCTGTTACACCCATTTCGATATTTAACGAATAGGGATTCTTAACTGGCATATCAATAAAGTATTCTGCGTTCCCAATATGCCAATGACCAAGTGCAAAACCACATTGCTCAAATCCTCGATTTAAGTTTTCGTACAGCATGCCTTTTTGGAATTCAAATTTAGCACCACATTTATGATTGGGCGTGCGTGCAATTTGTGCCGCTGTAACCACCGACTCGAATCTTGCTTCTGAATCAACTATCTCGATACATGAATGTCCCGGCTCATTGTTTTGAGTAAGTACAAAGTCGTAAGCAACATTACTGTTATCAAGAATGGTTAAACCCGAAGTACGTCCGTATTTGTGTTGGGAGCCAGAAATCCAAATGATTCTATTCCCAGGCGCGATAGTCGCTTGCCATTCAGGTTCACTGAATCTTGCACTGCTTATAATGAAGGGGAGTTGTAGCCGAAGTTCACCGAAGGTTTTGATGCTAACAATTTTGCCTTTCTCATATTCGTGTACCAAGCAACCGCGAGCGTTATCAATTTCTGGCGCAGCTTGCGCTGCTGAGCTACAGGCAAAAAGGAGGAAACTCATCGCTAACGTTATTGAGCTCGCTTTGCATTCATTAACATCAAACATGTCGTTTATAATTCCATCGCATCGGACCCAGACAATGAGTTGTAATTCCCTACGCTTGTCTATACCGATTCGCTTATATCAAAGATAACTTCGCAGTTTTTGCATCGTTACCACCACCTTTAGGGCTTTTTATAGTCCCTTGAAACTATCGGGAATAGCAAGGAATATAGCGGGGTGTATACGGGCATAAATACCACATTCTTCCCTCTCCTAAAAAGTTGGCATTGCCAACTTATTGCCGATTCGGGTATCCTTCCTTTAACGGGAGAATAACAATATATGCCTAAGTGTCAATACACAACCATAAGTTATGTAAAGTTGCGCCGATTATTATTCTTTTTAATCGCCTCCCCCTTCACTCTTTCCGCGGTGGAAATAGATGCGGCTGAAATAGTGCATCACTCAAAATCTCTTTATCAGGATATTTATGTACGGGACGACGGGAATCTTCGCTGTATGCAATTCTCTAGCAATCAATCCCTAGTTCGCAATTATCAAGGCTGTATATACCTAGCGAACCGTAACTTCGTATTTAAGTACACAGAGGCGCTACTTGGCGCTCTTTTGATGCAACACAACCCGAAACGCATACTCGTTATCGGGCTTGGGGCTGCCGTGATTCCCAGGGCTCTGAGCGAGCTTATGCCCCACGCCTTTATCGAGGTGGTAGAGATAGATCAAGAAGTGGCCGTGGTCGCACGTCAGTATTTTGGGTGGGATGATGAAAATAACCCCCTACTTCGCACTTACATAACTGATGGCCGGGTATTTGTTAAACGCGTAGCCCAGCTAGATATTAAATACGATCTAGTAGTCCTGGATGCCTTCAATTCAGAATACATCCCTCCCCACCTATCGACACAAGATTTTTTCTTGGAGCTAAAATCAATTACTTCAGACGAAGGTGTTATTGCCTCTAACACCTTTTCATCTAGCAACCTCTACGATCACGAGTCTGTTACCTACACCGCAGCTTTTGGGGATTTCTACAATGTACAGCTGGAGGGAAAAGCCGGTAATCGTGTTGTTCTCGCTTACCCTAATCGGAAGCAGGATCAATCCTATATTAGAGTTAACGCTGCCTATTGGGCGCTTCCTTTTTATAGGTCATACGGCATTAACGTGAATGATCTATTGGTCAACATGGATACTTCGGTGGATTGGGACCACGAAGCCCGTGTACTGACAGACCAATATTCTCCCATTAATGTTTTGCGTAGCCGCCCTCCTGTCGATATCACTTTATCGCAAAGTGTTGGAAGTTTTTTTGAGCAACTAGCAGATGAATCTCCGATTCTTGCCGCTATCCTAATTATCACAATCATACTAAGTGTCATTTTCATCATATTTACCATGTTTCGTTTACGGATTTCATTTCGTACTAAAAACTCAACTATTAGCTAAGAGGCTATTATGGAAACCTTCGTTTTCTCTAATCAAAAGGGCGGTGTTGGCAAATCAACCATCGCTGTCCACAAAGCCATTTACCACGCAGACCAAGGACTCAAGGTCTTGTTTGTAGACTTTGACGGGCAGGGCAACAGCACAGCATCTTTATCTGAACGATCTCATATAGGCCCAAACGCCGTAGCGCTTTTTGATAGCCCAGAAATAGATATGCCAACCCCAACAGCAGGCATTACATTGTTTCCAGGCACGGGGGAGCTTAACGATGTGGAGAGGTTGCCGAATGACTGTATACGCCAGCCCAAGACCCATTTAGATAAAATCGCATCGCAGTATGACTACTGCATTATCGACACACCACCAACTCTAGGACTACGCCTTATAGGCGCATTGGTGGCTGCCGATTACGCTTTGTGTCCTTTTGAGTTATCTGGATATTCAATTCAAGGCTTAGCCCAAATAACTGAAACCATTCAAGGGACAACTCAAAAATTCAATAAGGATTTGGTGTTCCTAGGAATGATCGCTAATCGATTTAACTCACGATCTACAGGGCAAAGATCAGCGTTCAAAGAAATATTGTCTCATTTTGGCGATTTAATAATTAAGCCGCCAATTGGTATACGCGTATCAATTCAGGAAGCAACGGATGTTGGGAAGGCTGTTTGGGAAATCAAAAGCGGGGCTGCTAGGGCTGCAGCTAAAGAGATTCGAGCGGTACTTGAAGAAATCGACAGGTTAGTAAACAAGGAATACTCAAATGAGTGAAAAATCGAATAGTATTTTAAAGAACAGCATTCAATCTCTTTCGGCGCTAGTTAAGGCTGATCCTGTAAAAGCCGGTACACCGCTTTTGCTAGACCTTGATGCCGTGTATCCAGACTCAGACCAACCTCGTAAATACTTCCCAGAGGAGGGGATGAATAGTTTGGCAGCTTCCATAACGGAGCAGGGCGTCATACAGCCCATCACAGTCCATCCTGAGGACGCTAACGGGAAATACAAGATCAAATACGGCGAGAGGCGCTGGCGCGCCTCAGGGATCGCTCAGGGCGTTACAACTATTCCTGCGTTTATCGATGACACCACCGATGATTACAGTCAAATGATTGAAAATATTCAGCGGGAAGACTTGTCTGCTATGGAGATAGCAGGGTGGATTAGCGCAAAATTACAGAACGGCGAAAAAGGCCAGGATATTGCCAAGCGTCTAGGAAAGCATAAGACATTTGTAAGTCTGTATAAGCAAATTGTAGATTTGCCTGAGGCAATTATGTCTCTTTACTCTTCGGGCGTTACGCAGTCGGCCCGTGCGCTTGTAGACATCAAGCGAGCTTACGAAGTAAACGCCTTAGAAACGATTAAATTTTGCGAGCGAGTAAAGCTAGCCGGTGGGATAACGCAAAGCGATCTAAAAGAGGTGAACCTAATAGCTAGGCCGGATTTAAAAGATGAAAAGGACCAAGAAGAGAAGGGTGGTTTGGACGATCAAGGCCCGGCAGCGAAACCTCGGCAAAAGAACCTGATTAGTATAGTGCGAGTAAAAGTAGGACGCTCAAATCAGAAAGGGGTGCTAGTAATCAACAAGCCTTCAGACAATGAAAAGGTATGGGTTTCAGTGGAGGGTGTAGAGTCACTTTACGAAGCGTCCACCCTAACCATTACAAGCGTAGAAATTCTTTAGTTTAAAGTTGGCATTACCAACTTTGTACAAACTATTTCCTATATCCCATAAAGTTGGCAATGCCAACTTTATGGGATTCACATTATCTTTAGACTATTTCAAACCTTTCTTCGCATTCTCCGCAAAAAACATTCAGCGTTGGTTTCCCCCAAGCATTCGAGCTACAGCTTGGACAGGTAAACTTAGCGCGCGTTGCTTTCTTTGAAGGTTTACCTTTAACCGTCGCGCTTGTTGGCTTGAGCTTGTCTACCCATGAAATCGCGTATCCACTTTGAATCAACAGATCATAAGCTTTTTGAAACGGCCCATCGTCAAGTATGAAATGCGTTACTTGATCGCCCACTTCCTTTCCGCCAGCCTTGCCAGTGTGGCTAGGCTGTAAACCAACAGACTTCATTTTACCCGCCCATTCGCGGTTGTGGTATCTACCTCGGCCTGGCTTACCAAAGTGCCTTTGCCACAAGTGGCACATTTCATGGACTAGGGTAGAAAGAACTTCATCAACCTGTCGGGTTGCGAAGTAGGAGGGGTTTAATGCTATCTCGTCTGCTTGCTCGCCAGTGCGGCTCACGAACTGGGAAGAGGCGTAATACCCGTAGGTATTCGTTTGGCGTTGCAAGGTCATTAAACAATCGGGCAAACCATCCTCGAACAAGTCTCGATTGAAGAAACTGTACGCGTCTTGAAGTTCCTGATATGCCTGTTTAGTCGGTTTCACTATTTCCATCTTTCCCTGCAAGCGTAGCGCCGCGCCCCTGTGATATTTAACAAGAAGTTGGCAATGCCAACTTTCGTTTACTGTATTGTACAATACATTTTTAATCAACACTTTGTAGTGAAGTGTTTTGCCCTTGCGGGGTAGGGCAGTTGAAACAATGTTGTTGCGCAGCAACATTCATCCAAAAACCAAATTAGTGTTGGTTTTGAAGGGTAGATGATGAAATGCAAAAAGTGGAAGATGGCAAGATACGCATTCCGCTTTCAATGTGTTACATTGAGCCGAACGCCGCACAGTTGTGCGCTCTTGCATCTTCCACTTTTTAAAACACTAAGCCCGACAAGATGGGCGAAACAAAAGGTTGGCATTGCCAACATTTCTATGAAAACTCTAGCGATCAATACACGAGTCGAACCTACCTTGAAGGAAGACTTCGCCTTGCTTGCTAAAAGAGAAGGCAAAACCAGCAGCGCAATGCTGCGCGATATGGTTGCTGATCGTGTAAAAAACTTCAGAGAACACCCGCCGCGTCGAGCATTAGAACAGGGCGTGATCGGTCCTCGATGGAAGGTAGTCAATACTCGCCTATCTAGCAGCGAATGGGAGAAAGCGAAGAAACATATCGCTGCCGAAAATATGAGTGTCACAGGATGGGTCTTGTCACTCATTCGAGCCGCCATACTTAAAAAGCCTCAGCTGCGAAAAGATGAGGTGAGGGCGGTATTGGAAGCAAATTATCAGCTACGTAGCATTGGTCGAAATTTGAACCAAATGGTTAGAGCAGTTAATGATGGAAGGGCGGAGCGGGGTGAATTTTCAGAACATTATGCGAAGCGCCTGAAAACTCATATCGATGCGGTTACGTTAGCAATAGGATTGCTCGTTACCAACTCTACAAAGAGAGATGTTTCTGATGAATAATTTCAACTCTGCTGATCGCTACGTCCAACAAGATAGAGACTTATTGTTTGAGGATGAGATTCGCGGCCGAACGGGTGATGAAAGTCGGCCTAAGGGAAATCGCTTCGCGAAGAGCAAGGGAGGGGAGGGCGGAAGAGAGCTGAATCTTAGAATACGAAGATTGGTTAAGAATTCAAAAGGTCTTCCTGAAGCGGTGGTAAAGGTAAGTAGTTGGACTAAAAATAGTGGGAAGGCTATTGCTCATGCGAAGTATGTCGCTCGCGCAGGTAAAAAGGACGGAGATTTGCCTTTTGAATTGGAAGACGGTTCAGTCCTCACGAAACCAGAGGAAGCGGTAGATCTTCTAAAGACATGGGAAACAGACAAACACCAGAGAAAGGACGCGAGATTCACAGCGAATATCGTTCTCTCTTCGCCGGAAGGAACTGACCCCGATAAGGTTAGAAGGGCGGTGCGAGGGTTTGCTAGTGATTTTTTTGGCAATCACGAATTTATGTTTGTGGTGCATGAAGATACCAAAAACCACCACGCACACTTAACAGTCAAAGCAGCCGGTTTCGACGGTAAGCAACTCCGACTAGGTAAAGCCGAACTCAAAATGGCGCGGGAACACTACGCAACCCATTTGCTCGCGCAAGGGGTAGAGGTGAATGCTTCGTACCGTTCTGACAGAGGCCATTGGGAAAAATCAAAGCCTCAATCTAAGCATCACTTGGAACAAGAGGGCAGGGCAGATCCCAGAAAGGTCGCAGAAATCAAACAAACCCATCCTGAGCAGGAAACGAAAGAGGAAGGCGGTAATAAATACATCGACATAAAGGCCGAGTATTTAGGTGCGGCTCGTTATCTGCGGTCAACAGACGAAACGCAATCGGTACTCGATGCGGACAGTTTGGAGAAATTTGCCGAGAGTATAAAGCCAAGCATTGGGCCTGATAGAAGCATACAACCGGGCGCAAACAAACCAGCAGCCGGCCCTGATCTGGGTATTGAGCGCTAATATCTCTCAATTCACTTAACACTATATACTAATATGCATTGACACTTATATCTAAAGTGATAGTATCCCACAGATGTTCGGGGCTTTTTGGGACCTTTAGATGAATTTTTTATTTGGTGATAGGAAATTGAATTGGTTGTTTTGTGCTTTGCTGTCTACATCATGGTTGGGTTTTTCTTTACAATACTTCGTTGTACCTAAGACGGTTTTTTTCCTGCTAACCTGTCTTTTCATAATCCAAATCTCTCACCTTGCTTTTTACAGCTATCGCAGCGAGCCCCGTCACGGGGCCAAAGCTGAAATAGAGTGATTTGGGAACAACTATGTATTTATAGAGGTTACAGAAATGGCACAAACGTCAAAGCTCAAACATAAATTCGGCGGTATAGAAGTGATAGTCAAAGAGAATATCCGCGCGGCTCGCATAGAAGCTAATTTGGATATGAACGAAGCTTCTAGGGCGCTAGGGTTTAGTAGAAAAATTCTTGAGGATAATGAAGCAATCAGAAATTATGGCTGTCATGTAAAGCTAAATCTTCTGGCTGCAATGGCTGAACTCTATGACAAACCCATAGAGTATTTTTTCGCAGAAAACGAGTAAGGGTCAATCTTGGCTATGTCCGATAAATGGCCTTCACCCAGTGATTGGGTTTTTTATATCGAATACGATGGCCTACCATCGGACGATATTTTGTGGGGTAGGCCGGAAGAGATTACGGAAAGCCTTTTCGGATTTATAAAGCTATTAGGGTGCAAGCCAACGTCTATTTCAATTACTCATTTGTTAGACGTAATTAATTCAGCCCAGACTGACCGTAAGAAAAAATATATATTGATACAGCAGCCACAGCGTATTTTATGGCATTAAGATGGCTCTGTATTTATGCTCTCACTGATAATTTGCATTGCCTTTCCGACTAAAGGGCTGCTTTCATCATCAACTACGCTTACCAGCCTGGTGATTGAATTAACTAGAAGATCTTCTAGATGTTTGTTTTCCTCATACGCTGCAACAGCGGCTCTTAGTGTCACTAAATACAGCTCGCCGTTTTTATCCCATGCCTCAGCCAGTTCTTTGCTTGATTTTGTTAGTCCTGCAGTCATCGCTAGCCTACGCGATGGAATTGTGGCTGTGTGACGCTCTTCGCCTGCTTGCAATTCTTCTAAGGACATGGTGGGTGTAAAGTCGTTTGTGATCATGCAGGTTCCTCTGGTATCAACAAGCGGCATCTTGAGTCGTTAGGAAAGTTGTTGTGAGAAAAATTAAAGGTGGCGAGGTTTGTAGCATAGCCCTTGCGGGAAGTTGACTGCAAGGTGATATGTGGGTGACGATAGGGCGCCTCCTTAATACAAGTGGTGACTTTATGAAATTCAGGATCAATTTACTACTTATTGCGCTGTTCTTCCTGTTAGTAGGTTGCGCTGAATCCTCTTCGGATGGAAACAGAGGCGGTAGTGCTCTCACTGTAGAGAGGGATGGCACTACTGGGGGCGCTGCTCTCACTGAAGAGAGCGATGGCTCTACCGGGGGCGCTAGTCTAACTGAAGAGAAGGATGGCACTGCCGGGGGCTCTGATCTCACTGATATGTGAGTACAAAGGCAGCCTCAGACTTAAGATGGTGGTTAATTTAATAACCCTCTCTCTCTTAAATAACGCCTAGCGTTTCGGCCTGCATCCCACCTTGCAGGTCGACCGACAAAATCTTGTTCATTTGTAATTAGGCCAAGTTCAGTAAGACACTCTAAATCCGCCAATACTGCTACAACTTCAGCATTCCCCCCGATAGCATAAACGACTCCTGGGGTATCGATTTCACGGCCTGGGTTAGTGGTTAAGTAGTCAAGAATTGTTAATTGTCTTTCTGTAAGTTGACGATGGTGGGGTTGGTAGACGACAAGGTCATTACGTCTGGACTTTTTAAGAAAAAGGACGAGTAGTGCAATAGTCACTGTTAATGCAAAAAAGTTTTTTGCAATAAAGCCTAACAACAGGATCACCAACAGCGGTATTGCTTCTCTCATTTCTTCAACAAAAAAAGACGTTCCGAGTGCTAACAACCAAAACCAATGGGCATACTTTCTAAAGACTGCTTCTAATGCTTTATTCATTTCTGAGCACACTCCCTTGAATAAGGCGGCAATGGCCCAACTATACATCATTCCTCTAAATATTTACCTTTGCGAGGGAATGAAGATGAATAGGATATTAGTATCCGAAGATCGCCTGACAGAAATTTTAAACGCTCAAATCTATGAAAAGCTTGGCCGAACTGTACGTAATGTCAATTTTGACAAAGTTAAGAAATGCAGTCCTGGTAGTGACGGCTGTAATTGGACTATCCCAACGCTAGTGCTCGGTGATGCAGAGTTCAGGTTTGATGGACAGCAAGATTGGAGTGGTGTCCATGAAATCGCATTAGCCCATGTAATTGCCACGTCATGCCAACAGCGTTATAACATTGAGTAATTGGGATAATTGCTCTCCACTATTTCCGGTAAATTATATTACCGGCATTAGTGATGTTCTATGGTTTGGCGGGTTTCGGAAGGTTCACAGTGGAGATCCAGATTAATTAATTTGTGGCTTACAAATCAAATCAGCATATATTTCAATGCCCTGTCTGCATTACGAAGTTGATCCAAACCTCTCCTAATTCATATAACTTGTACAATTCGAGCTAAAAATCTTCTTTGATTTGCCTTTTTGTCAAAATTCGAGAAAGTAATAGTAAAATAGACCTTCTATTAGCCTCAGTCGAATACCCCTCTAGCCATTCAATCAGTTCAATAACGTCATCGTCATTATCTACAATGATATATTCAATATCCCCGATATCGAATCCTAATGGAAACGATTTTAGATTCTCGTTTACCTGTTGAACATCACTCGGTGCAGATGCGTTATTCAGATTAACAAAATATTCATGCATAGCAATATCAGGTACATATCTCCATTCACGCTCATCATAGAATCTAACTAATTCCTTACTGTCTCCGACAAAACCTTGATAAGACTTTATAAATTGCAGCAATGTCACGAGTTCTGGGCTATCGGTTTTGGTTTTTGTAAATGATGCCGCCATAGAAGCTAACGCGTCACTAGTTGGGCTGCCTGCGTGGCTATAAAGAACCGGAGTAATCCCCTTGGACATGCCCCAAAGCTTATTGAGGCCCAGACCATAAGCGCCGAATGACGACATATGATCAGGAACACTTGATAATGGCAGATCGCAAAAACAAACCATTGGGATATACGACTGCCCAGGTCTAAATTTATGCCGAATACTGGCTACTGAATCTTCCTTACACAACCTAGGGTAAAAACCGTTATGAATAATACTCTTCAAATATTTGATATCACTAGTGAAATGAAACAGAGAGCCAGCGCTTATATTCGACATATTAACGACCTGAAAATTATCTTTATTGCCGGAAGACGATAAGCTTCCTCCGGACGGGCTCTCTGGCTACGCCACGGAGCCGAAGTCTCCGCTGATTGGTCACGATCCCTAAGCCGGCAAACTCCAGGGTGATGTTCTGCCATCACTTTTCCAATGCCCTTTTATCGATACGTTTAACGCAACGAGAGCACATCTGGGTTAGTTTGGGGTTGTCGAGCCTGTGCAGGTCTCGGCCAAAACCGAAAGTCGTATTACAAAGAGCGCCACTCTCATGCGTGTGAACTACCTCCACATCCTCGCCGTGTATCCAGTGAGCGAATTCGGATGTTGACGAAACTATCTGATACCAAGCCATAAGGTGCCTTTGTGGTGTTTAGTGCTAGTAGTGAGTGGCGGAAGACAGTTTACATCTCACATAGCGTGAAAACAAAACGGAGTATTTTACAAACCCGAGCTTGCATTTCGATATCTAACCACTGTATATACATACAGCTATGCAGAAAACCGACTTTTCAATGAATACCGCCCCGATTAGCCCCTGTTTTGAAGCGGTAGGAATTGCTACAGGCGTCAATGCGGCAACCGAGTTGCCTCCTCTGTATCTGGCGTTCGCGCCAGCTGGCTTCCCATCGCCTGCAGATGATTACATTGATAAACCTCTCGATCTGAATAAATACCTGGTGACGGAACCTTCCGCTACGTTCTTTGTTAAAGCCGCCGGCCTGTCGATGGTTAATGCCGGCATCATGGATAAAGCCTTGCTTGTCGTGAATCGCGCTAAAACGCCCAAACACGATGATGTGGTTATTGCCGCGCTCGATGGAGAAATCACCTGCAAGATTCTTGACTTAAAAGCGCAGGTCTTGAGGGCTGCAAATTTGAGCTTTGCGGCCATTCCGATCGGTGAAGACTCCGACTGTGTTGTGTTGGGTGTCGTAACGCACGCGATCAATCCCCTATGTTCGCGCTGGTAGACTGCAATACCTTCTATGCCTCCTGTGAACAGATCTTCCGGCCTGATCTTTGGGGAAAGCCTGTTGTTGTTCTCTCGAACAATGACGGGTGCATTGTGGCTCGCAATGCTGAAGCCAAGGCGCTTGGCCTTCCTGGCTTCGTGCCCTTCTTTCAGGTCAGGGACACCATTAGATCCCATAAGGTAGAGGTCTTTTCCAGCAACTATGAGTTGTACGGCGATCTTTCGGCCCTAGCTTTCAATTCCTATTATTATTGTTAGATAAGAAGTTATAAGCAATACTAAAAGCACCACGCCCATTTCTATTCGAATCGAACGTGCAAGGGGCAGCATTCCATCTGGCTGACGTAAGTTTGGTACTAACCGAAACTTGTTAGTTGCGCCCAAAAGCAGCAATACACTCACCCCGGACAGCTTTATCAACATACCGCGACCATAGTCGGTCGTGTAGATTTCACGCCAGCTCTCYAGTARCTGCCAGAGGAAAAAGATGCCGGCACTGACTAATACTGCAATCAGTCCGATTGCGAACTTGCCAAATTCTTCCATTGCGCCCTGTACAGCCGTCCGATACTGACCTTGCAATCCACAGAAGTGGAGCAGGGGCCACAACGATCCTATCCAGAGAAACACCGCGAAGACATGTAGCGCAATGGCGATATGAGCCGTCCAGCTCAGGGAGGTAACGTGCCCTGTCATAGTGAAAGAGGCGGCAAGGGCTAGAAACGCCAAGATAGTTAGCGTGTAAGCGAATGCGCGATGGTGTTTAGAATTTACTTCTGTGAGATGCTGGCGAAGTATCAGCACCGCAATAGCTGCCATGACAAATCCGAGCAGTCGCAGCCCCGTACTATAGCCGAGACTGGACTGAGCGAGAATCWGAGCCATCGGCCAATCCAAAATGCCGCCGATGCCGCTCTGATTGATAGCACCAACTTGCAGACAGAAGAACGCGACGGTTGCGGCTATCCCAATAACTGCACTCGCCAGCAGATAGTTCGATACAGCCTCACGAGTGCTACTCCCAAGGTGTCTTGAGAGATAGAGGCTGAACATGCCCCCTACCACGCCAGCAACACCGGCGAGAGAGAGCACCTTCCCAACTACACTGGCAACTTCCCAGAACAAGATAAGGACTCCGAAGGATTAGTGATCGCCGCCGCCATGATCCCCATGTGAATCGCCACCTGCAGCAGAATGCGCGGCGCCGTGTTCCGCCGAATGCGCCATGGTTGTGGACGCAGTTGGATCGAATGTAAAACTGAATGATTCTTCCATGCGATGTCCGTCACTGCCCATGACGGTCCAGTTGACTAGATAATCACCCTGAATGAGGCTCGGTAATGCCACCATGAAATGCTTCTCGGCCTTGGCTACGGGCTTAAATCCAATGTCCATTGCCTCGTCTCCCTTTACAGAGACTGTAGCCTTTAGCAAACGCACCTCTTCCGTAAACTCCAGCATGATACTGCCCGGCGCAACGTTAACTATTGAGCCATTTTCTGGCATTGAGCTCACCAGGGCGACATGCGCCAGGGATTGCACAGGCACCRACAACATCAGACCGAGAACACTTACTATTTTAATCATCGTAGATCTATTCATTACTGTAATCTCCTATAAAAATTYTATYACTTGTTAAAAAANNCATCAATTGAGTGAACCAAAATATTCGCCACTACTCTCATCTATTTATTCAGAACCAAAAACGCAGACCAGCGAGCCAGCGAGTCTGGGAAGCACWCTTTGGGCCAACACTAAATTTGGCAGTATCGCCATACATTCKTGCTTGYTCTACGCCTATGTAAGGAACAAGTTGYCGGYTAATCTGGTATTTCAATCGCAGYCCYACCGATGAATCTGACAGACCRCTGCCCAATCCGCGCGCGCGGTCATCYTCTCCRTAGAAATTTGCCTCAACCCGCGGTTGCAATACCAACCGCTGAGTTATCAATAGCTCGTAATCGGCTTCTATATTTAGAGAGGACCTGCCACCGCTACCCAAATAGGCGGTAGCATCTACCTCGAACCAATAGGGAGCGATGCCCTGCACGCCGAACGCTAGCCAATTTCTATCGGGCCCTTCTCCGCTCTGGTGGCGAACCCCAACTTGCGTGTTCCAGAAACTGTAAATCGCATGGGACCAAAGGATATCGGTATCCGATTCCTCTAGTCTGTCATCGCTGAAATCGCCTTCCGCTTTGACTACGAGCTGATCGTAGCTATTTCCAAACCAGGCCTGAATGTCATACACCGTCGCATCGGCGCCATCTTGATAAAGCTGTTCGAGGCGATTCATTCTAAAACCGCCGAAATTCATCTCATCAGCTAGGTGCAACCCTGGACCATCCACAGCGTAAGGACCTGAGCCTCTCTGCAATCCATTGGAATAGGCGTGGGGATCTCGCTGCTGGCTGGTATCGCCGCCCATGTTCATGGGCGTCGGCGCGTCGGCATTATGATCGTGTACTTCTATTTCAGCATGCTGTGCGTCACTAGCAGATTGATTTTCATGTTGCGAGTGATCGGCCTCTGCCGCTTGCACACTATCAGCAGAGTGATCGGCATGCTGCGAATGATCGGTCACTGTAGCTTGTGCATCACTAGCAGAGTTACCCGCATGCTGCGAGTGATCGTCATCCACACTACTATCTTGCTGCACTTCACTGACAACCACAGAGTGATCGTGCGTGACTTGCATGTCCTGCGCGGGCATGGCGCCGTGATCATGGGCTTGCGCAAATACGGCAGTAGCAGCCGTGCTTAGCAGTAATGAGGAAAATAGAATTGCCGTGTATTTTCCTGCCTGAGTTTTTGATCGCCGCTCCAATGCGACACCCGCTTTAGTCTTGTTAGTATCCATTTCTATGCCACCACGACTTCGCGAAACATGCCTGCATCCATGTGAAACAACAGATGACAGTGCCAGGCCCAGCGTCCGACGGCATCGGCGGTCATTTGAAAACTAATTCTCTGCGCCGGCTGCACAGAAATTGTGTGCTTACGGGTTAGCAGATCTCCATCTGGGCCTTCGAGCTCACTCCAGACTCCATGCAGATGCATTGGATGTGTCATCATCGTATCGTTGTGCAAAATTATCCGCAGGCGCTCATTGTGACGAAAATAGATCGGTGTCGATTGTCCAAATTCCAGACCGTCGAATGACCAGGTATAACGCTCCATGTTGCCGGTAAGGTGTAATTCGATATCGCGTTCGGGCTCACGGCGATCGGTAATCTCTTCGACGCCGTGCAAATCCGCCAGCGTGAGTACCCGGCGACCGTTGTTGCGCAAACCGATTCCGGGATCGTCAATATTTGTGCGAGGCATATCGACCCGCATATCGGTACTAGCGCCGTATTCGGTGCTGGCGTGCCGTACCGTCGGCATACCCTCCATGCCAGAATTTCCATGCTGACTATGATCGCTAGCCATAACATGGCCACCCGCAGCCATCGCGCCTCCCTGCATGCTCCCCATCATGTCCATCATAGTGAGCTGCTCGGGCGCATCGAGTTCGGGTACCGGCGCGGTGAGCCCTGGTTGGCTAGTGAGAGTACCTCTAGCGAAACCCGTCCGCTCCATAGATTGGGCGAATATTGTATGCGCATCGTCGGTGGGCTCTACGATGACGTCGTATGTTTCCCCGGGCCCGAAGCGAAACTCATCCACTGAAACTGGATGCACGTCGACGCCGTCTGTCTGAATGACCTGTAGCTTGAGACCCGGAATACGTACGTCGTAGAAAGTGTTGCCGGCGCCGTTTATAAAACGCAGGCGCACACGCTCTCCCGGCTGAAAACCGGCTTCCCAGTTTCCATTTGGTGTCGTGCCATTCATTAGATAGGTGAGTGTCTCTGCGGACAGGTCGCCAAGATCTGTCGGATTCATCCGCATCTGATTCCACATTTGCCGCCGCTGTGCTGCGGAAGTTAATCCGGACTCGGCCACGTCACGATAGAACTTTTGGAACGTTGGCTGATTGAAATTGTAATAGTCCCCCATGATCTTCAGTTTCCTGAAGGCCTCCATTGGCGACTCACCCGTCCAGTCGGACAGTAGAATCGGATAATCTCTATCAACCTGGTGAATGTCCTGCACGCGGGGAACGATGACGATGGCGCCGTAGACACCCGTCATTTCCTGAAATCCGGAATGAGAGTGATACCAGTATGTCCCGTGCTGCTGAACCGTGAATTTATAGGTAAACGTTTCGCCGGGTGCGATGCCTTTAAAACTAATGCCCGGTACTCCATCCATCTGGTAGGGAAGGATTATGCCGTGCCAATGAATAGACGTGGATTCTCGCAGCCGATTAGTTACTCGAAGCGTCACCGTATCGCCTTCGCGCCAGTACAAGGTCGGCCCAGGTATTGAGCCGTTAATGCTGGTAGCCATGCTCGGAGTTCCCGTGAAATTTACCGGTGTCTCCCCTATTTCTAAATCAAACTCGGTCCCGGTCAACTGCGCCGGAGGGACAGCGCCTGCTGCCGCTGCCAGCACAGATCGAGCCACTGGCGATAGTCCCAGGAGGGCGCCTCCTACAGCTAGGCCCTTCACAAACCGGCGGCGACTAGKAGCCAYGGTGGGGTGTCTTACTGCATCTGTTTTACTCAAAAATCTGCACCTTCMTCACTAATTGATTCCGTAAAATTTCGTCTACTCGCACCACGGCCCAATTCATACTCAAATAGTCTTGCTGTGGCGGCAATGCTGAATCTGGATTGAATTGTACGAGCCCCCAGCTGTCACTAGAGTGACCCGTCCATTACATATTTGTAATGTTCCTGTAATCTTGCTGGTAGAGAGGCCGAGGTATGATTCATTCATCAAAAACACAAAGATTCGATAGCGATATTCGTCAGAATTCCGAAAGTGGGCAAATGAAAATACTCGTAGTAGAGGACGAACAGAAGACTGGRGAATATCTGAAACGAGGTCTGACCGAGGCAGGTTTTGTGGTGGATTGGGTGCAGAACGGGTTGGATGGGCAGCATCTGGCAAAATCCGAGCCCTACGACCTCGTYATCCTCGACGTAATGCTACCGGATATTAACGGCTGGCAAATTATCGCTTCGCTGCGAGAATCCGGCATCACCACACCTGTGCTTTTTCTAACGGCCAAAGACAGCGTGGAGGACCGTGTAAAAGGACTGGAGCGAGGCGCCGACGATTACCTTATCAAACCCTTCGCCYTTACCGAGCTATTAGCCCGCGTGCGAACCCTGTTAAAACGCGGTACGGCCGCTTCTCCTAGTAACACATTGCAAGTGGCCGACCTGATTCTCAACCTCCCCTCAAGACAGGCGGTGCGTTCGGGCCAGCGCATAGTGCTGACGAATAAAGAATTTTCACTACTGGAATTGCTGCTCAGAAAGCAGGGCGAGGTTCTGCCACGATCGCTCATTGCATCACAGGTGTGGGACATGAATTTCGACAGCGATACCAATGTAATCGATGTAGCAATACGAAGGCTTCGGTCCAAGATCGATGATCCCTATGACATCAAGTTAATTCACACTGTGCGTGGGATGGGCTACAAACTGGAGGCGATTGATGCCTGATAAAAAGCACACGAGTTCGCGCCCAGCTTCGCTGGCGGCAAGAGTTACAGTGTTCGTCGGCATAAGCACCACTTTGAGTCTTATCGTGCTCGGTTTCATTGTGCAACGTTCCATCGAAGCGCATTTTCTGCAACAGGATGTCGGTGAGTTGCAGGTTGTAGCAGACGCCGTGCATGGCACCTACGCGGCCAGCGACAGCAATGTTACTAATATGGAAATGCAGCTGATGCTCGAAAATGCCGTTTCCGGTCATCACGCTATCTATTTTCTTGTAGCGGACCCCAGCGGCGCTATCGTTTATGCCACACCGGGAGCTGACTTGTCAGCGATCGCACAATCCCCAGGCCGAGTTGAGCAGATTAATACCGAAACTGTTTCTAGTTGGGTAGATAACGGCACGACTTACCGTGGTGCGGCAATGGTGTTGCAACAATTCATCGCCGATACAAACACAACACGCACTGGCACGCTCGTCGTTGCTACCTCGATCGATTTCCATCTAGATTTCATGACCAGCTTCTACCGTAATCTTTGGGCCGTGGTCATCGGTATTAGTTTGTTTTCGATCTTCACTGCCTGGTTTGCGGTGCAGCAAGGTCATTCCCCGCTACGCAAAGTCAGCAACCAGATCCGCGACACCAACTCCGATAAATTGCATCTACGAATTGACACAAACCAGGTGCCGGTCGAGCTCTTCGATCTGGTTTCTGCTTTCAATGACGTGTTACAGCGTATGGAAGACGTGTTTAATCGCTTATCGAATTTTTCKGCAGACATTGCCCATGAACTACGCACTCCCATTACAAATATCATGACTCAGACYCAGGTTTCTTTGGGTCAAGAACGCAGTGTKGAAGAGTACCAGGAGATTCTCTATTCCAGTCTTGAAGAATATGAACGCATGGCTGCGATGATCAATGACATGTTAATGCTGGCAAAGACAGAAAGCGGCTTACAAAAACCCACTTTCGTCGAGACTGATCTTCGCGATGAAATCGGAGACCTGTTCGAATTTTTTGAAGCCTGGTCGGAAGAGAGTCAAGTGCAGCTCGAGCTATTGGGAGAATGCACAAAAATACATTGTGATCGCTCACTAATTAAGCGCGCGCTGAGCAACCTGCTTTCGAATGCGATACGCCACGCTGCAATTGGTAGCTCGGTAAGAGTAATTCTCGAATCTGCACCAAACCAAAATCGTATTACTGTGGAGAATTCCGGGACAACCATTCCATTGGAGCAGCTCACCAAATTATTCGACAGGTTTTATCGTGGCGACCCTTCCAGGCAACGTCGCGGCGATGGTGCCGGCCTAGGCCTAGCAATAGTAAGGTCAATTGCTGACGCGCATGGCTGGAGCGTAACGGCCACTTCGAGTGACGGGCTTACGCAATTTATAATCGAAATACCTTCAGAAATAATAGGAGAGAACACGCTATGAATCAAAAATCTACTTTCACTTATATCGCTCTACTGGTCGCCTTCGCTATACCCGTTGCATCGGCACAACAGGATGACGCCAGCCAAATCCGAGAACTTCTAGAACAGGTTGCCGCAGACATGCAGGCAGGCAATCTCGACGCGCTCAATGGCATCTATGCCGAGGGGCGTGGCGTGCACATCATAGAAGGCGCTGGCGTAAACCACGGCTGGGTAGACTATCGCGACCATCATCTCAAACCAGAATTGGATGCCTTCGAAAACTTCACTTACCGTTTCTTCGCTATTGAGCCGCAAGTCAAAGGCAACTTTGCTTACGTAGCCCTACGTTATGAACTCAATGCCGACATCGAAGATCGACACATAGCAATCGAAGGTCGCGGGACCTATGTACTGGAGAAGATCGATGCTAACTGGCGGATCGTCCATACGCATACCTCTGGAAGAGCGAAACAGTAGCAGTGCTCGATTCATCGGCGCTCGCCTAGGCCGCAGGTCATGCCTCGACTCGTGATCGCTCACGCAGCCGCAAGGCGTTGCCGACTACTGACACTGAACTGAGACTCATCGCAAGTGCGGCGAGCATTGGCGACAGCAGTAAGCCGAACGACGGGAACAATATGCCGGCGGCTATTGGCACTCCAATGCTGTTGTACAGAAAAGCGAATCCGAGATTCTGGTGCATGTTGCCAACTGTCTTCTCCGATATAAGGCGAGCCTGAGCGATGCCACGCAGGTCGCCTTTTACTAATGTGATCTGGGCACTACTCATGGCGACATCGGTGCCAGTTCCCATTGCAATGCCCACCGTTGCCTTCGCCAGTGCGGGCGCATCATTTATACCATCCCCCGCCATTGCAACCTTGTGACCTTTTTCCAGTAGAGACGCAACAAGTTCAAGTTTACGTGCCGGCGTCATTTCCGCGTGAACTTCCGAGATGCCTAGCTCCTCTCCGACATGTTTAGCAGTTAGCTCGCCATCGCCCGTGGCCATAATTATGCTGAGACCACTATCCTTGAGGTTCTTGAGCGCTGCTGGCGTCGAATCCTTGATCGGATCGGCGATAGCTAGTAACCCTGCCAATTTGTTATCAATGGCAAGGAATACGACACTGGCTCCTGTTTCTCGCAGCGTATCTGCCTGCTTAGCAGTCGCACTCACATCGATCTGCAATTCCTGCATCAATGCGGTATTACCCATCGCCAACTGCTTACCATTAAGCACTCCTGAAACTCCAATACCTGAGGCAGAATCAAAGTTTTCAACTACCGCTAGTTCCAGGTTTTTATCGATTGCCGCCTTTACAATCGCTTTAGCCAGCGAGTGCTCACTGCCCTGATCGAGACTAGCCGCCATGGATAACACGTCGCTTTCCGTAAACTGCAACATGGGAACGACACGTTTCAGGGTTGGGCTACCTTGGGTCAGCGTCCCAGTCTTATCAACAACAAGAGTGTCTATCAGTCGCAGCTGCTCGATGGCAGCAGCGTCACGGAATAGTATGCCCCTGTTCGCTGCATTACCGGTTGCAACCATGATAGACATGGGTGTCGCCAGGCCCAATGCGCAGGGACAGGCGATGATAAGCACGGCCACACTATTAATGAGGCCATATACCCAGCTCGGTTCGGGGCCCCATAACCCCCAGACCGTAAAAGTTAGAAGCGCGATTACCACTACCGTGACAACAAAATAGCCTGCGACTTGATCGGCGAGTCTCTGCAGTGGAGCGCGGGACCGCTGTGCTTGAGAAACCAGTTGTACAATCTGTGCGAGTGTAGACTCGCTACCTACGTGCTGCGCCTTAATGATCAGGCTGCCGCTCGTATTCATAGTCGCACCGATAACACTATCTCCGACAGCCTTGCGCACCGGTAGCGGCTCCCCCGTGAGCATCGATTCGTCCACCGCACTGCTGCCCTCTTCGACGATGCCATCCACGGGGATTTTTTCGCCGGGCCGGACTCGAATGCGATCATTCAAGACGATCTCTTCGATCGGAATATCCTTCTCATTGCCCTCTAAATCGATTCGTCGCGCGGTCTTTGGGGCCAGCTGCAATAGCGCCCTTATTGCCGCCGAGGTCTGGCTACGCGCCTTCAACTCCAACAGCTGACCGAGCAGGGTAAGCGATACAATTACAGCTGCCGCCTCGTAGTAAACTGCCACTCTTCCATCGATGACAAACGACTCCGGAAATAGTTTCGGAGCGAATGTGGCTGCTATGCTGTAGAGAAATGCGGCGCCCGTTCCCAATCCGATTAATGTCCACATATTGGGATTGCAGGTCACGATGGATTGCAGGCCGCGCTGAAAAAATGGCAGACCGGCCCAAAGCACTACGGGGGCCGCGAGCGCCAGCTCGATCCAGTTCTGCCACTCTATTGGCACCCAGTTTCTGCCGTGCCCAAACATTGCCAATACAAATATCAGCAGAGAAAGAGGCAAGGTCCACCAAAATCGGCGACTGAAATCTACTAGTTCGGGATTCTCTTCTTCCTCGAGAGAGGGCATCTCTGCTTCGAGCGCCATGCCACATTTTGGACAAACCCCGGGACCTAATTGACGCACCTCGAGATGCATGGGGCAGATATACCAAGCCGTTACGTCAACAGGCTCTCTATCCTCAGCATTCGGACTCAGATATTTCACTGGATCTGCGCTGAACTTCTGCACACAGGATGCACTACAAAAATGGTAGTCCGCTCCCTCATATTCGGCGTGATGCTCGGAGGCTGCCGTTACCGTCATCCCGCACACGGGGTCTTTCAGTTCGTCTGTCTGCACACTGTGGCATTCTTTATTTTCTTTCATCAATCTGTTGCTCCAATCCAGTCCTCGACACACTGCGCTTGCGTTGCCTAAGCCAGAGATTATAAACCTTTGACCCTAGCCGAAGGTCAAGTGATGATGGGAGAATAGATTCATCAAAATCAATACTGCGGCTCTAAGCTCGCATTTGACGCGTAGACCTTACAGCAGTTCTGCTATTCGCTTGTAGAAATTTCCTTTTTGCCGTATTTTGGCGAATAGTTTCATACTAAATAGCTGTCTACACTTCTATGTTCGTGCAAAATCGCAAGATAGTACGCCAATGGCTAACCCTGCTAATTGGCATCGTTTTTATCCTAAATGTTCAGGCGAGCTACGCCTGTGCCATGATGCCAGACATGGAGCAGGAGCAGACTAATTGCTGCTGTGGCCCTAGCCACCGCATGGACGACATGCCCGACCATTCCGATATGGTTGGGATGCAAGAAAATTACTCTGTGTTAGGCGAGACAGATCACTCCGCACAGGGGCCAGAATGTAACGATCCGCAGATGGGCTGCTGTATTGTCGAGGTGTCCGTCGGTATCAATGACCCTCCCGGTGATGACGATGCTGCCGTCCCACACTCCAAATCTGTCCAGCAAAAATCGGCACAGCAACAGGACAGCAATTCCCCTGCGGTTGCATATTATGATCTCGCGGAATCCTACGATCTGCACAGGTTCATATCCCGCGTAGAACGGCCCGAATCCTACCCTCCTTACGTCACCCCTTCCCTTTACAAATCTACTGAACGCTACCGTATTTAAGACGCTCCCGATAATTCACTAATCTGCGCACTTTCCTTTCGAAGGCGACGCAATCGTGTTTGCTATTAGGAGTATTGTTATGTGTTCTGTTGACAGAGTCTGTTCACGCCGAATTCGCCTGAATATCTTTTTCTATCTATCGCTGTTCCCACTTGTTGTGGTTTCGTCGCCTACTATGGCGCAATCAACTACCGTGTCGACTGAAATCGAATCCTTGATCGATAGCATTCTTATCAGTAACGCTGGTCTTCAAGCTCAGCAATTTCGCGTGGCGGCGCGAGAAGAATTAATTGCCAGCTCGGGAGCGTTAGACGACCCTCGAATCAACTATGCGATTGCGCCCAATTCCATTGGCGACAACATACCCAGTAAATTTGGCGACGCGCTGCGCGTTCGGCAAAACATTCAGTTAAGTCAGACCATCCCGTGGCCGGGGAAACGCTTTCTGCGTTCCGAGAAGATGGCAGCCAGTACAGAGGTGGCGCAGCAGACTTACGAAGTAATACGACTGAACTTAATTACACAGGCCCGGTTGTTATGGGCGCAGTGGTGGTATGTAAACGAAGCCTTAGTCACTAACCTTGAACACCAACGGCTTGCCACAGATCTAACACAAGTGGCCGAAACCCGATATGGAAATGGCATCGGGCTACAACAGGATGTATTGAAAGTCGAGACTCATGCGATCCAGCTGCGCCACCAGCATCTAGTGTTCGAACAGGAGCAGCGCCGGCTTCAGGCGCATATCAATCATCTCCTAAACCGGCGTGCTAACACTGCTATCGCCTCTCCTGCCGAGGCATTGACTATGCCAGAGCTCCCGCCACAGATTGTACTTGAAGATTGGCTTATGGCCCGCCACCCGGAACTCAAAGAACTGCAGGCGGAGTTAAACGTAGCCATGCTGAATCAACGCCTCACGGAAAAAGATGACTACCCCGACATGCAGCTCAACGTTGGCTACAACGAATTGTGGAATGCRAGCGCGCTGCGCCTGCAAGTAGGTGTAAGTCTGAATATTCCTCTGGACTTCGGAWAGCGTTCCGCCCGCAAGAATTCCGCGCAGTTTGAATACCACAGCGTGCAGATGGCACTGCAAAACAAACGCAGCGAACTACTGTCGACACTGGAGGGCGAGCTCTCAAAATTCGATGAGTCCGCCCATGGCATAGTTTTGATTGAAACCGAATTGCTGCCCAGCACTGAGCAGACCGTGAACGCAACGATGGCGAATTATGAGAGCAGTGGTGGTAATTTTTTCGAGCTGATCGACGTTCAAGAACAGTTACTCGATATGCAATTGCTCCTATCAAAATCTATTGCCGAACAATATATGGCGTTAGCTGAACTGAATCAATTGACTGGCGGCCAGTTGTGGGCGCGAGGAGAAGATCGATGAACTCTAAATTCCTAGTAACGAGTGCAAGTATTCTAAGCCTAATACTGATTGCAGGTTGGTGGCTATATCAATCCGGAGATGACAGGGAAAGCATGTCTGGTAGGAATGATATGAACATGTCCTCTTCATCAACTTCCGATTCAGATGAGCGTAGACCTCTGTATTGGGTCGCCCCAATGGATGCGAACTACCAGCGTGAAGAACCGGGCCTCTCGCCCATGGGAATGCCTCTGATACCCGTGTACGAATCTGGCGATACTATTACAGTCGCGTCCTCCATTCAGCAGAACCTGGGAGTGCGTACAGCCTTGGTCACTCGSGAAGATTTCTCGCCGATCATTAACGCTGTTGGCTACGCGGGCTGGGATGAATCTAGCATTCGGATGTTGCACACACGCGCCGAGGGCTGGTTAGAAGCGTTCAATCTAGCCAGCGTGGGCGATTCGGTTAAAGCAGGCGATGTACTGTATGAACTGTTTGCGCCGAATCTGGTAAGTGTGCAGAGGGAATATCTGACTACTCGAGATTCCGGCAATAGTACACTGACAGCAATCGCCAGAGACAGGCTATTCGCGCTCGGTTTCACGCTGGATCAGGTTGAGGAGCTGGATCGCAACTCACAGGTGAGTAACCGCCTGATCGTGCGGGCTGAGCGTGATGCCACTGTTACACATATTGGCGTACGCCAAGGTAATTTCGTTGAGCCGCGAACCCCTCTGGCTACTCTGGCTTCGTTAGACAACATATGGGTAGAGACCGAGGTGTTTGAGTCTAAGTCCGTTTGGATAGAACCGGAATTACCCGTCTCGGTTTCGTTCTCGGCGTTTCCTGGGGAAATGTGGGCAACGACGATTGCCTATGTATATCCCAATCTGGATTCGACTACACGAAGTCTGCGCATGCGTCTAATTGTAGACAACGACGATCACCGCCTGCGTCCTAATATGTTCGCGAGTGTGCAGATATCAGCAAAACCAAAACTGGATGTGTTGACTGTTCCCCGTGAAGCCGTGATTCGGGCGGGCGCCGGCGAGCGAGTCATCGTCGCTCTGGGCGAGGGAAGATTCCGGCCACAGGTAGTACGAACGGGAATAGTCAGTAGTGGCCGCATCGAAATCCTAAGTGGTCTCAGCGAAGAGGATATTGTCGTAACTTCCGGACAATTCTTGCTGGATTCCGAAGCCAATGGCGAACAGGCATTCGCTAGACTCTCGGAGGCAGATGCGGATAGCCGCAGTCCAACAATGCCAATGAGAGATTCAGATAATCAGAGTGCTACTGTAGCTGCCATTTCAATCAATGCCGACACGGCAGAAATTACCTATAGCACCATTGGCGTCATCCGCCAGATCGCAACAGGCGCCTCCATAACAATCGCTCATGAACCTGTAGCCGATCTCGGCTGGCCTGCCATGACCATGGCATTTCAAATTCCCGCACAGATGAATATTGGCAATCTGGCGGTTGATGACGCTGTGCAGTTTGAATTCTTAGCGACACCGCAGGGCAGCTACCAACTTGTACTAATCTCCAATCAGGAACAACCACAATGATCACCTGGATAATAGAAAAATCGATCGATCAGCGGGGCTTGGTTCTTGTTGCCGCGCTACTGCTTGGAGTTATCGGATTGCAGAATTTCCGAACCATGCCCGTGGACGCGATTCCTGATCTGTCGGACGTGCAAGTCATCATTCGCACACCGTTTCCGGGACAGGCCCCACGGGTAGTTGAAGATCAAATTACCTATCCTCTGACCACGGCCATGCTCTCGGTTCCCGGCGCTGAAACTGTGCGGGGTTATTCATTCTTTGGCGATTCATTCGTGTACATAATCTTCGAAGACGGCACCGATCAATATTGGGCACGCAGTCGAGTACTCGAATACCTGAGCCAGGTGTCTGCCACACTTCCGCCAGACGTTACTCCAGCACTGGGGCCGGATGCCACTGGTGTCGGCTGGATATACGAGTATGCACTTGTAGATCGCAGCGGCCAACATGACATTAGCGAACTACGCGCAGTTCAGGACTGGTTCCTGAAGTTTGAATTACAAACGGTACCGGGCGTGTCCGAAGTGGCAACTATTGGGGGCATGGTAAAGCAGTACCAGGTGGAGATAGATCCCGATCAGCTTAGCGCTCTGGGCTTGAGCCTCTTACAGGTGAAAGATGCTATTCAGCGAGGTAATCGCGAAGTTGGTGGTTCAGTGATCGAGATGGCGGAGACTGAATTCATGGTACGCGCCACTGGTTACATCAAGGGTATTGATGACCTGTCCCAGATCCCACTGAAAATGAACGATCGCGGCGTACCTGTTCTGTTAGGCGATGTGGCCGAGATAAAACTGGGGCCGCAACTCAGGCGTGGCGTCGCCGATCTCAATGGCGAAGGCGAAGTGGTCGGCGGTGTTGTGGTAATGCGCACTGGGGAGAACCCCGGCACCACGATTGCGGCAGTCAAGGCGCGATTGGAGCAACTGCAATCGGGACTGCCTTCGGGTGTGGAAGTAGTGACTACCTATGACCGATCGCAATTGATCGATAGCGCTGTCGAAAATCTCTACTCCAAGTTACTCGAGGAGTTCCTCATTGTTGGCGCGGTGTGCCTGATTTTCCTGTTTCACTTGCGCTCTTCGTTGGTAGTGATTCTGATGCTGCCGCTAGGCATCCTCGGCGCCATGCTGGCCATGCGCGCGCAAGGTCTTAACGCAAACATCATGTCTCTAGGCGGCATTGCAATCGCCATTGGGGCGATGGTAGATGGCGCTATCGTGATGATAGAAAATGTGCACAAGCATCTCGAGAAAAACCAATCAGTGAATGGAAAAGAACGCTGGCAATTGATCTTGAAAGCATCGTCCCAGGTGGGACCTCCACTATTTTTCTCTCTGCTTATTATCACTCTCAGCTTTCTGCCGGTGTTCACTCTCGAGGCACAGGAAGGCAGGATGTTCGCACCGCTAGCCTTCACCAAGACTTGGGCTATGGCCGCTGCGGCACTGCTTTCAATTACCCTGATCCCTGTGTTGATGGGGTTTCTGATTCGCGGGCGCATAGTTGCCGAGCAGCGCAATCCGCTCAATCGCGTACTCACCTGGTGTTATCGACCGGTGATTCGAGCTGCTACTAAACTGCCCTGGTTAGTGATAGCTTTTTCAATGCTGCTGATGGGATCAGCAGTATGGCCGCTGTCGCAACTCGGCTCGGAGTTCATGCCACCGCTAGATGAGGGTGACTGGATGTATATGCCGACCATGCGCCCAGGATTGCCAATTGGGGAAGCCTCGCAATTGCTACAACAGACCGATCGACTGATCAAATCCATACCGGAGGTAGAGAGTGTATTCGGCAAAATCGGTCGGGCAGAAACCGCGACAGACCCTGCCCCACTCACCATGATCGAGACGCTGATTCGTTTCAAACCGGAATCTGAATGGCGCGAGGGAATGACGATCGAATCGATTCGCAACGAAATTCAACAGACAGTGCAGTTACCCGGCGTGACCAATGTTTGGGTCATGCCTATAAAGACACGCATTGATATGCTGGCCACCGGTATCAAGACCCCGGTTGGTATTAAAATCGGTGGGCCGGATCTATCTGTTGTGCAGGCACTGGGAAGAGAACTGGAATCCTTGCTAGGCGATTTCCCCGGCACGGCCAGTGTGTATGCCGAGCGAGTGGTTGGCGGTCGCTATGTCGTAGTAGACATAGACCGGCTCAAATCGGCGCGGCTGGGGCTCAATATCGACGATGTACAAGCCGTCGTATCGTCCGCAATCGGCGGCATGAATGTGTCAGAGACCATCGAAGGTTTGCAGCGATTTCCAATCAACCTGCGTTACCCTTCTCGAGTACGCGACTCTCTGGAAAACATCCGCGACTTGCCTGTGRTAACAGCACAAGGTGCGCGCGTTCCGCTCAGTGATATTGCGTCCATCCGCGTCGAGGATGGCCCGCCGATGATCAAAAGTGAAAACGCCAGACCCACTGGCTGGGTATATGTAGATCTCGCAGACATTGATGTGGGCAGCTATGTGGCCTCGGCACAGACCTATCTACAAGACAAACTCGAGCTGCCGGCCGGGTACACAATTACGTGGTCCGGTCAGTACGAGTACATGGAACGTGCTATCGAGCGATTAAAGATCGTAGTGCCATTCACATTACTGATTATCACCTTCCTACTCTACCTAGCATTCAATCGTGTGGGCGAAGTTCTGATTGTGCTGGCGACCCTACCAATGTCTATTGCCGGTAGTAGCTGGCTATTGTGGTACCTGGACTTCGACCTGTCCGTGGCGGTAGCTGTCGGACTGATCGCACTGGCCGGAGTGGCTGTAGAAATCGGCGTCATCATGCTGGTGTATTTGAACCAATATCGGGATGCCTACCTGGAAAAAGCTAGAAGCGGCGCCGGTGTAACTCGAGARGGCTTGCGTTCAGCAATTAACGAAGGTGCGTTGCAGCGACTGCGACCTATAGTCATGACAATGGCAGCAGTAACTGCTGGTTTGCTGCCAATTATGTATGGCCAGGGTACAGGATCAGAAGTGATGCAGCGCATTGCGGCGCCAATGATTGGYGGCATGATCAGCACCCTGTTTCTGACATTATTGGTACTTCCCGCCWCGTATCTAACATGGCAGAGGGTGCTGCTGCGAGAGGAGCTGGATTAAATGGGGGGGGGTTGTAGACACTCAGGCACTGCCGCTCATGACGATGAAATCAAACGTATCGTAACCTTCRCTCTCTCCCCTACTCGTTCAGAAATTTAGATTTCAGAAGAAAATAGCTATCCCGCACAACAGGATAATTGAGAAACGTCTTTCCTAAATGTTTGAGCGCAGAGTTTCAAACCTTCCACCATGGTCAAATAAGGAAAAAGTTGAYTWGACAAKTCRTCYACWGTCATCYKRTTGTGAATSGCAAGAGCAGCYGTTTGTAYRAYTTCACCKCCRTTRTGAGCYAGYACTTGMGTTCCWATTATYCGACCGGTATTGGCTTCAATAACAATCTTAATAAAACCTCGAGTGTTAAAATTAGCGAGTGCGCGCGGGACATTCTCTAAATCAAGCAGCCTGCTATCCACTTCCATCCCATTTTTCTGAGCTTCGTTCTCCGTCAACCCAACAGTGGCAACTTGAGGGTCTGTGAATATAACTGCAGGCATTGTAGATAAATCCAATTTTGCATCTGTGCCAGTCATATTCGATCCAGCTCGACTGCCAGCTGCTGCCGCTACATAGACGAATTGGGGCATATTGCTGCAATCACCAGCTGCAAACACATTGGCGACATTGGTACGCATGTGATCGTCCACCTTTATCGCACCAATGCTATCTGTCCCCAAATCAATTGCTTCAAGATTTAGATTGTCGGTGTTTGGCGAGCGCCCCACAGCAACTAGTAACTTGTCAGCTTTAATTTCGCCATTGTTGGTGCGTAGAGTAAATTCATCTTCTTCGAAGCTAACCGCGCTCGCTTGGGTATGATTCATTATTTCAATACCTTCCTCTTCCAAGATGGCGGAGAGTGCAGTTCCCAAGGATTCATCTTCGCGAAACAATAATGTGTTTCGTGCAAGTATCGTGACCTTGGACCCTAATCGATGATACGCCTGCGCTATTTCCAAGGCGATAACCGAGGAGCCAATGACAATCAACCTCTCTACATCTTGTTTATAAAACAACGCTTCTGTTGACGTCCAATACGGTGTATCTGTTAATCCCTCAATTGGCGGCAATGCCGGTTTTGACCCAGTTGCAATGAGCAAGCGATCAAATTTTAAGTCTCGCTGCTTTCCCTTTTCATTAGATATAACTAAAGTCTCGCTATCCTTGAGCGTCGCTCGACCGCGTATCAAAGATATATTTTCATTGCTATCCAGAATATTCTGGTACTTTGCAGCACGTAGCTCTTCAACCCGCGCCTGTTGCTGGACAACTAGCTGCTCTCGATTAATTGCAGGCTTTCTGTCTGGGAGTCCTGAGAAAGGGTTCTGACGTTGCTGATGAGCTAATTCTGCCGCATGAATAAGTATTTTCGAAGGGACGCAGCCCACATTTACACAACAGCCCCCAATGACTTCGGCCTCTTCTATGAGTGTAACTTTGGCACCACCATCGACCGCTTTAATAGCACAAGCGAAAGCACCGGATCCACTACCTATTATCGCCACTTGAAGGATAGATTCACTGCCTGATTTTAGCCCGTCGTCATCAATACTCTTTTTGTCTTTCTTAATCCGTGTGGCACTAAATCCTTTAGATTGAATCGTGTCTAGAATTGCCTCTTCACTTACTCCGTTTGTTGACACAATTGCAGCTTCCTTGTTGGGCCAGCTTACTTTCGACTTAATTCCAGAGAGAGAGTGCAGTGCTGTTTCTAGGCCTCTGGCACAATGGTCACAGGTCATTCCCTCGATGCTGTATTGTAGTGTCGTCATTACCATCTCGTTATAGATGAAAGTACAAAAGTTAGTTTTCTCGCTCGTTTTTGCGATATACCGCATAACCAGCCAAGCAAACAAAGAAAAATAGGGCTGGAAACAGCACAAAATCCAAATAACCTGTAAGAGCAGAAAGCCCTACAACGCCCAACAGGATTACCAGCACAGGAGTAAAACAGCAAAGTGCTACAACTACTGTGCCAATAATTCCCACTCGTAAAAGGCTATTGCCCTCTTTCATAGAAGACTATTTCTCTTGTTTTAGAGTTGAAATATAGCCTGCGTTTGTCGTGGCTTGCACGAGAGCTACAACACTAGTCTGCGTATCCTCAAATGTCACAACCGCGCTTTTGGAATCTAGAGTGACAGCAGATTCAATTACACCTTCAACCTTGTCCAATGCCATTTTCACGGTTATCGGGCACATTGCGCAGTCCATGGTCGGCAGGTCCAAAGTGATAGTTTGTGGCTTAGCCAATGCCGTAAAACTAGTAAGTGCTAATAAAATTGTAAACATGATTTTTTTCATGGGTATCTCCTAATGAGTAAGAATTTTACAGAAAAAACAATGGCAGCCAGTAGGCGCTCGTAACCAACGTAATGGCGAGCGCCGAAACCAGCCAAAAAGTAACTTGGCGACGAGTTCGAGTTTGGGGAACCGCACATACAGACCCAGGTTCACAGGATTCGATTGGCTGATAGACCTTCAGACCGGCCCAAACAAGCAATCCAAGCACGAATAAAATAAATAGCGGCTGATAACGTTGAAAAACCATCAGATTACTAATCCACGAACCACTCACGCCTAGAAGTAGCAATACGAATGGTCCTACACAACAGATACTGCCGCCTATGGCGGCTAGTACACCACCTAGCATAGGTAGTCTTGAATCATCAGCGGTCTTAGTTTCCATACTCAATTTTTCCCCAATATCTCGACACAGAGCAAATTCTAAAGTCCGTACCATGGTACAGAGTCAAGTGCTAATTTGAGATATCTTGTGATTCCGGCAACAATGATTCTACTATTGGACAATGCGTTCGATCTGGATTTGTCCGACACTGGATAATCAAGTTATCCAATACTGTTCTCAAACTCTCCAAATCGGTAATTTTTGATTGGATGGTATTGAGTTTGATTTCAGCAATACCTTGAATATCCTCGCAGTGCGTATCACCCAATCGAAGTAAGTTCTCAATTTCATCTAGCGTAAAACCGAGTTCCTTTGCACGCTTAATGAATTGAATTCGCTGAATTGTTTGAGCAGGATACTCTCTATAACCTGCAAGAGGTTTCTCCGGTTGGTCGATTAAACCTCTACGCTCATAGTATCGAATCGTTTCAACGTTTAAGTTGAGGAGTTTGGCAACTTTGCTAATTGTGGAAGATTTACCCATTCTTAATACTCGCCGTATTTCGTGGCCAATCACCAATACTTCACTTAATGTACAAATTTCTAGTGTGGTCCGGCAGTACAATTGTTAAAAAAACCGGCTCGGGGCCGGTCTCAATAAATCAATTTTCCTAGTCACTTATTTTTCTTTAGCCCTGAGAGAAGATGGAAACCCTACATCTGCCGTAGCCTTTACTATTTTTGCAACATCGACTTCCAATGGATTGAAATATACGACWGCAGTTTTCTCATCTAAGTCAACTTCAGTTTCGTYTATACCTTCRAGAGCCTCTAGTGAGTTGCGCACGGCAACAACACATCCGACTCAAGTCATATTATCTACATCGAGCGTAACTACTAATTCTCCTTCTACTGGATCTCGAAGAGGCTCGCTATAAGCAAAGTTTCCAGTCAGCAAAAGAACGAATAATGCTAGAGTCGAAACAGCTGAAAATTTCATACGCCTAAAACTCGGTAAATTTTTACTCATTACCACATCTCCTGTTGGTATCAAAAATAGTCGAAAATTTGTGTAAGTTCTTTTGTGAAAACAATACTTCTTGAAACGGCAACTAACTGATCCAATGCCGGTCTGCTCTTGAACTGAATCTAGTTAAGACTCACAAATCATTGCTTGTTTCTTGTTGGCGAGGTAACTAAGAACTGACGCTATCAGTAATCCAAAGATTCCGATATACATCAATACCAGTTGCCAGCCCACATAGAATCCAAACAGAATAAACGAAGCAGATGCAACACCAAAAACTAACGGWAKTARCTGCCTGTGATTYCTGTAACTAAGCACGGTACCAATTAACGCAACCAAGACAAAAGGGGGGAAAACATAGTCCATCATGATTCCTTCCCAAGGGGCGAGGATTCCCAATCCCAATGCACCACCAATGCCCGCAAACAGAGGCCAGCAGACAGGGCATGCAAGAGCCGTAATAAACATGCCAATCGAGCCAATCTTATCTACAAAAGTCAGCTTCATTTTGACAGTTTGCTCCACATTACCGCTGGCTGATTCGGTGCCTAGACAATACGATAACGCTATTATCATGCCTGTAGTTACTACAGGTGCAAGCAATTGTTGATTTCGAGACGATTAAATCGATCAAAACGCCAGCAATTCCTATTCCCCGTCAAATCAATGTCTTGAGTCGTCCATGATAGTATGGGAAGCCCAGTCTGAGCCCTTTGATTCTGCACTATCTTTATYAGTATGCACAACACGCTGGAAAATCGAGGAGACTTGGAGTGTGAACAGATTTAGTTCCCGAACTATACTAGAGCGGGGTCCGTATAGGATCTATCGGATTGATCTCGGCGCCTTCAAATAAGATTGTTCGTGGTCGTGGACTAGAGGGCCGGAATCAAATTAGACAGATCTATGGACTTTTTATCCAGATACTGGGAAGTCACTATTTTTTAGTATGCTTCAAACTCGCAGTCTTAACCCCTTCATGCCATTAGTGAGCTGTTCGCATTAATTTCCGTAAATTCTCTGTAGTGGTTCGATTGTTAAGACTCAATGACATGATTGTGTCTATAGAYARGCGAYAAATTTGGGCGMATTTCCAATTATTGTACCCCTGTAGGCACTACTCATTCCYTRCCCTGAAACCGCTGTACAATTGCTTTGATCTCATTCATTCTTATCYGACACTTCAGTGAGATTACTTATGTTTAGTTTAAAAACCTCAATCCCCCGCATACTATGTTGTTGTTTCCTACCCGCTCTACTCTGYACAGGCAGTTGGGCTGCAGATGCTCCCTTCGTTGCCCCAGAGGTCCAGACACACTTGATTCAATCGCAGTTTGTCGATCAAACTTTCGAGATCAGCGTACAGGTGCCTGTTAGTCGGACTGACGGAAGTGAACGATTCCCCGTTCTCTATCTAACAGATAGCTATGACGGTGTTTCGTTCTCTAGATCCACAGCTATGATGCAGCTCGGTGGTGATATACCTCGCTTCATTACTGTGGGTATAGGCTATGAAATGGAACATTCGCTCAGCTCTCTCGATATTCGCAACAGGGATCTCACCCAAGTGCCAATGCAAGGCCCAGTACCCCCCAGCCTCTCAGGCATTATCCAGGGCGTACCTGAACTCAACCTTACCAAGACCTCCGGTGGAGCACCCGAATTTCTACAATTTATTCGAGAGGAACTGCAGCCGTTTATTGACGAGAATTACCCTACGGTCCCCGAAGATCGTGGTTACTGGGGTGATTCCCTTGGTGGACTTTTCGGCTTGTATGTTCTTTTCAATCAACCAGATACATTCAATCGCTATATTATCGGTAGTCCATCTATTTGGTGGGAAGACCGAGCCATCATGAAGGATGCTAGAGCGTTTGTTGATTCACACAGCGACTTACCCGTGAGGCTATTTCTTGGCGTGGGTGCGCTTGAGGAACAAGCCGAAGTTCCAGCTCTTGCGGAGGCGGCCATGGTGACAAATATGTTTGAGCTGGAATCAATGTTGCAGTCGGCGAATCTCGAAGGATTAGAGCTAAGCTCATATTTGTTCCCGAACGAGACTCATACTTCAGTTATATCGATGAACTATATCCGTGGAGTACAATCTGTATATACCAGACCGGCATTTTCTTTTTTGTTACAAGCTTTGATGTTTTCAACTAGTGATTAACACAGAAGCCCTTCCTAAAATAATTGGAATAATGGGGGCAAATTTATATCCTGACGGGCGTGCAGTATCGTTTGATCGATTTCCATAGCCCACTCTGGTTTGTCCGATTTGACTCGATGATTCAATTGATGAATCGGTTTCGCAGTCTACTGAAAATCTTCCACATTGGTGTGCTCGCTAATACCCCTTGCCCTATTTCTGTCTACCAACAATCGATAATTAGTATTGGACCAAAGTTCAAATCAAAATAAGATACCGTGAGGGAAATTTTTTGTGAAAACAATGCAAATTGGAACACTTTCTGATCACACAGGTGTTCACATTGAGACAATTCGATATTATGAGAGAGAGTCAGTCTTACCTAAGCCTACTCGAACTTCAGGAGGAAGAAGGGTATATGATGAAACTGATGTTCGCATGTTAAATTTCATTCACAAATGCCGTGGGTTCGGCTATTCGTTAAAGGAAATCGTCAATTTGTTAGAGCTTGTAGATACGGGCCGCTTCACATGTAAACAGATTCACGACAGGACGATAGAGCAAGCCAAAGGAGTCAGCAAAAAGATCAAACAGCTAAAAACGATGGAACGAGAGCTACTTCAAATGGCTAGTCAGTGCGGACAGGGAAATAAACCCAAGTGCCCCATTATTGACAGTCTATTTCTCGATTAGCTCATCCAGCATTAGGCCAGGTTCATCAAGATAGGGCATGCAGACAGACTCATGTATATCGACTTCTCCGGCGGAAAATTATCGTAGTTCCAGTAATTCGCCAACAACTCTCTATTTCGTAGCTGCGAGTTACGCTGCAACTATACTTCTAGCGTTTACCATCCAGAGATTTCTAAACCTCAGTGCGTCTGTTCAGGAGGGACGAAATACAGCACCCGATTATTCCCTAGATCTGATGCAAACACAGTGCCGTCGGGCGCGACCGCTACGGCAGTTATATAGGAAAATTGTCCATCACCAGTTCCGCTCTCGCCAAAGCTCGTAAGAAATCGCCCTTCGCGGTCAAATTTTTGCACCCTGTCGTTATAGAAATCGGCAACGAACACATTGCCCTGTGGGCCGACTGCAACAGAAGTTACCGTGGCAAACCATCCGCGAAATGGGCCGAAAATATTCATACCGAATGGGCCTCCCCATTTCCGCAGAAAACTTCCCGATGCATCGAACATCTGTATTCTGTCATTGTAGCCATCCGCCACCAGAAGTTGTCCTTCTGCGTCGATCGCTACATCGGTAGGATAATTAAATTCACCGGCTCTGACTCCCACCGCCCTGCTCGTTCCCCAATGCTCGATATACTGTCCGTCCGCGCGCAGATGCTGAACACGCTGATTATAGAAGTCAGCGACGAATAGGTCGCCATTGGCGTTAACAGCAACGCCCCCAGGGGAATCAAATGCACCCGGCTGTGTGCCACTTCTCCCTATGCTGCGACGATACGTTCCATCCAGGCCGTATATCTGCACACGGTCATTCCAGTAATCGGCTACGTACAGTTCATCCCGGTGGATGCTGAGGTTCATCGGCCGCCCAAGTTCAGCCTCTGTGTTGGCTTCTCCATCGATCTGACGCAAGAAGCGACCGCGATAATCGAATACTTGTATGCGAGCATTGCGGGCATCACTGACAAAGACTTCATCAGCACTAACGGCAATACCTGTTGGATCTCGAAATTGCCTAGGGCCGGTTCCTGTCTCCCCCCAAGCTCCTGCAAAAACATAAGCTGGTTCTTGGGCAGAGGGAATCCAGAGTACCCAGACGGCAATCGTCGGTAATCCAAGCGATAGTCCTATTCCAATAACAATTCGTTTTAACCATTGTCTCATCGCAATTTTCACAACTGGCTAAAAATTAAAGCGAACGCTGGTGGTAAAAATAAAATCATTTTCCAATGCGACACCATTCAAGTGTTGAGAAACAGGTTTTTGGATCACGGCTTCCAGCACCCAGCGCCGGGTGACATATTGCAGGCCAGGTGACAACCAGACACTTGCACCACCAGAATTCTGATCGCTTTGTGAGTTAACCCGGTTCTTTTGCTGATGCAGAACGTTAACTTCTGCAACTACATAAAGGAAGCCCGGTACGCCTCCGGATAATTCACGGGGCCATACCCGATGCTGCCACGACAGGTCTAGCCGCGTTTCGTTCCCTGATTGGAAGCCATTGGCTTTGCCGTTTGCCCGGTAGCTGAGTTGACTATCGATTTGAAAATCCAGCGTCTGATAGGTGACAACAAATCCTCCGAACTGATCCCAGGCCCCCGAACCGTTTTGCAGTGGTGGCGGCAGAAGACCGAAGCGGTCATTGTCCTCGTCATCCCCAGTAGGTGCTGTTATGCCGGCGAAACCAGCCAACCGAAATGTACGACCCGGCGCATTGTCCTGGTGGAAGGTGTAGCGGGCAAACGCCGAGGCATCTCCTAAGCCGCGGTTTTCCCTTTTGATTTTGTTCTCGGCACTATTCGCTCGAAGACGCTTGTCGACATAGGGCAACACACCAAAAACGGCGAGTTTCGAATTGACGCCATAGCCTAAGACCGAAATGCCGGCAACAGCACGCCTATCCCGGTTCGCCGCGCTGGGGTCGTTGCTTGAGCGCAACCAACGAAACTGCTCGCGAAAAATAAACTCGCCCTGCGCTACGGGCAAGGCAGTGTTGAAAGTTATCGGTGCAGCTAAGGATAGGCTGGTGTTGGCAAGCAGGAAAATCGACATACTTGCCGGAATTAAGAACTGCAAAGTCCTCATAGTGCTTCTTTGTTGTCAACTGGCCCGAACGAACGCAGGCTAAACCCGGCTCTCTCAATGGCGTCCTCAACCCGGWYYMTWTCCAGANGTNMWWRYYYRWMTGSMYWWKSRMAATKMCMWSRMCSWSMWWKMWAWMSKKWYSSAWSKSWKYSAMRYYRYCKWKTTTTTGTAACTGCTTTTCAACACCATAGGAACAGAATGGACAGGCCAGTCCATCTATACCTACAGCATAGACTGATTTAGATTCTTGACCATCGGCGCTCGAGACACTAACTAACAGCAGAATTACCAACGCGGGAATAAGTTTCATTTCGATCTCTCTAGAAATAATCCTAAGCCCCAAGTTAGGAGTAGTCATTTCACTCCTTAACCTTAGCTCTAAGTCATGTAACAATATACGCATAAACTAGAGACCAGACTAGTTCCGTAGAAATCAAGATCTTCAGCCTTGCATATCACTCTTAAACAGCCAATATTGCCCAACTAGGCACACCTCCGGCAACGCCAACAATGTGAGTACTGTAGCGCTCATCATCCCAGGGCGAGAATTATTGAAACTGAGCAACATTTGTTTTGTGTTTACTTCTCGAATAGCTCATCTAGCTGCAGGCTAAATTCTGCGGGATCAAGCATACCGACAGATCTGTGTATCTCATCGCCCCTCACCCCCAGAATAACTAGTGTAGGCATGCCCACAACATCATAGTAAGCGGCAACTTCTTCATGCAAGTCGGTGTCTATTTTAAGAAATACAWAGTTGTCGAGGGCACTAATTACAGAAGGCTCGCTAAACACACTTTCATCCAATGCTTTGCAGGCGATACACCACTGCGCATAAAAATCTAAAAGCACCAATTTCCCATCTTCCGCAGCTTCATTGAGAGCTAACACGACTAGATCAGGAACGGCACCACGGTTCTCATCCGAAGAATCATCCGATTGTTTTTCTTTAATACCAGGACTATACCCGAGATCGGAAATAGCCTCATACATTTCCTCCAAGGATACTTGTGACGCATCATAATTTACAGTGAAGGCATCCCTGTCGAGAAAAACTTCAACATTATCTTCTGAATCTATTCCTGCGAGCTCTGACAGAGCCGCTACGACGCTATTAGGTCAGCTTAGTCAAGTGACGCCACCACGGCTTTTCATCATGCCTTCGACGAAGAGAGTGACTGTGGATAACTCATTCTCAACAGCAGCTGCCTGTGACGCCAAGGACGCTAACAGTGGGGCCATTAAGAAGGAAAAGGCTATTAGCCATTTGGTTTTCGGAGATCGCATTAAGTGTGAACCATCATCTATTATTGGAAGTCAAAATACTGATAGCAGTGAATATATCATCTGTACCTACTACAGATGCAAGAATTCTTCCCTACATATTGCATGTTAGCGTCAGATACTGCCTATTTTCTGTAGCACACTTTCTGATCCACACTAACCGTCATCGCTATCGTGGCAGACCTCTCCTGTATATTCCAATTCGATTGTCGTATGCGCAAAATCGAATGATTCTAGTATCTGTGCTATGTCGTTTTTAAGCTGAACTTGCTCCGCAATGCTCATTGAAGATCCTGTTAACAAATGAGCTGTGTAGACACTCGGCTGAAGGTCAAGCGACCAGGCGTGCTCATGATGGACAGATTCTATGGCTGCCAATTTCAAGAGTCGCGCGCGTACTTTTTTTATCAATCCTTTCTCCGGCGACGATTGGAAAAACATCTTAACTGCCGTTGAAGAAGTTTTGATTACATTGAATAAGACGAACAAGGTGAAGGCGATGGCGAGAACTGAATCCAGAATAGGAATCTCAGCGAACCTGAGCACAATAGAAACCAAGAGAACAGCAATCCAGCCTAGTACATCTACCAGCAAGTGCCAGTTAAGCACACGTTCGTTAAGACCAGTCCCGCCGCTAAGTTTGTAGGCTGCAAAGCCATTCACCAGGACGCGTAAAATGACAAGTGAAAACATGCCATTCACATTGGGCAGAACAGGATCAAAAAGTCTCGGAATCGTCTGGAGCAACACCCAGGATGACCCCGCGATCAATACGAGGCCGTTAATTGCAGCACTAAGTAACGATAGCCAGGCTAAGAACCAAGCGGACCCAATCGACAGGCTGTCCCCTAAATCATGAACAGCGTCAGCCATGATCGCAGTGCTATTGGTAAGCACTCCTCTTACGAACTCTATAATCGTAAAGTTTACATTGAGAAAGAACGCCCACCTATTCTATTGGTGCTGTTCTCCTTATTTTGTCCATAATTGTGCATAATTAGAAAGCTACTCTCGGCTCAGCCGGTGGTTTTTATGCACGATTAAGTACAGTGCTGGAAGCAAGACCAAGGTTAGCAGCGTAGACGAGATAATCCCGCCGATAACTACGGTGGCCAGAGGTCGCTGCACCTCCGATCCGATTCCCGTGTTCAATGCCATGGGTACGAAACCCAGACTCGCTACTAGAGCGGTCATCAACACTGGCCGTAATCTTGTCATCGCTCCCTCCACTATCGAGGTCATTAATTCGCCGGTTTCCTGCCATTGCGCCTTGATGAAGGTCAACATTACTAAGCCATTGAGTACAGCAATGCCCGATAGCGCAATGAAGCCCACACCTGCCGTTATTGAAAGAGGCATATCTCTAAGCCATAGTGAGATTACTCCGCCAGTTAGAGCCAGAGGTACTCCGGTATAAATAACTAGGGCATCTCTGAACGAGCCAAAAACGACTAGTAACAGCCCAAATATCAATACCAACGTAGCGGGAACGACTAGAGATAAGCGTTGGCTCGCCGACTCCAGTTGCTCGAAGGTTCCGCCATACTCGATGAAATATCCGGCAGGCAGTTCTATCTGGCTTGAAATTTCTTGTTGAACGTCCGCCACAAATGAACCCAGATCACGCCCCCTAACATTAGCGCTAATAACTACCCGGCGCTGACTGTTTTCTCGGCCAATTCGATTAGGCGATGAAACGAGTTCAATGTCTGCAATTTCGGATAAGAGTACATACCCAGCTTCATTGGCAAGTTCCGACACAGGTACTGGTAGCCGACTTACAC
Source organism: Gammaproteobacteria bacterium (assembly GCA_016762975.1). Classification (GTDB taxonomy): domain Bacteria; phylum Pseudomonadota; class Gammaproteobacteria; order Pseudomonadales; family Pseudohongiellaceae; genus UBA9145. The sequence continues at coordinate 64,702 of JAESUV010000002.1, read as the reverse complement.
GGTCAATGTCAACACGCATGGCCTCGGGCAATCGCACTACCAGAGGAAATCTTCGGTCTCCTTCATAAATCAAACCTGCGGATTTGCCACCTACGGCAGTGGAAACCAAGTCTTGAATTTCATTCACGTTTAGTCCGTAGCGAGAGAGAGTAGCTCGATCAGGAATGACGGTTAGCATTGGCAACCCATCGGTTTGCTCAATTCTTGCATCAGCGACACCCTCGATCTGTGCTATGACTTCGAGAATGTCCTGCGCCGAAGCATTGAGCTGGTCCAAGTCTTCACCGAATAACTTAATACCAAGATCAGAACGCACCCCGGAAATTAGCTCGTTGAAGCGCATCTGTATGGGTTGAGTGATCTCGTATATCTGCCCGGGTAATTCACTGAGCGTTTCTTCCCATTCTTCCAGTAGCTCATTTTTTTCTATGAGGGGGTTCGGCCATTCACTCCTATCCTTCAAGATAACAAACGTGTCTGAAATACTTGGCGGCATAGGATCAGAGGCGATCTCGGGTGTGCCTATTCTGGAAAATACTTTCTCAACTTCAGGAAATTCCAGAATCCTTCGCTCAAGTATGTCCTGCATGTCGATAGACTGTTGTAGGCTGGTACCGGGCGTCCTGAGCGTCTGAATCGTCACATCCCCTTCATCAAGTTGGGGAATAAACTCAGACCCCAGCGTGCCTGCCAGCCAACCTGCACCGACTACTGTGGAAAGTGCAATCGCGACTACCAACCATCGCAATCTCAAGGACAACAACAATACTGGCCTGTACACCCACTCTGCTACCCGCATGATTGGATTCTTTTTTTCCGACACTATTCCAGTCACAAAAAGCGCTACAGCCGCCGGTACGAACGTAATCGATAGCACCATGGCTGCAATCAAAGCCATTACGACCGTGTTAGCCATGGGGTGAAACATCTTCCCCTCGATACCCGATAGAGCAAATATTGGCAGGTAGACCAAAGTAATGATCGTGACACCGAACAGACTTGGACGAATCACTTCATTCGTGGCTTCATAGACGACCTGCAAGCGCTCTTTCAAACCCAATGCCGTACCACCGGCCGTAGCSAGTCCCAACCTGCGTATAGAATTTTCCACTATGATCACGGCACCATCGACAATCAGTCCGAAATCGAGCGCACCAAGGCTCATTAGATTCGCCGATACACCAGCTTCGACCATGCCGGAAATAGTTGCGAGCATGGTGACCGGTATAACCGTTGCCGTAATTAATGCAGCTCGCAAATTACCCAGCAAGAGAAATAGAATGACGACAACTAGCAGGGCACCTTCCAGAAGATTCTTCTGAACGGTCTCGATAGCCTTGTCCACCAAGATTGTTCTGTCATACAGAGGCTCAGCCACYACACCTTCGGGTAATGTAGCGTTAATCTCTTCCAGTTTTTTAGCGACTCGCCGTGCAACCGCTCTTGAATTCTCTCCAAGGAGCATGAATGCAGTACCGATTACGGCTTCCTTCCCGGATAGTGTGGCAGCGCCTGTTCTCAATTCCTTGCCGATAGCCACTTCTGCTACATCTTTTACTCTCACAGGGATACTGTCTTTCGCGGAGAGCGCAACATTTTCAATGTCACTAATGGATTGSAGTTGTCCGGGTGAACGCACCATGAGTTGCTGGCCGTTGCGCTCAATGTAACCAGCGCCCCGATTCGTGTTGTTGTTCCAGAGTGAGGTAACTACTTGCTCCATGGAGATACCCCAGCGCAATAATTTAACGGGATCAGGAGTCACGTGATATTGCTTCTCGTATCCCCCACTGGTGTTTACTTCAGTCACACCCTCAACCAGGATAAGTTGTCGCTTTATAATCCAGTCCTGAATCTCGCGCAGGGAGAATAGATCGTAAGGCTCTCCATTCGGCTGCAACGCCCCTTCCTCGGCTCTTACCGCATACATGAATATCTCGCCCAGCCCAGAAGAAATCGGACCGAGCTGCGGCTCCAACCCAGCTGGCAACTGACTCTTGATAGGTCCTAAGCGGGTATTCACCAGATTCCGCGCGAAGTAAATATCCGTACCCTCATCAAACACCACTGTTACCTGGGATAAACCGTAGGCAGAGAGTGAGCGTGTGTAGGAGAGTTGTGGCAATCCCGCGAGAGCGGTTTCAATCGGAAAAGTGATCCGTTGTTCGGCTTCCAATGGCGAGTAACCAGGTGCTTCGGTATTTATCTGCACCTGAACGTTGGTAATATCGGGAACAGCATCAATTGGCAGGTTCTGGTAATTCCAGGCACCAAAAACACAGACCGATAGTGCCGCAAAAATGACGATCCAGCGGTTCTTTATTGAGAGATGAATAATATTTTCAAGCATGTTTAGAACCCCTAGTGATCGTGCTCAACGCCTTCTTTCTCAAGATCGGCTTTGATCAAATAACTGTTTGCCACTACGTAGCGCTCACCTACTGTTAAGCCTGCTAGAACTTCAGTCTTCTTACCGTCTGTTCTACCAAGTGAGAGCGGGCGCGGCTCGTAAACATCACCTTCCAAGACAAATACAACCTGATTACCCTCGAATACCTGAAGAGCCTCATCCTCAATTGCTAGATCAACGGTGACTTCTTCAATGACAACGAAGCCTTCAACGAGTAAGCCTGGAGTCCAAAGCGCATTAGAGTTTGTGAGCGGTACGCGGGCTATAACAACAGGTGACTCGCCTTGACTAGGATTTAGGTAGCGAATGCTGCTATCCGCCGACAAGTTCTCCATCGTTATAGTCACTGGCATACCTGCAACCACTTGCTGCGAGTCACCGGGAAATACTGTCAAGTCAACCCAGATGCTTTCATAGTTAGCGATGGTTAACAGAGTCGCATCCGTTACCAGTTCACCAGGGTTCGCATGTTTCTCGACCACTGTGCCACTCAGAGGCGCTCTGATTTCATAGTTCTGCAAACTGCTGTTTGCTTCGATCACGGCTATTAGCTGACCCGCTTCTACCTTGTCACCCAAAGCGGGAATAATCGATATAATCATTCCAGGGAAACGCGCAGACACATGGCTTACTCGCTGAGGATCTGGCATGGTCTTACCATACAGAAGCAATGTCCGCTTGAGGTCGCCACTGGTGGCGATCTGCGTTTGTATGCCGAGTTCATTCGCAAGTGCTGCAGAAATCTCGACATGTTCTTCTTCGCCTTCCTCGTGTTCATCCTCAGCCGCTGAGGCTTGATTGCCTATCAGTGCGAATAGGATGAGTGAGAGACAGATTCTCAACTTGGATAATCCGCATAGTTTGTTCAAATAATTGTTCATAATAATCTCCATGTTACTGTCCCGAAATTGACAAGCCGCTAAGCCGTTCAATCTCTGTTCGTAACCGATGTGCGTTGGCAGCACTGTTTATCAGGGAAAGCTCCGCATCCAAATACTCTTGCTGCGCACTTACTAATTCAACGTAACTGTAAATCCCGGCCTCATAGACGCCTCTAGTTTGTTGCAACACGTYTTCCAGAATCGGAATAACATCTTGTTGTAGGCTATCTACCTCAAGAATGGCTTGAACTAGTTGCTGGTATAGAGAGGAAATCTCGCCGGTGATYTTATTGAGGGCTGTGAGGCGTCTGACCTCAACTTCCTGAATGTTTGCGCGCGCAGCTCTTATCGCACCAGAGGCTCGCGCCTTACTAAAGAGTGGAATTGTCACTTCAAAGGCTAGGGCCGTGTCATCCAGCTCTTTCAGATGACGGATTCCGGCAGACCATTGAATATCACTTTGCTGGCGCGATTGAGCCTGCCGCAATTCAGCCTCGAAGAGACGGGATTCACCGGCATATATTTCGATGTTGGGATTCGACTCCAAATTCGAGAGAATTGATTCAACGGAATCTGCCGGCCCTACTGTAAGCAAGCTGGACTCGACCTCATCAAATTGTGGAGCCCTGCTTGCCCACATATTGGCGAGTCGTATTCTGGCACTCTCCAGTGACGCTCTCGCGGACTGCTCGGCAGTCTGTGCGCGAATCAAGGCGGCATCGGCGCGGTTCAGTTCCAATTGGGGAGATCGACCAGCCGTGACCAAGGGCTGAATTAAAACTACAGTCTGTGCAGCAATTTCAGTAGCTTGCTCTTGCAGCACAACACGTTCCTGCGCCGCCGCTACATCAATGAACCGCATAACTACCTGGCCAAGAAGATCTAGCTCTACGACTTCTTGCTCCGTTGCCAACAAGCTGAGCCGTCGATTCACAATCCCAATGCGCGCCTCCCGCTTATCACCCATTTCTATGACTTGGGAAAGGCGTAAGGTCACCTCTGCCCCAGTGAAATCCTTGAGATCGCCTGTACCCAAAGCATCTTCGATACCGCCGCCAATATTCAACGCTGGCTTTAACGAGGCGGTGTCACTCTCGCCTTGAAGTGCTTCTTTTCGCAGTGGAAAACTACGCAGCTGTGGATTAGCAGATAGAGTTGCATCTACCGCATCACGCAATGATATTGTGCCTGCTAGACTTTCTTGGGCACTGGAGATCGTGCTCGCGACAACTACGCAAACTCCAACCACCAAAACTGGAATGTTCATTAACTTGCTCCTACAAAAACCTAAGGTATAGAGTGCATCAGCCAGAAGGCTGAGCTAAATGGCTCTTAGGCTATTGCAGGAGGCGCTCTTGGAGGGGGAAGAAAAGATGCCGGCTCTTGCGGTAGGAACGAATCTATCGGAAGGGTTACAACTTGGTGATGGCTCTGGGGGGTACTTAGAAGGTAAAAGAATGTATTGATGAAAAGGTCGGCGGAATTATCGGAAAACTTCGACTGTAGGGCGTCAATTGATAATTCACTTTCAATGTCATTGGTAGAATCACCGTCTTCGAGAGCTACATCATGAGTATCGCTTGTCTCGAAATGCAGGGAAACTGACGGCTCTTGGCCGTCCAAACAATATTTCACATGGATGTGGGAAATATTGGCAACAAGCAGCAATACCATGGCAGCAATGCCTATGACACTGCCCAGTCTCGATGCGCTTGTTATCCTGAATTTGTGCATATTGTTAATTTGCTGACACCTACCTTGGTGGTATTCGGAGAATAGTACTCTTTGTAAGCCAATACTGCTATGTCGCTCACCTTACTCATTAGAGTATCTCTAAGGTCAACCAACTATTGGCCCTTAGCTCTCCCCATTAGATAGTTTGGATTGATTCAAGTAGAAAAATGGACTGACCCCTCATCGCACGACACTAACACAGGGGTAAAATGCCGGAGTGATGAGTGATTTATGTCACACTGTAAGTAACGTTCTCTAATATCGTCTAATTATTTCATTTTATTTATTAATAGGTTAGATGAGAAACTCAAGCCCTCTTCTGAGCAGAATGATTTGCGCCGTCAGATCACTCAATGGGGGCAAATGGCAGCTCTAACCCCTTCAGAACTGAAAAAAAAGGAACAACGCCTAGTTGATCTACGACACCAGTTAACGGAGAGAGAAACGCTGGAGAAGCTACTGTCCAAACGTAGCTTTCCTCAATACTCAATACTCAACAATCAGCAAATCCATACCTGACTCGATGCCCTCCAGCGAACTAGTAGGACTGGCAAAAGCGCTGGATTTACTGGAATCAAGGCTAATCACTTCGGTAGAAGAAATAGCCGCTTGGGTTTTTCTAAGTTAGAAAGATCGCGGGCTGAGATATTTCAGAGAAGGTGGCAACGCAAACGAATATCATAGGTTTTACTTTGAACCAGAAATGAGCTTGCACTACACCGCTGAACTTGCCGTTTGTTTATTCGATATTGAAGAACTCCGCGCTTTCCAACCAAAGGAAAGATTTATCACCGGCAAAGCACTAATAAAATTATAGCAACAAGATGGGCAGGATAGCCCAGTTGCTGTAATTCAGAGACTTGTAAGGTCAGGTAAACTTACTGACCTGCATCCTATGCGTGGAGCAATCCAGGCTTGTGCGTCCAATGACCGAGATTTGCCAGAATTGGAGGTCGGACTGTGATCTACGATTCCCGCTAGCTGACCCCGTAGTTGATGATGGTCGTCGGTAGCCGCGTGGCGATAGGCGTCTATCATCGCCCTTCCGTCCGACTTTTCCCATGCAAATCGCCGTCTTCGATACACCTTCTGGACCTGGTGGCCGAAAAACTTTTATTTTGAAAGAGCCCAAAAAGGCTTTACCAGACGCTCTCTAAGCGATTTTAACGATCCCCGAAGGGCCTTACTACACCTGAAATCACTTTTAATGTTCGTGGTTTCAGGGCTTTCCTTCGGGCGTGCTCTCCGCCAGTCGGTAACGATCACTAAGCCACACCCATTTAAAAACCTCTAAGGGCTTCGCCCTCGCGCTCTACAAGGTCAACCGGGTCAGTCGTTGCCAAACTGGACAGTTGGCATTCTTGTTTCTGTAAATAATAAGGCAAAAAAAAAGAGCCTTTAAAAGGCCCTTTCTCTTTTAGACCCACTTAGCGTTTAGATTTTTCGGTTGCTATCACTTCTGCTAACGCTTTTTCGAAGTCATCAACCTTGGCCTTTGGCAAAAAATCCAGGCGCTTATCTCGGAAAGCATCGGAATAGTTAGTTAGCGCGTCATAGGTATAACTGCCCTCCTTTTGGTTTAGCACAGACGCTGGCCCTCTGGGGCTGTAAGAGCCATCTGGATTTTCCACTAAGAAAAATAGTCTAGTGACTGCTGGGTGCGTGAATGAACGATCCGTGGGTGGCAATTCAAGAAGGGTGTACACAACTGTTGATTCATCAACACGGCCCAGTAACACTTCATCCACAATGATTTCATACCGACTTATGGGCACGCCTATTCGGTCTAGTTCGGCATCAGTCAAAGCATGAGCTTTCTTCAAAGACTCGCGTGTATCCGCATAACCAAAGGATAAATCGTTCGATAAGAAATTTCCAAACCTGCCTTTTATGATTACAGACGATGTTCCCACCAGCGATTCCATGCTTTTGGGAATATAGCCATCTATGTCATTAGCTTCACCTTTCGCTTCCATCTCTTCATAGCTGATGGTTTGAGCACTCAGAGAACCACTCGTCAGAAACGTTGCAATTAAGCCAAAATATAATAATTTGTTCATTTGATTCTCCTTAATATTGTAAGTTAATCCAAATCACTTCAGTTGAATTTAGGCTAGTTGGCTGGGAAGTAGACACTGGTACCGACATGAACGTATTACATGATGCCGCAACGTGACTCAATCCAAATATATGCCCTGTCTCATGCGCAGCAGTCCTTTGTAGAATTGACAAGGGCTTGTTCACGAGATGTGAGTCATTAAAAGTTACTAACCCTGAATCTGCCTTAAGCGTCGAGCCATTGCAAACACCCGCGTCTCTATAACCTGAACCGAATGGTTCTGTGCATTCAAGCGAGCCAGACCACGTTCGTGCCCATGCGGGTGATAAGTGATCCCTGGCTCTATGAGTTTATTTATGTTTGTGTTGGCTTTTACAGCGGTTTCGATTTAAAGATGTGTCCGAAAAATATCGACATATAACAATACGCTCTGAATCTGATACTCTCCAAACTAAACCACCTAGAGCGCCGTTATAGGAATAGGTACAACCACAGGAGGACCTCCAGCGGCGGAGGTAAGAGTCACCGTAAGCGTCCCTGTATAAGCGGCATCGGATTCGCGTGATAGCGTTATCGTGATTGCATCTGTCGGATTTGATGCCTGAGGAGCAGCAGGAACGGTTGTGATCTGCGCTAGACCAAAGGGGCCTGAGGCGTAAGCGGCAGAATAAGGACAAGCCGAAGGCGTTGTGATGGTAACTGTCACCGGGTTGGAAAGCTGGGTGAATCCCGGGATGATAAACCCTGCAGCAGGTACAACGGTAAAGGGTGGAGGAAGCACTACGAAAGTTGCAGCTGCTGACCATGCTGCTGTTTTGTTCCAGGGCACTGTAGAAGTCACTGTACCATTGGCTGATACACCATAACTGCGTATTTCAGCCCATGTAGGCGGTTTGCGCCCATTTCCTCGAAAAGTTCACTCGGCCTCTAGGCTAAATAGTAATCTTTACGAGATTTTTGGTTTTGAAGCGCTAACGTATTTATAAAGAGTAGGCTTTGAAATCTCCATCATTTGGCAAATTTGCTTTATTGTGTGCTTCTTCTCTTCATATAACTTTACAACTAAAGCTTGCTTATCTTTATCAAGAGATTTTGGTCTACCACCTTTTCGTCCACGGGCACGAGCTGCTTGCAGACCCGCCTGAGTTCTTTCCCGAATCAAATTGCGTTCAAACTCGGCAAGTGCACCAAAGATATGAAAAATAAGTTTGCCAGAACTCGACGATGTATCGATCGCTTCTTGCAAGCTTTTCAGCCCGATGCCTTTTGAATCCATCAGAGTCACCATTTCAATCAGATCTTTCAATGAACGGCTTAAACGGTCTAAACGCCAGACCACGATCGTATCACCTGTCCGCGCATAATTTATTGCTTCTTGGAGTCCAGGACGTTCAGCTTTAGCGCCGCTTAAATGATCTTCCAAAATACGCTCACATCCGGCTTTAGTGAGTGCATCCATTTGAAGGTCAAGATTTTGATCGTCAGTCGATACTCTGGCGTAACCAATTAACATAAATTCAAATTCGATAGTTAAGATACTCGTAAAAACAAATCATATATTAACTTTGATAACTTTACCAAGTTTGTTTACCTAGCATCCCTTGATTTCTGTTTGATGGTTTTGTTGATCTAAAGGAGTAAATAAAACCCTCGTTTATTTTACCAAAGACTTTATCCAGCTTGACTCTATACTGACTAGAGGGTTTATAATGCGAATTATTCTCAATCGTATTACTGTTGGCAAGAATTATGAATGTTTGCAACCCAATAACTTATTTCATCAATCTCAATTCTTATGAATTAGTGATTAAAAAAACAATCGCTAGTTTAAGTATCTTATTCGGACTTATTGTTTCAGGGAACGTATCAGCCAATGCTGAGCCGGAAGAGTTACGCCAACTTTTACAGCTCGCCGAGTATGTGGGAGTTGATTATGATTCAGCCGTTGCCGATGGAAAAATCATTGATCAGGGTGAGTATCAGGAAATGGTGGAATTCTCTGGGCTCATTCTGGAAAAGAGTGCTGCTCTGACAATCGAAAACGCTCAAATACAAGTATTGGCGCAATCGCTTCAAACAGCAGTCGCAAACAAACAGAAAGTTTATGTGATCCAAAACTTGTCCGGTAACTTGAGGCGGGAACTACTGGCTTTATCTCCACAATTATCACTTCCTCGTTCGTTAATTACTAAATCAGAAACTAACATAAGGTTTCAGAATGATTGTTCCGGTTGTCATGGTCAGTTTGGTTTCGGTGACGGTCAATTAGCTCAACAACTTAATCCCGCGCCGACAGATTTCACCGATAAAACTCGCGCGAACAACCGTTCTATCCTTGGGCTTTACGATGCTCTATCTGACGGAATAGAAGGTACAGCAATGCCCTCTTTTAAACATTTGACTGAAAAGGAGCGCTGGTCGTTGGCATTCTTCGTCGGAAGTCTGGCATTTGCCGCTGATGAAAAACAAGGAATGCCCAGAGAGTCAGTCTTGGCTGTACAAGATGTTGTCATGTTCAGTCCATTTGAGCTGAATAGCAAACGCAGCAAAAGTGAATGGATGTTGGTTGAAACGGCACGAGCCAATCCAGCCCTGTTATTTTCAAGCAATGGATCCCCTTTAAGCATCACACGTCAGCGACTTGAAGAAGCGAATGTGGCCTACCAAAAAGGTGATTATGACAAGGCAAAAAGGCTTGCTGTCAGCGCTTATCTGGATGGTTTCGAACTGGTTGAAAATACCCTCGATGCGAGAGATAAGGCACTTCGTCAATCCATTGAATCGAGTCTGTTGAGTTTGCGCCAAGAGTTGAGCGACAAACAAAACGTCGAACAGGTCGAACAATCATTAGCCGTGATATTGACTCAGCTAGAAGAAGCTGAAGAACTATTAACAGGCTCTTCCATGTCTGACGCAACTCTGTTTAGTGCCAGCTTTATTATTTTACTGCGTGAGGGTTTGGAAGCGCTGTTAGTTGTACTTGCTCTTTTTACTGTACTGCTTCGCTCCAATAAAAAAGAAGCGATCAAGTACGTTCATTTTGGTTGGGGAGCTGCGTTGGTTAGCGGTATTTTGACCTGGATAGTGGCACAATATTTGGTGACAATCAGCGGTGCCAGTCGCGAAATTATGGAAGGCGTTGCCGCAATGTTAGCGGCAGTTGTCTTATTCTATGTTGGCTTTTGGATGCACAGTAAAACTCAAGCTGATCATTGGCAGGAATATATTCAACAGAATATCGCTAAAAGCTTGAATGCAGGCACTTTGTGGGGGATATCGGGATTAGCTTTTATCGCGGTTTATCGTGAAGTGTTTGAGACAGTGTTGTTCTATCAATCATTACTCACCCAAACGGCACCAACACAACAGTTTGCTCTGGTCGGCGGGTTTGTTTTTGCTATATTCGTTTTAATGTTGATCACCTGGTTAATGATTAAATATTCGGTCAAACTGCCCATTAGCCGATTTTTCTCGACAACGACTTATCTGTTATTGGCGCTGTCATTCGTTTTGGCAGGAAAGGCTATTTCAGCATTGCAAGAAGCGGCAGTGATCGGCATTTCGCCTTTCCCCATTAATTTTCAAATCGAATGGCTGGGTATTAATTCAACCTGGCAAGGGGTAGCAACGCAATTTTTGATTTTATTATTATCAAGTCTATTAATCGGCAAACAGTGGTTCAAATTAAAATTTGGTCACAGGCAGTCAATAGAGAGCAATAGTTAAGTGCTGAATCAATGAGTCCTCTCTACAGTAAAGTTGTCTTTGACTGCTACTAATCGGAAGGCTTAGTTAATAGATCCTGCAAAATACCGCAATTTTTTACGGTCTGATTATCACGGCATTTTGAACGTAAATCTGTTAATGAACCTTTCAGTTTTTTCAGTTCAGTCATGCGAAGGTTAATTTGTTTGATATGCTCGTCAATTAAGTGATTGACGTCTTCACATTGAGTTTCCGGTGACTGATTTAAGTCGAGCAATTGTTTGATTTCCACAAGCGTAATATCCAGGTTACGGCAGTGTTTAACGAAAATGAGTTGCTCTAGGTTTTTACGATTATAAAGTCGGTAATTACCCTCACTACGCGGAGGAGTGCTTAATAAGTGCTCCTTTTCGTAGAAACGAATGGACTGTATTGAACAACCCGTTAATTTTGCTAATTCGCCGATTTTCAAATAAACACCTTATTTCAATTGACACTATAGTGACTATAGAGTTTAAACTCGGTTTTATCAATAAATCAAGGTTTTTATATGACTGATACTAGTAAAGGACAATGCCAAAGTGCACCGGTGGAGTTAAAAACAACCACGGTGGAGGACGCCGGTTCTTTTGATAAACAATTCACCAGTGAATTTATAGTGCCGAAAATGGATTGTCCTTCGGAGGAACGACTCATTCGATTATCGCTCGATAGCATCAAGCCATCGGTTGGTTTGCTGTTTGATATTCCAGCGCGCAAAGTCAGGGTTTTTCATGACAATAATTTGGAGGAAATCACTTCGAGACTTGAGTCTTTGAAGTTTGGTGTCAAGTTAGAAAACACCCAAGAAACTTGTAGCAAAGAAGTTGCCAAAGCGACAGCGTCAGCGAAAGAAACAGAAGCTCAAGAAATGCAGATCCTTAAGTGGTTGCTTGCCATTAACGGATTCATGTTTGTTGTTGAAATAATCGTTGGTTGGATGGCCCAATCGGCCGGTTTAATTGCTGATTCTCTCGACATGTTTGCGGATGCAGCCGTTTATGGCTTGGCACTCTATGCCGTTGGTCACAGTGTTAAAAAGAAGCTTAAAGCCGCGCATATTTCTGGCTGGTTGCAAATGATTTTAGCCTTAGGTGCATTGAGTGAAGTATTACGCCGTTTTATATTTGGAAGTGATCCCGTTTCAACCTTGATGATGGGATTTGGGCTCGTCGCTTTGATCGCTAATGTGACCTGTTTGATGCTGATTTTTAAAAATAGAGAGAGCGGCGCTCATATGAAAGCCAGCTGGATTTTTTCTGCCAATGATGTCATTGCAAACCTTGGAGTAATATTGGCCGGATTTCTGGTCGCATGGACAGGCTCGCGTTATCCTGACCTGCTGATTGGGCTAATCATTGGTGTGATTGTGTTAACCGGTGCTCGTCGTATTTTACAGCTAAAATCTTAATCGAAAGGAATTGTCTGTTGAATACTCATAAACCAAAAAACTTTATACCRGCTTTGAAATATCACGCMTTCACTCGCTTTTATGACACGGTCGTCCGTTTTACCACGAGAGAAACTGTGTTTAAGACAGCGCTAGTCAAGCAATCTCTATCCCATCCTGGAGAACGTTTGCTCGACCTTGGATGCGGAACAGATACTTTGACTATGATGATGGCTGATAACGAGCCTGAACTTCAGATTGTCGGAGTCGATGCCGACCCGACAACACTTGAACAAGCTCAAAAAAAGCTGTCTTCTTTTAGGAACCGCGTCTCGCTACGACAGGGCTTTGCGCAACAGCTGCCATTCAAAAGCGACACATTTGAGATAGTGGTATCGAGCCTGTTCTTTCATCATCTGACAAAAGCACAAAAAATTGAGACTTTGAAAGAGATCTTCCGCGTCTTAAAACCTGGCGGGCGATTGCATATTGCGGATTGGGGGAAGCCATCATCCTTTGTTCAACGGGTATTATTTATCGTCGTCCAGCTTCTTGACGGATTCGAAACAACCCAAGACAGTGTTGAGAACGCCCTACCGAAATTAATTAAAGACTCGGGGTTCACCCATATCGCAAACAGGCATTTTTTCCCGACGCCATTAGGCACTATCCGGTTATTTCAGGCAATCAGACCATGATTGWGCWGWTWGTCTTAATGARTAATYGSGAATGCATGATTTTARCCTCCCAAATAAAAGCTARAGGATAGAATGTTGATGAAAAAGTGGTYGTCATATKGGTTGGTTTTATTGATTGTGATGCAGTCAATTACCGCTATTGCCGACACCASCCAAGCACATCARYCTGAAGATGTTCAAACTCCGACTGAAATCACTCAACCACAGTTGTTTGAAAAATCAACCCAATTTTTTAATGATGGGCTCGATTGTCATAGTTATTGTTATTGCCACTTGTACTTAAGTGACTTGCCGACATTTTCGTTTGACTCTTTATCGTCCCTCAGAACTTTAGTGCTTAATGGATATCGTAATACAACACTTAGCGGATCACGGTCTTCAGTATYTCGCCCACCCAAAGTTTAATCCGACAATTATTTAATCACTCTCATATTTAGTCAGTGTCATGACATGTGTCCTGACGTCTAACCTTTTATTATAAAACCGTGGAATTTTTACATGAAAAAAAGACTTAACAGGTCAAATTTTAGCGTGCGAACTAAAAGAGCACCAGGAATATGGCTCACTCTTATTTGTTGTTTAACCAGTTTTCAAGTGACCTCAGTAGTCGCCGCATCACTTGACGACAAACTCACATTAACAGAGGCGATAAAACGCTCTCTCGAACAAAACCCCTCCCTCAAAGTATTTGCTTTACGTGACGTAGCACTTCAAGGGCAGCTGGAAACAGCACAATTAAATCCGGCTTATGAGCTTGATATTGAAACAGAGAATTTTGCTGGAACTAAAAGTCTAAGTGGTCTCGACAGTGCAGAGCTTACTGTTTCACTTTCCTCGACGATTGAGATGGGCGGAAAGCGAGAAGCAAGATCTGGATTTTATTCTAATCGTCGTTTAGTTCTAACCGCACAAAAGCAAGTTGAATCACTTGAGTTATTGGGAGAGGTCACTCGTCGCTATATCGATGTACTGGCGGCACAAGAGCGGGTTGTTTTAGCTTTGGAAGCGACTGAGCTGGCAAAAAGTACCTTTGCGGTTGTTCAAAAGCGCTCTAAAGCTGGCTCAACACCAGAGGCGGAAGTCAAGCGCGCTAAGGCTGCTCAATCTCAATCAGAACTAACCTTGTTGTCCGAACAACAACAACTGGCTTATTTGAAAGTCGCTTTAGCGGCGCTTTGGGGTGATACCAGACCGCATTTTTCAGCTGTTTCGGGCGATTTATTTCGGTTTGGCAAGGATGTTGATTTCGACATCCTTTACGCCAAACTCGAAAAGAATCCCGCTATTCAGGTTTTTGTCGCAGAGGAAAGACTCAAAGATGCTGAAGTTCGTCTGGCTAAAACGGAATCGAGTAGTGATTTTAGTTGGTCAGTGGGTGTCAGGCAGTTTCAAGAATCCAACGACACGGCCATTACGGCCGGTTTTAGTATGCCGCTATTTTCTTCCAGTCGAAATAAGGGGGCCGTTTCTAGCGCACTGGCTTCTCGCAACGAGGTGTTTTTTCAAAGAGAAATGGCATTGCTTAATATGCACACTCAATTATTTAGGGCATTTAGTAATCGTCAGCAGGCGATCATAAGCGTCAATAAACTCCAAAACGAAATAGTGCCAGCACTCGAACAAGCGCTCAAAGAAACACGGCAAGCGTACGAGCGTGGACGTTACAGTTATCTCGATTATGTCACTGCGCGGCAAGAGTTACTGAGTGCGCGTCGCTCGCTCATTGAAGCAGCTTCGGCAGCACTCACTTATGGCGCGAATATAGAGCAGCTGACAGCAGAACCATTGCCAGCTTCTCAGTATTCTATGCAATCTGCATCACAACCGAATTTTAAGGATTAGTTCCATGAAAATATTGAATATTATTAAAACGCTTTTTGTCGGGATCATTTTTTGTTCCACCCTATTATCGTTATCAATCAGTCCAACATTCGCTGACTCCGATGAGCCTGGCCAAGAAGAGGAAGCGGAAGAAGGTCATATCAGACTCACACCTGAGCAAATCGAATTTGCCGGAATTGGTTTGGAAGAAGCGAGTTCGGGCAATATTCGAGAAGTCTTACCGCTTTATGGTCAGGTGGTTACTAACGAGCAAAACGTGCATTCAGTGACTGCGCGTTTTGAAGGTGTCATAACCAAGATCAGCAAACAAATCGGCGACTCAGTTAGCCAGGGTGAAGTTTTGGCCATGGTTGAAAGTAATGACAGTTTGAAATCCTATGCGATTAAATCCTCAATTGCGGGCGTTGTGATTGAGCGCAATGTCAATGTCGGTGAACAAACAAGTGATAAAACCTTATTCAAAGTAGCCGATTTTTCGACCGTCTGGGTTGATTTATCCGCGTTCCCAAAGGATATGGTCAGCATTCATCTTGGTCAGCAAACCCGTATCAAGTGCAGTGCATCTGACGTCACCGGAGAAGGCCAAGTGATCTATATATCACCTTTGGGTAGTGACAACCAAACCACCAAGGTGCGTGTTCTACTTGAAAATCCAGAGCGTCTTCTAGTGCCGGGTCATTTTATTACAGCCGAAATAAATCTGGCTGAGACCGCAGTGGCTGTAGCTGTTCGAAGTGAGGCCGTTCAAATGCTCGAGGAACATAACGTGGTGTTTGTTCAAGAAGAAGAAGGTTTTGAGCCGAGAGAAATTATTTTAGGTCGCACCGATGGTGAGCTTATAGAAGTATTGGCCGGTTTAAAAGTGGGTGAAACTTACGTCACTAAAAACAGTTTTATTCTCAAAGCTGAAGCAGGCAAAGGGGACATAGAAGATGATGATTAAAATCTATTTCACGCAAGTTTCAGAAACTTTCCCTTCGTTGTCGCCTGCACCAGGCGACACCTTAGAGCATACTAATAAAAGGGTCTCACAATGATCGATAAGTTAATCCAATTTTCCATCGCGCGCCGATGGTTAGTGATGTTCCTCGTCGCTGTAACGGCCGCGGTGGGTGTCTGGAATTACCAGAAACTGCCGATTGATGCGGTGCCGGACATTACCAACGTACAAGTTCAAATCAATACCGAAGCGCCCGGTTATTCACCGCTTGAAGTCGAGCAAAGGATCACCTACCTGGTGGARCTTGCTATTACCGGATTGCCTTATGTKGAAGATACMCGCTCRATATCGCGYTACGCTTTATCCCAAGTMACAGTGGTWTTYGARAAAGGCACKGATATYTAYTTTGCMCGYAACTTGATTAATGARCGACTACAGCAGGCTAAAAGTAAAATGCCCGAGGGAATTGAGCCTGTCATGGGGCCAGTGGCGACCGGTCTCGGTGAAATATTTCATTACGCTGTCCATGCTGAAAAAGGTGCAAAACAAGCCAATGGTGAAGCCTATGATTCAACCGCATTACGAACTTTGCAAGATTGGGTGATCCGTCCTCAGCTTCGCTTGGTTCCGGGTGTCACTGAGATCAATACGATCGGTGGATATGAAAAACAATTTCATATCACACCCAATCCGGCACAACTGCTGGCGTTTCAATTGACTTTTGATGATCTCGTGGATGCGATCCAGAAAAATAACGCGAACGTTGGCGCAGGCTATATCGAAAAAAATGGCGAGCAGTATTTGATCCGTGCACCGGGGCAAGTAACTGGCATAGCCGATATCGAAAAAGTTATTGTGGCCAATCGAAACGGTATCCCAATTACCATTAGCCAAGTAGCAGAAGTGGGTTTTGGAAAAGAACTGCGTACCGGTGCTGCTACGCTGAATGGCGAGGAAACCGTTCTGGGCACCGCAGTGATGTTATTAGGCGGTAATAGTCGTACCGTTTCTGAAGCGGTTTCAGCAAAACTAGTTGAAATCAATAAAACATTGCCAAAAGGCGTCATCGCCGAAGCGGTTTATGACCGTACTGTATTGGTGGATAAAACCATTGCCACGGTACAAACTAACTTGGTCGAAGGMGCCATTTTAGTGGTGGTTGTGTTGTTAGTCATGTTGGGCAATGTACGAGCTGCTCTGCTGACCGCGATGGTTATTCCGCTATCGATGTTAATGCTGATGACCGGTATGGTTGWAACTGAAGTCAGTGCCAATCTGATGAGNTTAGGCGCGCTTGATTTTGGTTTAATTGTTGATGGCGCGGTGATTATTGTCGAAAACTGYATTTTRCGATTAGCSGGRCGACAACAYCATCTYGGYCGYATMTTGAAACTGGACGAGCGKTTTCARACKGTYTTTGCKGCGACWCGYGARGTATTTACYCCYAGTYTSATCAGYGTTCTRGTSGTYATTCTGGTCAATMTCCCKATTCTTGCACTGACTGGCGTCGARGGAAAAATGTTCACSCCGATGGCGATGGCRGTCATCATGGCATTARTAGCGGCRTTARTMTTATCGCTYACTTTTGTRCCTGCSGCMGTYGCAYTWYTGTTAACKGGTCATATCGAAGAAAAAGATAAYYTYATYGTTMGWAACGCYAAACGTTTCTACACGCCTATTTTGGAAAYRGCCTTGAAATTWCGYMTACCKRTTTTAGGWGCRGCYRTAGCSTTTGTSKTTTTTTCCGGCTGGATGACWTCAAARATGGGYACRGAGTTTATCCCMAAYTTAGAYGAAGGTGATMTCRCKATTCAAGCMTTGCGYATTCCRGGYACCAGTTTAACCCAGTCAMTTGAWATGCAATTYCARCTWGAAMGMRCMGTWTTRCAAGTRCCCGAGGTYAAG
The DNA here is from genome assembly GCA_016762975.1 of Gammaproteobacteria bacterium. Taxonomy (GTDB): domain Bacteria; phylum Pseudomonadota; class Gammaproteobacteria; order Pseudomonadales; family Pseudohongiellaceae; genus UBA9145. The sequence continues at coordinate 47,099 of JAESUV010000002.1, read as the reverse complement.
ACCTAYTTYKCMCGYGTMGGAACGGCSGAAGTGGCSAGCGACCCSATGGGRCCAAAYATWTCRGATGGTTATGTGATGTTAAAAGATCGCAAAGACTGGCCTGATCCGRAAAARACYAAAGCGCAATTGGTWGAAGAAATTGAGGAAAAACTTAAYTTAGCSTCTGGTAATGCTTTTGAAATCGGTCAACCTATCCAGCAAAGAGTTAAYGAGCTTATTTCTGGGGTACGTTCCGATCTYGGTATCAAAATCTATGGGGATGATTTAAATCAATTACTGAAATCGGGCGGAGAGATCGCTGCTGTCCTCAATACGATTGAGGGAGCAGAAAGCGTTAAAGTTGAACAGGTTTCCGGTTTACCAATCCTGTCAGTCGAAGCTAACCGTAGCGCGTTGTACCGATATGGCTTGAATGTCTCGGAGGTGCAAGATGTACTAGCGGCAGCAACAGGCGGAGAAGACGCGGGATTAGTTTTTGAAGGCGACCGTCGATTCGAGATTGTCGTAAGACTAACCGAAATGCTACGCAGTGACWTAASCGCWCTAGAGCGGYTRCCSATACCRCTCCCCAATGGGGGTTATGTTCCYTTAAGRGAAGTYGCAACACTCAAACTRGCRCCTGGAGCCAATCAGATCTCTCGTGAGAATGGCAAAMGACGGCTGGTCGTCAGCGCSAATGTACGCGGTCGCGATCTGGGCGGTTTTGTSACTGAGGTRCAACAGAAAATYGAACARCAAGTCRCTTTACCGCCGGGYTATTGGTTAGGTTACGGCGGCACTTTYGAGCAGCTGCAATCAGCGAGCGAGCGACTCAGTATATTGGTTCCGGTAACGCTGGTGATGATCTTTGCTTTGCTTATGATGACCTTCGGTTCTGCCAAAGACGCCGCCTTAGTTTTCAGTGGTGTTCCCTTAGCATTAACCGGTGGCGTGATTGCTTTGTGGTTGCGTGATATTCCGTTATCGATAACAGCTGGCGTTGGTTTTATTACCCTCTGTGGCGTTTCGGTATTGACTGGGGTGATGATGGTGTCAGCGTTTCGCGATGGCTTGAAAAATGGGTTGAATATCGATAGCGCAATTAGTGAAGGCGCCATGCTCAGATTACGACCCATATTAATGGTTGCCTTGGTTGCYGCATTAGGTTTTTTRCCSATGGCGCTCAATACMGGCACCGGCGCTGAAGTACARCGMCCMCTAGCGACAGTGGTGATTGGCGGCATTATATCGTCCACTTTGTTAACGCTTTTAGTACTGCCTGGTCTTTACCGGATGGCTTATCGCAAACCGCGCGAACTCACAGAAAATGGTGACGCAATAGCTTCTTGATATCAATGTGTTAGCAACAGGAAGAAGTCTTTTCTGTTGCTAAAATATTCAATTAATTGAAAAACAAATAATCCTATTTTGGAGAAAATAATATGAATCAAATTAAACAGACGAACACACCTAAAGTGCTGAAGCTAATTAAAGTGTTTATCCATCATGTTCGTTCGGCAACTGTTGTCGAAGCCTTAAGTGATGCAGGATATAAAAATATTACGATAATGGATGTTAAAGGTACCCTAAAAGCAATAAGTGAATCTGAGCAGGATTACTCAACCGAGGCTGGGGTAATCATTTCAGAAGTCCGATTATCATTAGTGTGTGAAGAAAGTCAGGTAGACGAAGTAACGACCATTATATGCAAAGCCGGACGCATCGGCCCCAATATTTCGGGTTGGGTGTACGTGAGTCCAATTGAGCAAGCATTGCCGATCGGTGGTAAGGATATTTAATATTAACTTAACGGCTCTATTCCAATTCAAGCTAAAGTTTTGAGAATAAAAAGCARCGAGATYGTTCYCAATGTGAATGAAATCCACTTAGAGCCGTTAGTTCCGMTCCCTAATGTGCTAAGTCMCAACATCCCATTGTATTCGCAACCTCTGACCTTACATAAGTGAAAAGCATGAATAAAACCAATCAAAAACGGATCCACATACTGACCGCCGATGAAATTAAGGAGCTATATTTAAGGCCGTTATTCAATCCAACAGAGAGAGAAGAATATTTTGCTTTAGATGAGGAAACTCTCAATATGCTCAATAACATGGACAAGCTGGAAACCAGAATATACCTRATCCTGCTGATCGGTTATTTCAGAGCAAAGCCGGTTGTGCCAAAATTTACATTACGCGAAGTTAAAGACGATGTTGACTATATTTGTCAAACCCACTTTCCGGATGAGTCACCAAAGTATTCAATTATCGCTAAAAGCACCCGCTCTAAGCTGGTCAACAAAATGTTATCCATTTTAGGATTTGAACGATTCTCACGAGAGCATGAAAAAGCCTTGGCTTGCCGATTGGAGGATGTTGCGACGATTTGCACCTATCCCCAATATATGTTTGATGAGTGTTTGGCATTTTTCGGTCAAATGCGGATCAGTCTGGTTGGATATACTACGCTACAAGACCTTATCACTGGAACACTGAGCGGCGAGCGACAACGAACTGAGACAATCCTATCAAAACACATGTCCGACTTAACCTATCAACGACTGAARAAGATCCTTAATACCAAAGGGTTGCTCAATAGCCTATCGGTTTACAAAGGATCGGCAAAAGACTTTACGCCGATGGAGCTCGCACAGGAGATCAAAACTCACAATACGATTAAAGATGTCTATCTTGAGTTAAAAAGTTTGATTAGCAAGCTCAGTCTGTCTCAAGGCAATTTGAGYTACTATGCTTCGATCATTCACCATCAATCAATCTATAAAATCCGGCGKTATCCAGAATGGCARGGCATGTTGTATATGGCTTGTTAYCTGYTATTTMGGTACCGTGAAACCAATGACAAACTGGTGACMGCATTTCAATACTTAGTCAGAAAACATAACGAGGCWGCKAAGTYTAACGCAAAACAGCGRATTGCCGATGAAYTGGAAGTCATWCGAGACAAGCTTAAATACGCGGGTAATATCCTTGGTTTTTTCGTCGATGAMAAGTTAAGYGACTCGAYGCAATTTGGTGAAATTCGAAAAGAAGCCTTTAAGCTRATYYCRAAAGATGAAATCAGYATGATWAGYCAGCATCTTRATGAGAACGACTTTGATAARMYSCARTATGAGTGGCAGTAYACYGATAAACAGTCTCGAAAGATTGCCAACTCKATGCGGAAGTTGTTTCTAGCSATWGATATTGAAASCGACGCTGACCAGTCTACGATGATTAAACAACTTGCTTCMGCCCGAGTCGAACTYGAATCTRACAAAAAGATTTCAACCATTGATCAACGTTTTATTCTCAATAAAGACAAGGCTTACTTAATCGAAGAGGGTGAAGTCAACGCAAGACGATTTGAGTTTTATCTTTACCATCGGATCTTCAAGATGATGAATAGCTATAAAATTTACGTCAATGAAAGCGCAGAAAATAAACGCCTTGAAGATGATCTCATTCCACTGATTGAGTGGAATGATAAAGATCCCATTGTTGAAAAAACAGGTTTAGCCAAGCTCATCAATCCYATTAGCAATACTTTGTCCGAACTGACCGAAAAACTACAATTACAAATAAAAAAGGTTACTCATAATATCAATAATGGTGCTAACGAATTTGTTAAACGGCAATCTAAATCTAATCAATTATCCTGGACAATTGCCAATAAACGATGGAAAGATGATGTTGAAAATCCAATATATTCTCAACTTAAACACATGGGAATTATCGAGATAATGGATTACGTTCATAAAAAAACAGGCTATTTAAAAGCCTTTAAAAATATTTCTTCTCGAAAACATAGTACCAAGGCAAGTGATGAGGATCTACTTGCCTGTGTCTTTGGTAATGGCTCCAATTATGGGCTTCATCGAATGTCCTCTGTGTCAGATCGGACAATGGGTTCTCTAAGAACAGTGAATGATGGTTATATAAGACCAGAAACATCCCGCGCTGCAAATGATATCATTGCGAACGCGATCGCCAAACTYCCTATTTTTAAACACTATACGATTAATGAAGTWGCMCCCTTCGGCAGCGTCGATGGTCAAAAACATGCTTGCCGGATCAATACCTTTAGAGCAAGGTATTCGGCTAAGTATTTTCGTAAAGGCAAAGGGGTATCAGCAATAACGCTTGTATCGAATCATGTACCAGTCAACACAACGGTTATATCACCAAATGAATATGAAGCTCATTTCGCGTTTGACTTACTCTACAATAACGCGAGTGACATTCAGCCTATGACCCTGACCTCAGACACACACGGTGTCAATAATGTTAACTTCGCCATACTGGATCTATTCGGATATCAGTTTGCACCACGATACGCAAAATTTAAAAACGTCTTTAATGACCAGTTCGAGGTCATTTACGGCGACGAAATAACGATTCARTTAAARAAGCCRATAAATCTCCGCCTCATTGAACGGGAATGGGAACAAATTCAGCGGATCCTCTGTTCCCTCAGTCGCAAAACGACTACTCAAAGTACTATCATCAAAAAGTTATCAAACAATAAGAAGAACAGCCGAACATTAGCTGCGCTACACGAGTACGACCGCCTGATAAAGTGCCAATACCTACTCGAGTATATCGACAATAAAACGCTGAGACATTTCGTACAACAAGCGCTCAACAGAGGTGAGGCTTATCATCAACTTCGAAGAACCATCGCTTCAATCAATGGAAATCAATTTCGGGGAGGCAATGACTATCAGGTTGAACAATGGAATGACTGTGCCAGACTGATCGCGAACTGCATCATTTTCTATAATTCAGCATTACTATCTGGATTGATTGATAAATTCGACAAACTCAACAATCAGAAAGTCGTCGATATGATAGCCAATCTATCCCCAGTCGCGTGGCGCCATATACAGCTGGCTGGGCATTATACCTTCGACAGTCAAGAAGCATCCATAAATCTGGAAGATTTACTCGATACAATAGACCCATTCTCTAATGATTTGGAGGAGCCACTGGTTGCATAGTGGAAAGTATTGCCAGCGAATGATATTCGCTGGAGCAACTGCTATTTCTGGCATTCAGATGAAGAGTGTACTTTTCGAGGAAATGGGCGCAAACCGCCTTAATACTGATTAACGATTTACCTTGGGATCTGTTAACACGATTTTAGCTCGGTTGTTATCGATATTTAATGCCCCACCTTCGAGGTAGCGAATGAGTTTCGACCGCTGATTTAAGCTATAGCTTAAAGCTCCCCCGAGCGTTGTTTTTGGTAATACTTGCTTAGAAAATTTTATCAGCCAAGCATGAAATTTATTCAATAATGGCTGCGCATGTTCTTGACGATAATCGTGTTTTTCTTCTGAGCCCAAAGCTTTAATTTTAATGCGATAGAGTTTTTTAATAAAGTTAACGGCAAGCTTAGCTTTACCAGATTTACCTTTTTCTTAAGCGATATCCGCTTCAATGAATTTTCGGCGCGCATGGGCCAGCAACCGACTAACATTGCTTTAGTTGATGTGTATCCTTGATAGCCATCGACTTGCAAGTAACCTTGCAAAAATTCAATCATGCAGCCGTTTGCACGACTGGCATGATAATCGTAAAGCACTATGCTTGGCGCTGACGTCGGTTGATCAGGATTCGCTGGCGAAAGTGTGCCTGTGCAATACAACCACATGCAGCACTTTGATTTTTTCTAGGCTAAATAAAAGCAGCCGCTCGGTGGATAATGTAGAGAAGCAGTGGAAGAACGCTAAAATGGAGAGCAGGATCTGAAAATAAGATACCGATAACACCAGTTTGACAATGTGACTTATATACTCGAATATCATTATTAATATTTATAGCTCGATAGAACAGGCAGATTGAACGAGATTTTCAAGGACTGGAAAAATATGTCTAAATATTGTATTTTCCTACACCCTCGTTATGCGGTCTCTCGTTACATTCAAATCAACCATAAATAAGGATAAAAAAATGAATTTTGAAAGTGTCGTTAGAAATTTAAATATGGAATATCGCGATGAGTGGTGTATTGTTGGTAGCTATGCAGCTTGGTTTCATATTCTCCGGGCAAAAAATAAGATAGTTTTAAGTAAAAGTACATGGGAGAAAATTGTTCCTGGCGATATCGATATTGCAATTTCGTATGATAGCGTCATGGAAGCTACGGTGGGAGGAAGAGGGAAATACACAATCAACTTTCCGCTTATTGGAAGTACTGAGAACTTGGGAGCATCTAAAAGTATTAAAGAGGTTGAGTTTGTATATAATTTCAAGCCAAGTGGACTCCACCTCCGAGCGTTAGATCAATATTATACTGGCACACGCTTTGCTTCAATACAGGATTGCATTGATAGATTGAGTTCTGGATCAGTAAAAGCAGCAAAGAATGAGGCACGGTTGATACGATGCGATATTCTTAAGAAAATAAAAAATTGGCAAGGTACGAAGATTGTTTATGCAGAACCAAAAACGATAGCGCCCAGTCTGTTTTCCCAGATCAATGCCTTTAATAAGTAAGATTTTTTTATTGGCTTCTACTATGGATTAGCACTAACCGGGTCGTTCTACATGGACGTTTCTCGGTATCAAGCACTAGTCAGCCATAATGCCTAATTGCACTGACTAACTTCTTTTTTCTTGTTCATCTTGCTGAGTCATTTGTGAGAATGGCAGTGCCGATATATATTCGGCTTATGATCGATCAGAGTAATGTATATTCCTCTCGGATTCCTAATGAGATTTTTCTATTGTAAATACTAGATAACAGAAGGGTGTGAAAATATTTGTGTAGCTGCTTGTTAACTATAACCTAGAAAAAGGTAAAAATAATGAGCACGATTATGGATCACAAAAAACTAAAAGCGATGGCTGAATAATTAGCTAAGGAAGATAAAGAAGCGACCGAGTTTTAAAGCAAGCCTAATTGCTGATTGCTTTGTTCACCATTATCCATCTCCACTAATTGGTTTTGGACATATTTTCGGATGACATCCTCCATAGCATTACCAATTGTTTCTACGAAGTAGCTTTGAATCCAAAGCTTACCACCCCAAAAGTACTGCCGCTTAATTTCTGGATGCATCCTAAAAAACTCACGTGCAGATATGCTCTTTATAACCTGCATCACATAAGATGGCGCTATCTTCGGTTCTGTCCTAACAACCATATGAATATGATCGACAGGAACTTCCAGCTCGACTATTTCAATGTCTATAGTGGCTTAATCATCATAGCCAACCTTTCTAATGATTGCTTTTAGATCTGATCGATAAGGTTCAACAAAAATCTTATTCCTATACTTAGGAATCCAAACAAAATGATACATTAGCCCGAACACATAATGTGTCTTTTTGCGTAAATCAATAATAAGCTGACTACCCCACAATGACTACCCCACAATGACTACCCCACAATGACTACCCCACAATGACTCCGTCATTGTACGCTATCCAGCTCGGGGGCAGCCCCCGAGATTTACGCTACGCGAGTTAAACCCGCAGAGATTAAACATTGATAATAACCGAGCAGAAGGAGCAATCAAACCTTTTGTTATCAGACGCAAAAACTGGATGTTTAGCAATATAGCCAAGGGCGCACAAGCCAGTGCGGTACTTTATAGCGTGATCGAAACCGCTAAATCAATGGTTTAATACCGTTTGATTATCTTCACAATATTTTAAAAGAACTCGGCGAGGGCAAGACCGATGTAGAAAGTCTGCTGCCGTGGAATATAAGTTTGCTGAGTTAGAGGATGGTTAGTAGGTGTCTTTCGCTAGACGCTTACCTTAGAAATACTGAATAGCCTACTAGACTAATACGACTCTCGCTTCAGAAGTCTGCTTACCAAACTTCTACAGTGAGTATTGAGAATACGAATCGCCGCTCGATAGAGACTAATCAATTTACAATTGTGGACTATTCAATGAATGTGATTATTGAGACAGTTTATTAGCGAAGCGCTTGGCCCAAGGTGCTATTTCCTCTGGGGCAATCGAACCTGAGTGCTTTGATTGAGGGTGAGTAATACCACGATAACCGTCCTTTCCAAGTTCTTTTTGGAATAACGCGGATGGCCAACTCAATGACCTGCGCATAATACCTTGCGCTATAGTACCTAGGTTCTTCATGACCCAACCCTCACCACCTGTTACTAACATCATTGTAGAGAGCTTTGCAGCGCCATCAGATGTATCGACTTCTAATAGGATTATGGATTTTCCATTAAAAAGCAGCTCAAGCGCAGCTAAGCACCTAGAATTCTGAGTATTGGCTAGCCAATGCTTCTTTCCGTTGCCTTGCTTGGGTAGCTTCACAGCTGTTTGATCGATTATTTTACAGCCATGCATTGCTTCCAATACACCCACCATATCCAAAAACGACTGGAACTTACTTAAGTAAAGGTGTGCGTCATCTGTTTGGTCATCCAAATTATTCCAGGTACCTCCTGGTAGGCTCCCCGTATCTTCCTTTTCGTTGGCACTTAAACTGTTATCTAGCACCTCTTTCTCTCCATCTCCTATTATGCCATTGGCAGTTCTCATATTCTTACTGATGCGATTTGTTATAAATGGTGTTTTGAAATTAATCGCAGTGGTATCTGATATTAATTGTATGGTCGCTTTATCAACAGAGGATAGCTCTTGATCATCTAGCTCATACTGATCTGGAGCCTCTGGTAAGGATCCCCTTCCACTTACAGGGCGTCCGCCCACATTACGATCATATTTCGGGTGGATAATATTTACCTCACCAGAAAAAGAGGATGGTAAATCACTTAAGCTTTTTATTTCCCACACGAAAAAACTTTTAGACTCATAATCGTCCCATCCAGAAACGCTTAATTCCACGCCTTCTAAGGGTGGAGGTGTGAATTGGAAGTCCCAATGATCATAACTACCCTTGCGGTATTTCTGCGTAAATAGGTTAGTGCTGATTGTTTCAAACGATTTACGAGCGTGCTCATCCATTAAGACCCAACTTAAAAATCGTCTATTATCAACTCTATTAAAATAATAGAGCGGGTACTCTGCCTCTCCTAACACATGAATCTCTGACTGCTTCTCTCTATGTTTTACATAAAAATCTTCATTTAATGCATTGTGCTGGAGGCTTAGTCTTGCCATAAAAGGATCATGATAAAAAAGCACCCGAGCCATTTCTAGCTGGGGAATGAATATGCGCCTGCCTTTGACTTCAGCAATAAAACATAACTGGCTTGCATCTTGTCCTTTTGGAGCTTTATAGAATGCTGGGCAGTCTTTAAGACTTGCTACCTGCCATTTTTGGGCATTAGTTATGAGAAACTTAAAAGGCTTTCCCTTCTTACCCTTTGACTTGGTAGGGTTCATGACTCTGCGTCTGGCTAATATCGGAACGGCGCTAAAATTTAAGCTGCTATTACTTTTATCAAAAAAGTTTAAATTAATACTCCAATTCTTACGATCTACGCCGCGAAATAATGAACCTATACCTGAGATGTTTGAATCATCTTCAAGATGCTTATATTTCATATCATTAGGCATCCTTTAATATCTCCTTTAACAGCTTCTTAATAACCTCGGTCATGCGCTCTTTGCTTAAGCCAGTTTCTCGTAGTAATAACCATTCTTTAATTACTTGCCCACGCTGTTTAAAGGAAATCACAGCTCTGGCTAATCTTCTTGCTTGATATTCAGTTTTATCCTCTGAATACCTTTCTAGTACTGCATAACAACGAGGTAGTCGATATAAATTCTTTTCAATAGTTGCTGAGTTTGATAATTGATGCAATAAATGTGACTTACTTAACCGAGGCAATGACAGATTATCTTCAATTTTGTTACAGTGATTCAACAAAGTTCTTGCGGTATCTCTATCTCGCCTTCCCCAGTCAACCCTATGATTAATCTGTGCCGCATGGCAATGATGCTCAGAGTTCATTTGCATCAACCAGTTATAGTGATTACGGTACAAGCGACCGTATAAAGCAGAAGCCTGCTGCCTAGCATTCTTTGGAGAACTGTCTTCAAGAAAAGCTAGCCACTTAGACTGATCGGTGTAAATAATTCTATCTATTGCACTAACGCTTTTAATCAATACCTCTTTTTTAACTGGATATTTTAATGCTTTTCGAATTGCATCATTGACTCCTACCTCTCCATAAAACAATGCATCAATAACCGTTAAATGTTCAGCAAAACTAAAGGATTTACGATGCTTGCGGAAAATAGTCTTTAACCATGAACTATCTTTTTTAGAAGGAAGCAGGTTTGTTTGTACAAGCCAGTCTTTGCTCCAGTACTTACAATACTGCGCCTGTATTTTTTTGTGATCAATCCGCTTACCCTTTATGCAACCTTGGTCAATTGCAAGTCCTTGATAAAACTGAGTCCACTGGTCAAAAGTAGGAGAGAGAATGGCGGTATTATTGAATAGCTGCTGAACAATTTCTGAAAAACGAACATCCGTATTTGAAACATGAAGTTGATTGATGATTTTCGCTTCAGAAATTGCGATATACGCATGGCGATGCTCGCCATTTAATTGAATATTGGTTTGATGAAGAGGGCCGTGAATTGGGCAACAAAAAACTAATGGAATCTGCCAGCGTCGATCCCAATAACCTTCGCCATATATAGCCTGCTGCTCAGTAACACAATTAGGACAAATTAAGAGAGATTGTTTAGTCTTTATGCGTGAGGATGATATACCAGATGAGAAATGAACAGAACTGCGGAATGAATTTAGCATCCATACTTCAATTTTAGCTCTACGCTTGTTGTGAATAAAAGGCGCGTAGACAGGCCACAAAGAATGGTTATTTATCAGCCTCTTGCTTGTCAAATCAAGTGAGGGTGGGTATTGATCTGCAATACTGCGAATGTGACTTGGTAAATCAACTGTCGCTATAACTCCTCTATTCCCAAATACTGCATCAAGAAGACACTTTGGAGAAACCTCTCCGCTATGCAAGCCTGCCCGAGCAATTGTGCTGTAAAGTAACTCGTTCGGATAGGGTGTGGGAAAGCCCAGCACTAGTAGCCTGCCGCCCAATCTTCAAGGTTGAACATTAGACCTCGGGCTTCAAACGTTTCATATAAGTCTGTTTTTTCTGATTTATTCATATCAAACAAATAGCGTAAATCTTCGCTCTCTAAATCGAACCACTCTTGACGCTTCACTTTCTTAAGTAATGATGTTTTCTTGTTTGATGTGCTTTGCAAAGATTCTTCATACCAGTTAATTAATACTGGCAGCATTTTCGAAAATTTTAATTCTGGCTGCTCTTTGAAAATCCTTTTAACTAAAGGCACCAAGATACTGTTATCGTATCCTTCATCAAGCTGGCTCATCAGGTTATAGAGCCTGAGTGCATCATTATTACCACCAAAAAGTTGCTCTTCCTCCTTTTGAACAGAGGACACTATTGATTCTCCTAACTGCACAAGCCGCTTTTCTATATCGATAACACGTAAATCTGAATACTTCGCTATAAGTTCAGCGCTACCTGACTTCAGAGCATTTAACATAGGGTGGACAGGCTTTAATTCTTGCTCATAAACTGACTTTAACATCCCTACGGTAATACGCTCTCGTTTGTTCGAAATAGCCCTGAGTTGAGCAAGTACAAACAGCTTTACAACGATATCTAATACACCTTGCGATAGCTCATACCAGCATTGTCGTATGTCATTTGTAAGCGAGTCATCGCCATGTTTGAGCCACTGGTATTTCCATAAATCGTTTGTAAATCTAACCCAGTTGGGGTTATCAATACGCCCTTTACCTTTTTTTTCAATGAACTGAGGAATTGTTTCCCAGTATATAGAGCCAAGGCCTGCACTTCTGCGGCCTGACTGAAGCTCCAATTCAAATATGGGTCGAGCCTTTGGCGTACCAATAAGAACAACTGGGATGCCAACCTGATTTACCAGCTCGACAAAAAATTCCAACATTTGTTCTTTTCCGCCAGAGCGCACCTGACTTAGCCTTTGTATTTCATCTATAACTAAAATACCAATTGCTCGATTATTAGCTGTTTGTCGCATCAACGCGAGCATCTTAGGCAGTGACAAACGCTGTTTTGCATACCTACGTTCATAATCGGTGTCTAAAATACTGTCGACCGCACTAAAAAAATTAAGGCATAAACTTTCTAGGTCGCCATTGCTAGGACATTCAATTTTAAGGTATGTAATCTGAATATAATTGCTAGTTTCGTGAAAAATTACTTGTGGATAGGTATCTAGAATACGATTCAATGAACTGCTTTTACCACTTCCAGAAATCCCGATTAATGACATGCTTCGTGCTGTGGTTTTTTCCGTGGTAAAATTAACGGGTTTGCTGCCATCCGCTTTTATTAATTCATAGCCTTCCTGCAATTTTTGATTAAGGGTACCGTCATTAATATTCCTGCCCACATAACCTCTGCGCATCATCATGCCAAGGCGTTCTTCTAAAAGCACATGTTGAGAGAGGGGCTGAAAATAATCATCTAATAACGATACAACCATGTGCATCCTAACCTTCGGCTCAGCTAATCGATCAGAAACCTGATATTCAATGCGCCCTTTTAAACTAGAACCTGCTTGCTTAACAGATAATATTGGCGGCAGAGCTTCAATAAAGGGGTTGTCATTATATTGCCGAACCCCGGTTTCTTTATATAAAGCTTTTACGAAGTGCTTAGGCAACTGCATCAGTTATCCCCATCATCAAACAGTTCATTGTCATAATCTGGGTAATCATCATCTTCATCTAACGAGCCATGAATAGAAGTCACATTTGCTGTAAGACTATTTCCTGGTGGCTTTGGGCGTTTTTGCTTTCTTTCTTTTTCTAACTGTAAAAATCGTGCTTTGCCGACATTTGCTAACCGCTCAGAGTTAGCCATCGTGGGGGCAGGCGTCTCTTTTACGGCTGACTTTATAATGCTTTCAATTCTATTTTCATATTCAGCACGTGATTTATCGGCAACAAGTTGCTGCTTGGCAAAAGCCTCTTTTTTCAATTTTTGCTTGCGCCATACTTCCCAAAATGAACTACCTCTATATTCTCGAGAAAGGTCTGTTAGCTTACAAATCCAATATCTCAACGCATTTGAATCAGAAAAAACATAGATTTCATCTGCCACATTAGGGTCATAAGCAAAGGTGATTTTCTCTGGTCTATTTGTAGTCGCGACCCGATGCAACCAGCCAGACGCTAACACCTCAGCTGAAGAATAATACAAACCGAACGCACACACTCCCTTCTCAGAAGTTGTAGCTATACCTCTAGGCAAAAGGGCTATTCGTACAGTGCTTGCAGTGGCTCTCCTAAGACGTCCCGTTCTATTTTGTAATCCCCAACTCCATAGATGGCAAGGGATGCTTGGTAAATCAGCAGGCATATCGTCAGATCTATCGTACTTACTCATTGGATCCACAAAGTTATGCATCACAATTGAGGTTATGATGATTTCTTCAAACTCTGAAATCGTCAGCTTCCCGTCCAGCCAGTAGTTCTTACCGCCCCGTTTTCTAACTTTTGATCCTTCTACAATACCAGGGGCGAATGGCTTAAAGTCTGCTTGAACTGATCTAAACTTACGCTCAACAATTCCCTTTGCATCTCCCCTGTACGGAGGCGTATTTTCAATTCGTATCTTAAAACTCGACTCTAATCCCTCGATCTGATGTCCAATTAATTCACCTCTATCTGCTAATAAAGCTTCTGGCAGCCCAGGATTAGGCCATTCTAAATTTTCTATGTTAAACCCTCTAGCTTTTAGATATTCATTTTTATCAGTCATTGCTAAATGCAATGACTGGATAGCCGCTGCATAAGAAGGGTTCTCAAAGCCAATATACCAGCCCACAATAAATCGAGAAAAGACATCTACCACGATATATAATATCGGCCTACCAATGGGTTGTGTTCGGTCTTTATCTGAGACCAATATGATATCTGCAATGGTCGCATCTATTTCAAATCGAGATCCAGGCCCAACTGATTGAACAGTAGCTGTACTTGTTAGTGGTCTTACATCCTTTCGGTAGATCTTTTGAGGCGTGCGCTTTGTTATCCTTGAAACATAATCATATTCTCTTTCAAAAAAATATTTTAACTGCCACTTAGTGGGTTTTTCTTTTTCGGGGGTATCAGGAAAATACTGGCCATAAATCTGTTTCAGCTTTCTATGGACATATGGCAATGAAACCTTTTCCTCTCCTTGGCCCTCTGTTAAAAGATACCTTTCTATTACAAGCCTAAATAATTTCTCAATCGCTTCATCAACAACAACACCGGTACCAGGCATATGAATCCGAGGCCTGCCAAGCTTTATAGTAGATTGTCTTTTTTTGCCCTTAGCACCAGAATTTCTATATTTAGGTAATAAAGCATTTGGCATTTGACCATATTGCCAATACTGTCGAGTAACACGGTAAATTGTTTGTTTTGTCGTTGATTGGGTTTCTAATATTTCATTAATGATCGATGATCGAACCTTCGGAATATAGAACCTAGAGCTATTTACTAGAGGTTTTATAAGGTCATAGTTTCTATCACGAATTAAAGCCGCTTTAGATTCTTTTTCAGGATTCTCCAGTGATAAAAAGTCATACGGATCTTCTATTCGAACTAGTTTTTCTTCTAAAATTAATTGCTCAATATTTTCGACTGGCTCAATCTCAGGTAATGCCTTATCAGACTCTATATCTATCCATATAACTAAGCTGCCTTCTATTAATAAGACCCGGTACTTTTTACCTTCAAGGAGCACTACTTCATTAATCTGAAACATTAAATACCTCATCAACGGTATTATATGACTCAGAAAAAAGATCCGAACATCTCAACCTAGTAAATGGAATCAATATATTGAAATGAAAATAACGGCGAGCCAATAGCAACCTTAACTGAAATAAGCTCTCTCCTAGCTCTAGGTCATAGGCAGAGTCTAGGTGTTTTGATAATTCAATGATGGTTAAATTAGAGTGATCCGACACCTGCTTATTAAAAAATTCAAAATACACCATTTCTTCTTCATGATTTACAGCCCTATGCTGTAAATTGTATAACCACTCGATATTGGTGAAGGCTACTTTAGGTATTGCCTGCTCAGTTATCAGAAACCACGGAATACCTTTTTCCTTCCAAAAGCGCCTCTCAATTTCCAGTTTTTCTATTGTTCTTGGTTTTAGCAGGTCTGTTTGAGATTTTGCCTGAATGGCAAAACTTGATAAGGCACTTTCATTAGTCGACACTAAAAAATCACTGCTCATATATTGCAGTATACCGTTTTGTGCTGGGTGCTGAATTCCGCACTCTGTAGAAATTACTTTGGTAAGGGCAAGGTCTAACGGGAATTGTTCACGAATATCTGTCGTTGTTTGACGCCATTGAAGCAAAAGAAAGGAAGCTAATTCTATATCTGATAGTAAATGATGGGTACGTTGCGTTAAATGACCAAAGATCCTATGAGACCGTCCATCTGAAGGAACGTCTCGAACTGTTAGCCAGGGCTTGTAATCTTTTCCAGCCCCAAGCCCACGACCCTCTTTTATCCAGCGGGTATTTTTGACCTCGGAGTTCCAGTAGTTTTTCTTTCCCATAACAGTCAAAGCCGCCATCACTAACTTATCTACAGATTAGCTCCAGCGGCTTTAGTATGCAACTTTATTACTCAGTATGATACTTTAATACTTGGGGTGATACTTTATTACTCTCCCACAACTAGAGGCTAAATACCTCGCATTTACTCGACGGTTACTGACTTAGCCAAGTTACGTGGCTGATCCACATCTGTACCTTTCAATACCGCTACGTGATAAGACAATAATTGCAAAGGAATGATATAAACAATCGGTTCTAAGCAGCTTGGCACTGTTGGTAACGATACTAAATGCTGTTCATCTAGATCATGTAAGTTCACTGATTCATCAGCAAATACAAACAACTCACCACCACGCGCCTTCACTTCTTCCAAATTAGAAATCAGTTTTTCTAATAAGTCATTCTTTGGCGCTACCGTTACAATCGGCATGTCTTCATCAACCAAGGCTAATGGACCATGCTTAAGTTCTCCGGCAGGATACGCCTCGGCGTGAATGTAAGAAATTTCTTTTAGCTTCAACGCCCCTTCTTGAGCAATAGGGAACATTGGGCCACGACCTAAAAATAAGCTGTGGTGTTTGTCAGCAAATAACTGACTCATTTTCTCAATTACTGGGTCCAATAAAAGAGCCTGTTCCACAAAACCCGGTAATTGATGCAGCGCTTTAACGATTTCTGTTTCAGCGGCTTCGCTCATGCCATTACGCTTCCCTAGCGCAACCGTAAGAAGCAACAAAGACGTTAGCTGAGTAGTGAAAGCCTTGGTTGAAGCAACGCCAATTTCAGGACCTGCATTGGTCATTAGGCAAAGGTCAGATTCACGAACCAAAGAAGAACCCGGTACATTACAGACCACCATGCTGGCTAATATGCCCTTCTCTTTTGCTTTGCGTAAAGCGGCAAGCGTATCAGCGGTTTCTCCTGATTGAGAAATAGTAATCAACAGAGTATTTTTAGCGATTACCGTATGGCGATAACGGAATTCACTGGCGACTTCAACCTGACAAGGAATACCAACATATTTTTCAATCCAGTATTTTGCCACCATGCCTGAATGGTAACTGGTACCACAAGCAATGATCTGAACCGCTTCAACCTTATCTAATACTTCAGCCGCATTAACGCCAAAAGTCTGATCCAAAACTTTCGTTGCTGAAATACGACCTGCTAAGCACTGCTTAATAACTGTTGGCTGCTCAAAGGTTTCTTTCAGCATAAAATGCTTATATTCACCTTTATCTGCGGTACCGATTTTGTGATCAAATACGATGATTTCACGATCAACGACCTGATAATCTTTATCTAAAATCGTCAGATTTTCACGAGTGATATGCGCTAAATCGCCTTCTTCAAGATAAATAAAACGGTCGGTGACTTGTAGTAATGCTAACGGATCAGAGCCAACATAAAACTCATCCATGCCAACACCAATCACTAGCGGTGAACCTTGGCGAGCAACCCATAGTTCGTCTTGATTGCCTTTTTGCATAATCGCTAATGCATAAGCGCCTTCAAGATGGCTGATGGCATTCTTAACCGCTTGAGCAAAATCATGCTGCTGTAATTCTCTATGAATTAGATGAATAACAACTTCTGAATCGGTTTCAGAATTAAACACATACCCTTGTGCTTTAAGTTCTGTTTTTAAATCTTGGTAATTTTCAATAATGCCATTGTGTACCAAGACCACATCGTCTGATGACATGTGTGGATGCGCATTGGCTTCACTAGGCACACCGTGTGTTGCCCAACGAGTATGAGCAATACCAATAGTGCCCGCTAAGCCTTTACCATCCGTTTCGGCGGTAATGGCTTTTTCTAATTCAATCACTTTACCCAATGCACGGGTGCGCTGAATATCACCTTCTGCATTTAAGATCGCAAGTCCCGCAGAATCATAACCACGGTATTCAAGGCGACGTAGGCCTTCTAATAAA
Source organism: Gammaproteobacteria bacterium (assembly GCA_016762975.1). Lineage (GTDB taxonomy): Bacteria > Pseudomonadota > Gammaproteobacteria > Pseudomonadales > Pseudohongiellaceae > UBA9145. The sequence goes on along the minus strand of JAESUV010000002.1, from coordinate 29,620 downwards.
ATTTCACTTACATTACGCTGTGCAATAGCACCAACAATTCCGCACATTTTTATATCTTCCGTTTAATACAGCGACTATTTCTATTTATTTTTCAGTCTTCACTGGACGCTGCCAGCCACTGATATTTCTTTGCTTACCACGAGCAACCGCTAATTCTTCATCAGCAACGTCTTTAGTGACTGTTGAGCCGGCAGCGACGGTTGCATTAGCACCAATTTTTACTGGGGCTACTAACGAAGAGTTGGAACCAATAAAAGCATTTTCACCAACTTCCGTTTTGAATTTATTCATTCCATCGTAATTACAAGTAATCGTACCAGCACCGATATTGGCATTCGCACCAATAACAGCATCACCGATATAGGTGAGGTGGTTTACTTTCGCACCGGCACCGATTTTAGATTTTTTCACTTCGCAGAAGTTACCGACCTTGGCGCCATCAGCAAGATCAGCACCAGGACGCAAACGCGCATAAGGACCGATCACACAAGACTTAGCCACTTGAGCATCTTCAATATGAGAGAAGGCTTCAACTTTAGTGCCCGCTGCTAAAGTCGAATTTTTAATAATGCAATTTGGCCCAATCTCTACGCCGTCACCCAAGGTAACTTGACCTTCAAGGATCACGTTGATATCGATGACCACATCGTTGCCGACGGTTAAACCCGTATTGGCATTTGCGCCCAAGCGAATATCCAAACGGCTAGGGTCTAAAACAGTCACACCTTGCGCCATCAAGGCATTCACTTGCTGAGTTTGATACCAGCGCTCAAGCTCGGCTTGCTGCTGTCGGTTATTAACACCGTAGGTTTCTTGTTCGTTAGCAGGCTGTAGCGTTTCTACCGTAAGACCATTCTTTACGGCCATAGCAATAATGTCGGTCAGGTAATATTCGCCCTGCGCATTATCGTTACTTAATTCAGGCAACCACTGATGTAACTTGGCCGTTGGTACGGCAAGAATACCGGTATTGACTTCTTTAATTAAAAGCTGCTCTGGATTGGCATCTTTATGCTCAACAATGGCAGTCACTTTGTCATTAGCATCACGAACAATACGGCCATAACCTGAGCTATCGGCCATATTCACGGTCAATAAACCCAGCTGCTTATCGTTGGCGAGTTCAATCAATGATTGTAATGTTTCTGGCTGAGTTAGCGGTACATCACCATAAAGAATTAACGTTGTGCCTTCCGCGGCCAAAGAATCTAAAGCCATCATCACCGCATGACCCGTACCTTTCTGCTCTGCCTGCAAAGCCCATGTCAGGTTCTCTTCTGCGGCAAACGCGGCTTTAACTTTCTCTGCACCGTGGCCAATCACTATGTGCATTGCATCAGCATTGATGGCTTTGGCGCTATCCAATACATGAGCGAGCATTGGCTTGCCAGCAATAGGGTGAAGAACTTTTGGTAATTGGGATTTCATGCGCGAGCCTTGGCCCGCTGCGAGTACTACGACATCAATAGTCATGCTGATAGATAGCTTCCATGTTTAAATTTTACGAAATTAGCATTAGTTGTCGCTAATTTTATGACGCGTTGTTCGATTTTGCCTCAGTCTATTCACTTTCTATTCATTTACAATTGCATTTGTCATAAAATAAATGACAATGGTTAACTGTTATATATGATTGAAATTATTATGAATTTATCTGTTTTGGAAAACCTTGGCTTGAGCACTCGAGAAATCAATATCTACCATGCACTGTTACAGCTGGGTCCTGCTTCCATTAGAGACTTAGCGGCAAAAACAGATATTAATCGTGGCAGTACTTATGAAACCCTTAAAGTCTTAGTTAAAAAGGGCATCGTAAATTATTTGCCGAAAGGTAAGCGCCGTATTTTCCAGGCGGAAGACCCTTCTCGCCTACTAGCCCTCGCCGAAGAAAAGCACCAAGAGCTGGAAGCAACCCTCGCTAGCTTAAAGACCGAAATTATTCCTGCCCTACGTCATTTGAAACCCGAATTTGCCACCAGTAACGTACGCTTCTACGAAGGGGATGAAGGTGTTGAATATGTATTGAAGGATATTCTCAGCTCAACCGATAAGGCTGGCAAAGCGTATTCTGTGATCTCTACGCAAGCGCTGCGTGAGCATTTATATCGACCTTTTCCAACGTTCACCAAGCAACGTATTGCCAAAGGTATATTCGTACGGGTATTGGCCATTGGTGAAGGTGGCGAAGAAGCTGAATTGGCCGAACGCAAGTGGATGAAAGGAGAAGGGAATGCCTCTTATATTGCCATCTATCCACCTAAAGTCGCGATGATCAGCCTGACTAAAAACGACTTCCCTGTCGCGGTCGTAATTGATAGCGATGCTATCTCTGGCACCCATCAAATGATGTTCGATACTTTATGGAATGCTTTGTAGGCAATTTCTAGCTCAGCTCAAAATCTCTACTATGCTAAGGACAAAGGATATTTGTTTTTGGAGAGCACAGTGGCAGAGCAGAAATTTCGTTTAGTAACGCGTAGTGATTTTGATGGCCTAGTCTGTGCCGTTCTTTTCAAAGACTTAGATATGATCGATGACATACTCTTTGTTCATCCCAAAGATATGCAAGATGGCATTATTGAAATTGGCCCCAGCGACATCACCACCAACCTCCCTTATGTGGCAGGTTGCCACCTTAGCTTTGACCACCATGCATCCGAAATAAAGCGCCGCGGGGATAACGAGCCCGACAATCATATTATTGATGTCGATGCCCCTTCCGCAGCACGAGTGGTGTATGACTATTACGGCGGAGGAACACGCTTCCCTGAAATCTCCGTTGAGATGATGGAAGCCGTCGATAAGTCTGACTCTGCACAGTTTAGTAAGGAAGAGATTCTTCATCCCAAGGATTGGGTATTACTTAATTTTTTGATGGATTCCCGTACCGGCTTAGGCCGCTTTCGAGAATTCCGTGTCAGTAACTACCAGCTCATGATGGAGCTTATCGATTACTGTCGTGATCACAACATCGAGCAAATTTTACAATTAGAAGATGTTAAAGAAAGAGTCGAACTCTATAACAGCCATAGGCAGCAGTTTGAAGAGCAACTCAAGAGCTGCACCTCTATCCTTGATAATTTAGTCGTATTGGATTTACGGGATGAAGAAACCATCTATGCGGGTAACCGCTTTATGATTTACGCCCTCTTCCCTGAGCAGAATATTTCTATTCATGTACTCTGGGGTTTGAAAAAACAGAATACAGTATTCGCCATTGGCGGCTCTATCATTAACCGCAGCCATAAAACCCATATCGGTGAACTTTGTCTAGAGCACGAAGGTGGTGGTCATAGAAATGCAGGCACTTGTCAGGTGAATAATGACAAGTACTCTGAAGTTTTGAGTGAATTAACAAAGCGAATTAACAAGGATGGTTAATCGCTTTAGCACTAGACTACTTTTGAAGGCTATTTCTACTCTACTGAATAGCCTTCATGCCTTCTATTTTATGCCAATACCCATTACAGAAACCCTCTAGCGGAATACGAGCTTTATCCTCTAATGCATTCCTGAATTTGTCGACCCAATCAAGTGCTGCCATCGAATGTGGACTAATACGAACGATGTCGACTAAGCCTGCCATTGAAGGCAAATCATTAATTAAATTTTGAATTGAACCCGACATGGTTTGAATACCATTCATCCGAAACAATTCCAACCCTTCCTGACTATCGATCTTACGCCCCTCTGGATATTTAATGCAGCATAGAGCGCATTGATCTTTTGGCCGATCTTCTGAGCGTGCAGTAAAACAACGAGCCGAATACGCTAACGGTAAATAGCCGTATCCATAGACCTCGGTTTCTATCTGCTCGCGAATGCCCAGTTCTTCACAGCCGGCAATCACATTCACTAACCAGTCTCTAGATAATTCAACCGGAATTACCCAACGTTGCATGCCGCGAGCTAATAGCACTTTTAAATCATGCTGATTATAAATATTCAGTGCTGCCCCTGCAATAAAAGGGATTTTAGCCTCGGATAAAATCTCTACCGCACCAAAGTCATTCGCCTCTACTTTCAGTTCGCCATTAAGGCAAACCTTCTTTAGCGTTGCCAATTCGCTTTTAGATTCTAATAACGCGAGGCTCGAAAGCACCACTGATTTACCTTTATTTGTCAGCTCTCGACCAATCTCAAGCCAATCTTCCAATCTTAGTTCACGCCGCTTTGAACAGACCGATTCACCTAGATAAACATGCTCGACATCAGAATCAGCAACTTTTTGATAGAAGTCGGATGTCGTTTCTTTATCCCAATAAAATTGGATGTTCCCCATAGAGAGTTCCATACCTGCTCCTATTGCCAAGTCCGTTCATAAGCGCCAAGCGTTGTTTGCGAACCTTCCGACAAACTGCTCAAGCATTGATCCCACTCTTTTTTCACTTGAAACATTTCAGGATTTTTCTTCATTGCATCAATCGCCTGACGCCAAGTTTTAGTAACCTGCCTAGTATAAGCAGGGCTACGCTGACGACCTTCGATCTTCAAGGCACTGATACCAATATTATTCAGCTGCGGTAATAGGCTCAAGGTATTTAAACTAGTGGGCTCTTCTAAGGCGTGGGTCACTTCCCCTTCCACGTTAAAGCGGCCTTTGCATAAAGTAGGATAACCGGCGTTTTCCCCTTCGGCAAAACGATCAATCAATACATCGTTCAATCGACTTTCTAAGCCCTGATCAGTTTCTTGCCAGCGAACAAACTTCGCTGGTGAACATGCACCCGCGGTATTGGGAGATTCCCCCGTCATATAAGACGATAAGTAACAGCGCCCTTCCGCCATGATACATAGGCTGCCAAAAGCAAAAACTTCCAGCTCTATATCCGTATCTTGGGCAAGGTTAGCTACTTGCTGATAAGAAAGTACTCTAGGTAAAACAACGCGACTGATACCAAATTGCTTGAAGAAGTTAATCGCCGCTACATTCGTCGCCGCTGCTTGTACGGAAAGGTGCAGTTCGAGCTTTGGATAATGAGTTGCTGCGTGCTCTAAAACTGCAATATTAGAGGCTATCAAGACATCAGCCCCCATATCATAAGTCTTCTTTACCGCATCAAACCATGCCTGACTGCGATCTGGATGAGCAAAGGTATTCACCGCCACATGTACTCGGCGGTTTCTATCGTGGGCGTAATTAACCCCCTGAGTCATGGTTTTATCGGTAAAATTTAAGCCTGCGAAATGACGGGCATTAGTGTCATTCTTCAAACCGAGATAAATCGCATCTGCGCCTTCATCAACCGCTGCTTTAAGCGCTGGCAAACTACCTGCGGGACTTAATAGTTCCATAATCTCTCCATAAAAGACTCTATGCTGTTTCTTGATCTTGATTAAGGCATCATCAGCAAGGCCCAGTAAACTAAGCTCTAATCCCCACTCATTGAGCTTTACGGATCTATTATGCTATTACAAAAATTGATGCCAAATAGGGCTGTTCTAAATAGTCCTTCACTTAAAGAGGCAGTGCCAACGCGCCTTTTTAGTAAGGCTAAGCAAAAGATCGTAGAAAACTCTGCGGCATTGCTATCGATAGCGCACAAGATTATGCCGACTAAGGTTGAGAACTACTTTGTCTTACATCAAGTTAAACGCTTAAGTCAGCCATTTATGGATGATCACGAGATTGATTTTTTGGATGACAAGGTTGTTGAAGTTGAGATTAGAGATTTATCAGCAAAGTGGTATTTCAGCAAAGTAGGTCAGCAGCTGGTGATGATGGATAAGGCTGAGTCCTTATCTATCAGCTCAGAGCCTGATGTGGTTTTCAGTGCATCTGTGGATGCGTTGGTATTAATGGCTTCACAAAAAATTGATCCCGATACCTTATTCTTTAATCGTAAGTTAAAGATTACTGGGGATACCGAACTAGGATTAGAAATTAAAAATCTGTTCGATCAATTTGATCTGGCGTTACTCGATAAGCCTTTTAGAGAAGTATTGGATACTTGGTCTGATGAATTAATAAGCTTACAAGTGAGCTAATTTAATAAATCACAGGCATAAAAAAACCGAACCCCATTACTGGGATTCGGTTTTTTAGAAGCAAGATTTCTAGTTAAACTAGAATTACTTGCCCAGCTTTTTACGAATCTGCTGGATAGTCCGCAACTGAGCTGCGGCTTCTGCCAACTGAGACATAGCGCGTGAGTAGTCAAAGTCTGCACTCTGATTTTCTAACGCTTTCTGAGCATGTTTCTGTGCTTCTAATGCTGCGGCCTCATCGAGGTCGGCAGCACGCAAGGCGGTATCAGCCAAAACAGATATATTGTTTGGCTGAACTTCTAAATAACCGCCTGAAACGTAGATCACTTCTTCCTCACCACCTTGTTTGATGATGCGAATAGGACCTGGCTTCAATGCAGTAAGCAAAGGAGCGTGACCACGGGAAATACCCAGGTCACCCAACTCACCGGCTGCTACTACCATTTCTACCAACCCAGAGAAAATGCTTTCCTCTGCGCTGACGATGTCACAATGGACAGATATCATGGTCATAGTATTGGCCTCTTTGATTACAGGTTTTTAGCCTTCTCAACAGCTTCATCAATAGTGCCTACCATGTAGAACGCCTGTTCAGGCAGATCATCATAGTCACCGTTTAGAAGACCTTGGAAACCAGCGATGGTTTCTTTCAGAGAAACGTATTTACCAGGTGCGCCTGTGAAGATCTCTGCAACGTGGAAAGGCTGAGACAAGAAACGCTCAATCTTACGTGCACGGTTAACAGAGAGCTTATCTTCGTCAGACAATTCGTCCATACCAAGAATCGCAATAATGTCTTTCAGCTCTTTATAACGCTGAAGAACACCCTGAACGCCACGAGCACAGTCATAGTGCTCTTGACCAATAACCAGAGGATCTAACTGGCGTGAAGTAGAATCCAGTGGATCGATCGCTGGGTAGATACCCTTAGATGCGATGTCACGAGAAAGTACAACGGTAGAATCCAAGTGAGCAAATGTGGTTGCCGGAGATGGATCCGTCAAATCATCCGCTGGTACGTATACCGCTTGAATCGAAGTAATGGAACCGTTCTTAGTAGAGGTAATACGCTCTTGAAGAACACCCATTTCTTCAGCCAAAGTTGGCTGATAACCTACCGCTGAAGGCATACGGCCTAGCAGTGCAGATACTTCAGTTCCGGCCAAAGTGTAACGATAAATGTTGTCAATAAACAACAATACATCTTTACCTTCGTCACGGAATTTCTCAGCCATTGTAAGACCTGTCAAAGCAACGCGTAAACGGTTACCAGGAGGCTCATTCATCTGACCATAAACCATTGCTACTTTAGATTTGGTTTTATCATCTAGGTTTACAACACCAGACTCAGCCATTTCGTAGTAGAAATCGTTACCTTCACGAGTACGCTCACCAACACCAGCAAACACAGATAAACCTGAGTGTGCCTTAGCAATGTTGTTGATCAACTCCATCATGTTTACAGTTTTACCAACACCAGCGCCACCGAAAAGACCTACTTTACCACCCTTAGCGAATGGGCAGATCAAATCGATTACTTTGATACCAGTTTCTAGCAAGTCTGTAGAACCAGCCTGATCTTCAAACGATGGTGCATCACGGTGAATAGAAGCAAAGTCTTTCGCTCCGATTTCACCACAGTCATCAATTGGACGGCCAAGCACGTCCATAATACGACCCAAAGTTTCAACACCAACCGGTACTGTAATTGGGAAACCCGTATTTGTAACTGTAAGACCACGTTTTAGGCCTTCTGTAGATCCCATGGCAATCGTACGTACGATTCCGTCGCCCAGCTGCTGCTGAACTTCTAGAGTCGTTTCTGTACCGTCAACAGTCAGTGCGTCATATACTCTCGGCACAGCGCTGCGAGGGCATTCTACGTCGATAACGGCGCCAATGATCTGAACTATAGTTCCGCTCATATCCGTTTTCCTCTTAATTTTATAAGCCTACGTTGCTCAGCGTTATACCGCTGCAGCACCGCTGACGATTTCTGAAATTTCTTGGGTAATAGCTGATTGACGTGCTTTGTTATAAAGCATGTTCAAATCATCAATGATGTCATTTGCATTGTCGGTGGCGCTTTTCATTGCCAACATACGAGCTGCTTGTTCACATGCATTGTTTTCTACTACACCTTGATATACCTGAGATTCTACATAACGCAATAACAGACCTTCTAAGATCTCTTTTGCATCAGGTTCGTAGATATAATCCCAGTGACCTTTCAGATCTTCATCGGATTGCGCCTGCAGTGGTAATAATTGAGCCACTTCAGGTGCTTGTATCATGGTGTTCACGAAACGGTTGCGTACTATGTAAAGACGATCGATATCACCTGCATCGAAAGCGTCTAACATGGCCTTAACCGAACCGATAAGGCTAGCCAGTTCTGGTGCATCGCCTAAATGGCTGGCGGATGCTAGAACGTTGCCACCAAAGTTTTTAAAGAAAGTAACGGCTTTAGCGCCGATAGGGCAGAAGCAAGCTTCTACACCTTTTTCTTTCCAAACTTTAATATCTTTTACGAGGTGCTTGAACGCATTATTGTTCAAACCACCACAAAGGCCTCGGTCGGAAGACACCACGATGTAGCCAACACGCTTAACTTCGCGGTCTTGCAAATAACGATGGCGGTATTCAGAGTTCGCATTAGCCAAGTGACCAATCACTACACGGATACGATCCGCGTATGGACGGCTTTGAACCATACGAGCTTGAGCACGACGCATCTTACTTACAGCAACTTTTTCCATCGCTGAAGTAATTTTCTGTGTACTTTGTACACTCGTTATCTGCTCTTTAATCTCTTTGCCGACTGCCATAAAAGCTGCCTCATTAACGTTAAATTGAAAGCTGGGTCTTACAACCCAACTTCAGTTCACAAAACTACCAAGCCTGAGTTGCTTTGAATTTCTCAAGTAACTCTTTTAGCCCAGCTGCGATATCTTTGTTGTAGTCGCCTTTAACATTGATCTTAGCCATTAGGTCAGCGAATTCGCTGTTGGCATAGGACAATAAAGCGGCTTCGAAATCGCCAATTTTGCTTACTTCAACGTCGTCTAGGAAGCCTTCGTTAGCAGCAAAAATCGATAAACCCATTTCCGCAGTAGACATAGGATCATATTGCTTCTGCTTCATTAACTCTGTAACGCGCTGACCGAACTCAAGTTGAGCACGAGTAACGTCGTCAAGGTCAGAAGCAAACTGAGCAAATGCTGCTAGTTCACGGTACTGAGCCAAAGCTAGACGAATACCACCGCCCAACTTCTTAATGATTTTAGTTTGCGCCGCACCACCTACACGAGAAACTGAAATACCTGCGTTCATTGCTGGACGTACGCCGGCATTGAATAGGCTAGTTTCAAGGAAGATCTGACCATCAGTAATCGAAATTACGTTGGTTGGTACGAATGCAGAAACGTCGCCGCCTTGTGTTTCAATGATAGGAAGAGCGGTTAAAGAACCAGTCTTTCCTTCAACGCCACTGATTTTTTTAACGTAATCAGGGTTCACACGACAAGCACGTTCTAATAGACGTGAGTGAAGATAGAAAACATCACCAGGATATGCTTCACGACCCGGAGGACGTTTCAACAATAGTGAGATCTGACGATAAGCCCAAGCTTGCTTGGTTAAATCATCATATACGATCAAGGCATCTTCGCCCTTATCTAGGAAGTATTCACCCATTGCACAACCCGCGTATGGAGCAAGATACAGCATTGAAGCTGATTCAGATGCGCCCGCGGCAACAATAATGGTGTGTTCCATCGCGCCATGCTCTTCTAACTTACGCACAACTGCTGCTATAGAAGATTGCTTTTGGCCGATAGCTACATAAATACATTTAACACCGGTGCCTTTCTGGTTAATGATGGCGTCGATAGCCATTGCAGATTTACCAGTCTGGCGATCGCCAATAATCAACTCACGTTGACCACGACCAACAGGTACCATGGAATCTACTGCTTTATAACCAGTTTCAAGAGGCTGATCTACGCTTTGACGTGAAATTACACCAGGTGCAACACGTTCAATAGGAGCAGTTCTTTCAGCTTCAATAGGACCTTTACCGTCAATTGGAGTACCTAATGCGTCTACAACGCGGCCAAGCATAGCTTCGCCTACAGGTACTTCTAAAATACGGCCAGTACATTTAGCGGTTTGGCCTTCAGCGATAGTCTTGTAATCACCAAGAACTACTGCACCTACAGAGTCACGCTCTAGGTTAAGCGCAAGACCGTATTTACCGCCTTCAAATTCAATCATCTCACCGTACATTACGTCGGCAAGACCATGGATACGAACGATACCGTCGAATACTGATACAACGGTGCCCTCATTCTGGGCTTGAGAAGTAACATCAAGGTTATCGATGCGCTTCTTAATGATTTCGCTGATCTCAGATGGATTCAGTTGCTGCATGCTAATTCATCCCTCAACTAGGTGTCCATTGCTTCGGCTAGCTTCGCTAGCTTACCGCGAACAGAGCCGTCGATGACTAAGTCTCCAGCACGAATAATAGCGCCACCAACCAATGATTGGTCAACTTCGCTCGTTAATCGTACGTCGCACTGTAATTTGTTTTTCAGTGCTAGAGACAATGTTTCTTGTTGTGCGTCTGTTAGTTCAAAAGCAGAGGTTACAGTCACGTCAATAGCGTGTTCCTGTGCTGCTTTTAATTCTTCAAAGGCTTCAACAATTTGTGGTAACAAAGTTAGACGTTTATTTTCGCCTAGAATCATCAGGAAATTTTTTCCTGATTGATTTAACTTGTCACCGCACAAGTCGGTTAATGCCGTAGCTTGTTGCTCAGCAGTAAGAGACGGATGGACTAGTACTTTAGCCAACTCGTCATCGGTTGCGAACTGAGTCGCAATCGATAACATGTCAGACCACTGTACTAGAGCATTCTGCTCTATTGCTTCTGCAAAAGCTGCTTTGGCATAAGGCCGCGCAAGAGTGGTTAATTCAGCCATGGCTTCCTCGCTTAAAGCTCGTTAGCCAACTGATCAAGCAATTCGCTATGAACTGCTTCATCAACTGATTTTGCCAAGATTTTGGATGCACCAGCTACTGCAAGAGCAGCAACCTGTTGACGCAATCCTTCTTTAGCACGATTCACATCTTGCTCAATTTCAGCTTGAGCTGCAGCTTGCAAACGAGAACCTTCTTCACGAGCAGCGTCTTTCGCTTCATCGATGATTTGGTTAGCGCGCTTGTTAGCTAGCTCAATGATTTCTGCAGCTTTCTCTTTGCTTTCACGTAAATGTTCGCCTGCTTTTTGTTGAGCAAGTTCCAAGTCACGAGTAGCGCGATTAGCAGCATCTAGGCCGTCAGCAATTTTCTTTTCGCGTTCAACCATTGCACCAATAAGGTGAGGCCAAACAAACTTCATGCAAAACGCCACGAAGATTGCGAAAGTAATGATCTGGCCGATCAAAGTTGCATTAATGTTCATGCCAGAGCCCTCTTAAATAAAATGAAATTAGGCTTTGGTAAACATCAAGAACAAACCAAGACCAACACCGATCATTGGAACAGCATCCAATAGACCTGCGATTAGGAACATTTTACCTTGTAGCATAGGACCAAGCTCTGGCTGGCGAGCTGTACCTTCAAGAAGGCGTCCACCAAGTAAACCAAAACCGATAGCAGTACCAAGGGCACCAAAACCGATCATAAGAGCTGCTGCGATATAAACTAGACCTGCGTCCATAATTATCTCCAATTGTATTGAAAGTTAGTGAGTAAAACGTTTAAAAAATTAATGATCTTCGTGTGCCATGCTCAAATACACGATGGTTAACATCATGAAAATGAACGCTTGCAACGTGATCACTAGAATATGGAATACTGCCCAAGCCCATTGTAAGACACCACCCAATAGAGCCAACGCGATACCGCCCGAGAACATTAATGCGATCAAGATGAAGATCATCTCCCCTGCATACATGTTTCCGAACAAACGAAGAGCTAGTGAGATAGGCTTAGCCAGTAGAGCAACAGATTCCAAGAAGAAGTTCACAGGGATAAATAATGCCTGAATGAACATATTTTTTGAGTTGAACGGATGAAGTGTCAACTCGCCAATAAAGCCAGTAATGCCTTTAATTTTAATGCTGTAGAAGATCATCAATGCGAACACCGTAATCGACATGCCTAGAGTGATGTTTACATCCGTAGAAGGTACAACCTTCATGAAGTGAACACCAAATGCACCAAAGATAGTCGGTAGAACGTCAACTGGAATCAAATCCATAGCGTTCATCATAAAGACCCAAGCGAAGATAGTCAGTGCCAAAGGCGCTACTAACTTACTACTACCATGAAAAGCTTCTTTAACGGTGTTATTGATAAATTCTAATAACAATTCTACAAAACTTTGTAGACCGCTTGGCGTCTCTGTTGACGCATTTTTAGCCGCTCGGCCAAAAATGAACATCAATAGCAAAGCCAAACCTGCAGACCAACCTAATGAATCCACATGAAATGCCCAAAAACCCATATCAGCGGCTTCTTGCCCGCTATGAGCTAAAGTCCAAGTCGCTTCCGTCAACTCCACTATCGAACCATCTGCTTCTACACGCTCGTACCCTGCTGGTAACTCGCCGTAGGTCAGATTGGTAAGGTGGTGTTGGATGTAACTAGTAGCATCAGTTGCCATCTTTCACTCTCAATCTTAAGTTTAAAAAAGTGTTAAAAGCTCTGATCAATTCATTCTCAGAATGAAGTCATCAGAGCTTCGCAATTCTTGCTGCCATCACGTGACTAAACTGCACTGTGATGAACGCCCCAAACAATGCCCAGGGATTCAAAGGATCTACTCGAGAAAATATCACTGCAAAACTCATTGCGGTGAGAACGAATTTCCACGACTGTCCTCGATAAAACGACAATACGACCTGATCAACAGATCGAGCACCGCTGTATTTAAACGCCCGCCAAATGAAATACCCACTGGGTATTGCACAGGTTAAACCACCTAACAAGGCTGAATAACCCGCTTCAAAGCTATGAATCAAGGCGAATAACGCGATAATTATGCTTAAAGAAAACTGCATTATGGCAATGCGATAAACCGGAGGTCTAGCTATCGATGTCACGGAAGACCTCTCTTTCGCCTACAATTTTAGGCGCATGGATTATATTGATTTGCGTCACAATCTTCAACCTAAAGCTGGCCTTTAGGTTGATTTAATTATTGATAGGTATTGGTTTATTATTTTTTAGACCAATACGCGCTATTGAATATGAGCCAAAATCCCATCTAACTCATCAAGACTGCTGTAATTAATCACCAGCTTACCCTTACCTTTGGCTGAGTGCTGAATCGCTACATTAGCCCCTAAGCGTTCACCTAATGTGCGTTCTAAACGCTGGATATCGGGATTAGGACGGGCTTTTTCTTTCGGCTTTACTTCATTCTGCAAGTTGCGCACATGCGCTTCTGTTTGGCGTACCGTCATGTCTTTTGTAATAACATAGCGGGCGGCTTCGCTTTGCTTTTGATCTTGTAACCCTAATAGTGCTTTCGCGTGACCCATTTCTATATCGCCACGTTCTAGCATGATTTTCACATCGTCATTAAGCTGCATTAAGCGTAATAAGTTAGCCACCGTCGCGCGGGATTTACCCACCGCATCCCCAACTTCTTGTTGAGTCAGTTCGAATTCTTGCTGTAAACGATAAAGGGCCTGGGCTTCTTCCATCGAGTTTAGATTTTCACGCTGAATGTTCTCGATTAAAGACATCGCAATCGCGGCATCATCAGGAACATCTTTAATAATCACAGGTACCGTATCAAGACCCGCAAGTTGAGTTGCACGCCAACGACGCTCACCAGCAATGATTTCATAACGAGCGTCTTTGCCTGGCTCTTGATTAGACTCTTTACTCGGGAGTGGACGAATAACGATCGGCTGCATTAAACCTTGCGCTTTAATAGAAGCCGCAAGCTCTTCTAATGCTTCTTGATGCATGTCTTTACGTGGCTGGTATTGCCCTGGCTGAATGAATTCAACCGGCAAATGTTTAATACCACCATTGTGCTTATCAACCTCATTCGGTTGTATGCTCACTTCAGTAGTACCCGCAGCATCCGTTGCAGATTTATTTTGCGCTAATGCATCACCTAATAATGCATCGAGGCCACGACCTAGGCCACGTTTCTTTGACATGCTAATTTCCAATAATTTTGAGTGCTAGCGGCGCTTATGCTTGGCTAGTTGCGCTTTTGCTGGTTGTTGTACCAGCCGCTTTATTTATCACTTTATTTGTACTTGCTTTTTTAGCAGCACTTTTCTTACTCTTCGTACGACGATTCATTTCACCAGCCAACGCTAAATAAGCCACTGCGCCACGAGAATTTTTGTCATAAGCTAACACGGGAAGCCCATAACTTGGTGCTTCTGCTAGACGTACATTACGTGGAATGACGGTGCTGTAGACCTTATCACCAAAATGCGTAATCAACTGTGTCGACACATCCGTCGTAAGACTGTTGCGCGGGTCATACATAGTGCGCAATATACCTTCAATAACCAATTCAGGGTTTAAACTAGATTTAATCTTTTCAATGGTTTGCATCAGAGCCGACAAACCTTCCAAGGCATAATACTCACACTGCATCGGAATCAAAACACCTTGCGCAGCGACCATAGCATTGACCGTTAACATGCTTAATGACGGCGGACAGTCAATAATAATGTAATCATAGTTAGCACTCACTTCGGCTAGCGCAGTACGTAAACGCGTCTCTCGTTGCGGCATACTCATCAGCTCAACTTCAGCCGCGGTTAAATCTGAATTGGTGGGTACTACGTCAAAGCCTCCATTTCCGGCAGCCATGATAACATCCGCAATATTGCACTTAGCGGTTAATACATCATAGAGAGACAGCTCTAAATCATGCTTATCAATACCACAGCCCATTGTCGCATTACCTTGAGGATCAAGGTCGACCATAAGCACTTTGCGCTTAGTAGCGGCAAGTGAAGCTGACAGGTTAACTGCAGTGGTGGTTTTACCCACACCACCTTTTTGATTGGCAACGACTAATATTTTGCTCATTTCGCTATCCTGCAGCCCAGACAATAAGGGATGTTTAAATTATTTTGGTTTAAAGGCTAACAGATGACGTTCACCGTCGACCCCAGGAACGTCTAATTCGTGGCTTTCGATTAATTCATATTTATCCGCTACCGCCGCAAATTCTGCCGTGGGGTATTGACCCTTCATGGCTAAGAAAATGCCGTTTTCTGCTAACAAGTGCGTACACCAATAAGTCATATCGGTGATAGAAGCAAAAGCGCGGGATACGATCATATCGAAACCTTGCTCAGGTTGATAGGCTTCTACACGCTCATTAATAATGGTGACATTATTCAGCTTTAAGGCTAATTTTGCCTGAAACAGGAAGCGTGTCTTCTTACCGTTACTATCAAGCAAAGTGAACTTCTTTTCCGGGTTCATAATTGCTAGCACAATACCCGGTAAACCAGCGCCTGTACCGACATCTATAATGTTATCCACAGCTTGAATATAAGAATTCACGATAAGACTATCTAATAGGTGTAGTGGAATCATTTGTGCGGGGTCACGAATCGCCGACAAGTTATAGGCTTTGTTCCATTTAATGAACAGTTCTAAGTACTCAACCAAGAGTTCAAGTTGCTGATCGCTTAAAGAAACACCCATTTGGGTAGCGCCCGTGGAAATTGCTGAAGAGTAGTTAGCCATAATTTGCCGCGCTTGAATCTGTCGATTTAAAGAGTCGGATATTCTAACATAAAAGATGAAAAGCTCTTATCATCGAGATATGCAGTCTCTGTGGTTAATGCTTTTAAAACATCAACCCAGAAAACGGGTATTCGCTTCTACATCTTTGGTCACGACAGCATTGGCGCCGATAATGGCATTCTCACCAATAGTCACTCCAGGCAGTATCTTGGCTCCACCACCAAGCCAAACTCCATTACCAATAATTACAGGTTTAGCGATACAACCACCTGCCTTTCGAGCTTGGGCATCACGAGGATGATCAACCGTATAAATGTGGACTGCGGGCCCCAGCATAACGTCATCACCAATGGTAATAGCTGCACTATCAAGGAATACACAATTAAAATTGGCGTAGAAGTTATTTCCTAAGGATATTTGGCCACCGTAATCGCATTGAAAACCTGGCTCTATAACAACTGTGGATAACTTGTGGAATAAACGACTGATATGCTTAAAGTTGCCTTTGCTTGGATGAGCATTGTATTTGCCACAAGCCAGACGGGCTTTTTCGCGCAGTAACCTCAATTCGATATCGAGGCTATTGTAGGATTGGCCTGAGCGCATTTTCATACGCTCAGTTAGCTCTACTGCTGAGAGCTCTATATCCATTTTCTCTCTATCCATTAAAGCTAAGCGCTCTTACGCGCTAATTTTAGCTTTTTCATATGTACTAGAATCTGGCTAATCGCCGCAGGGGTTACCCCTTGAATGCGAGAAGCACTACCCAAAGTTTCTGGCTTCATGGTATCTAGCTTCTGTATAACTTCGTTAGACAGACCACCAATCACAGTGTAATCGAAGTTCTCTGGTAATGGAGTTGCTTCGTAGCGACGCATTTGTTCGATGTCGTCTAGTTGACGTGCAATATAACCATCGTACTTGGCTTGAATCTCTACCTGCTCGGCGACTCTAGGATCGCTAACGACTTCACCTTTAAGACCGGCGATATCGGCATAACTCAAACCAGGGCGTTTCAACAAATCCTTTAAACTGTATTCACGACTTAGTGGACTTTCGATCATAGCATTCACCGCATCCCCTTCTGGGGTTTTTGGCTGTATCCAAGTCGAGGCTAAACGCTGATTTTCTTTTTCGATGGATTCTTTCTTTTCGCAGAAAGCAGCCCAACGTTCATCACCGACTAAACCAAGATTACGGCCAATTTCGGTTAAGCGTAAGTCGGCATTGTCTTCACGCAGAATTAAACGATATTCAGCGCGACTAGTGAACATGCGATACGGTTCTTTGGTACCCATGGTGATCAGGTCATCGACTAATACACCCATATACGCTTCATCACGACGTGGGCTCCAAGCTTCTTTCTCAAAGGCGCGTAAGGCGGCGTTGGCTCCCGCTAATAAACCTTGAGCACCGGCTTCTTCATAACCGGTAGTACCGTTAATCTGGCCAGCAAAGAACAAGTTAGGAACGAACTTGGTTTCTAGGTTGTGCTTTAAATCTTGTGGATTGAAATAATCGTATTCAATGGCATAACCTGGGCGGGTAATATGCGCTTTCTCAAACCCGACCATGCTGTGGATAAGTTCTAGCTGCACATCAAACGGCAAACTGGTTGATATACCATTGGGGTATAACTCGTGAGTTCGTAGACCTTCTGGCTCGACAAAAATTTGATGGCTGGTTTTATCAGCAAAACGCATCACCTTATCTTCTATCGATGGGCAATAACGTGGGCCAATACCTTCGATCACACCGGCATACATAGGTGAGCGATCTAGATTGGCGCGAATAATATCGTGAGTACGCTCATTGGTATGAGTGATGTGGCAGTTTACTTGTCTAGGGTGCTCGTTCACGTTACCCATATAGGACATGACAGGCAGTGGTAAATCACCAGGTTGGACCTGCATTACGGAGAAGTCGACAGAACGCGCATCGATACGCGCTGGCGTTCCGGTTTTTAAACGGCCAATGTTAAATGGCATTTCACGTAAGCGATGAGCTAAAGCAATCGATGCAGGATCACCCGCACGTCCACCTTTGTGGTTTTCCATACCGATATGAATAGTGCCACCTAAGAAGGTACCCACCGTTAAAACGACAGTCGTTGCATGGATGCGCATATGGGTATTCGTGATGACCCCAGCGGCTTTTTCACCCTGCATGATTAAGTCATCACAGGATGCTTGGAAAATATCGAGGTTCTTTTGGTTTTCAACAATGTCACGAATTGCGCCACGATATAACTGACGGTCGGCTTGAGCTCTGGTTGCGCGAACAGCTGGGCCTTTGCGAGCATTCAAAGTACGGAATTGAATACCGCCTTTATCCGTTGCACGGGCCATTGCGCCATCGAGGGCATCAATCTCTTTCACTAGATGGCTTTTACCAATGCCACCAATCGCCGGGTTGCAGGACATTACGCCAATGGTATCGGTATTGTGGGTAAGTAGTAGGGTTTTGGCCCCCATACGAGCAGACGCAAGCGCAGCCTCTGTCCCAGCATGGCCACCACCAACAACAATCACATCATAACGAACGGGATAATCCACAAGCACAACCTCAAAACGGCTCATTGGCTTAATGCCTGAGCAAAAGATTCAGTGGCAATAAATAAACACACTAAATCGTAAAAATGGCGCGCATTATACCTGATTTAGAGCCTAAAGGCAGTGGATAGAACAATCCTTATGGTTAAATTTTGTTCAGTTATTTAGACTTATTATTCACAACTTCTTTTTAGGTTGTGTCTAAAGTTATCAAGGCGACCTTATAAAATTGGCTATCCTATATATATCAAGGGATTAGCACAGGTATAAAACTGTGCATAAATGTGGATAAAATAGTTATGTGAATGTTATACAAGGATTTACTAAGAGGCTATACCTGAAACCTACCAGAGTTATTACAGCTAACTCACAGAGTTATGCACAAATTTATTTATTCTACGACTTCTTCCACAGGTTCTTCTGTCGTAGGATCTTCTTCTGTGGGTGTTTCAGGATCAGCAGTGCCCCCCGTCGCCGTAGGCGCTGTAAACTTCATGAATAATAGCGAACTGCCCATCTTGCTATAAAGCTCTAGCTCGCCATCACCATTAATCGCCACAAAGCCAGTCGAATCACCATTAAAGTCATCACAGTTGCGGCGGTTAAGAGTGAGTGCTAATAAAGAATCACCGGCATTAATTAAATTAATCTGGCCTTCAAAAGAGCAATCTTTATCCGTACCATTATTTACCCCATGGAAACGACCACGGCTGGTGATATTCATTTCTAGATCAGTGGTTGTCCACTTGCCAATTAGAGAGGTTAGGGAGGAGTTATTGCTAAAGGTCAGATCGTTGGTTAATGCTAAGGCACCAAATTCGGCGGCATCGGTTTCAAAATCACCGACAATAGTAGTGGTTGTCGCTAACAAACCATTGATGGTATAGGCCGTTGCAGCTCCATCGGCGACAAATTCAAAATTAGTAGCATCTTCATAAGAAAATGGATAAGCGATAACAGAAAAATCAACTTCTTCCTCCGCTGGAGATTCTACGGTACCAAAAAATGCTTTATCTTCATCTAGACCATAAACATCACCGTTAAAAATCAATACTCGCAGAGTATCTGTTTGTTCAAAGCCCCCATTCCAAAATCCATTTAAGGACAAAGCCGTATTATCTACGGGCTCACCTTCGCTATTGGTGGGAGTGGGAGCGGGATCATCATCTTTATCTTCAGCCATACAAGCAGTAAGCAAGGCCAAGGTAAGTAAGATACACAAGGTTTGTAGATAATTACGATACGAATAAATAACAGACACAGCGAACCTCACAAAATTACATCACGGTGATATAACTATAGATGTCGGCTGATAGTTTGTGGGCTTTAACTATTTACCAATGCAGAAGCTACCAAATATATTACCTAGCAAATCATCGGCGGTAAATTCACCAGTAATCTCACCTAGCGCTTGTTGTGCCACACGTAGGTCCTCTGCTAACAACTCCCCTGCCATAGCGCCCAGTAACTGGTCTTCACCCGCTTGGATAGCATCCTGAGCTTTCTCTAGCGCTTCGATATGACGGCGACGAGCAAGAAACCCACCTTCAGTCGTAGAGTTAAAGCCCATCACTTCTTTTAAGTGTTCACGCAGTTCATTAATACCTAAACTTTGCTTTGCTGAAATGGCTAATGTTGGAAAATCGGCTTCATCATGTAAACCCAGTTTGGCGGCGGCATGATCCTCCGCTAATAAATCTGCTTTATTACGGATTACTGTAATGTGGCCACTGGCAATCAAAGCTTCGGTTTCGTTTGCTAAGCCTTGCTCATCATAAAGCGCATGTAATAACGCTTTAGGATCGGTTTCATCGGTGGTGCTATCAATCATCAATAAAATACGATCGGCTTGTGCAATTTCAGCCCAAGCACGTTGAATACCTATGCGCTCAACTTCATCTGGGGCATCACGTAAACCTGCGGTATCAATGATATGCAGTGGCATGCCATCAATGTGGATATGTTCTTTCAATACATCACGAGTGGTGCCCGCAATATCCGTGACAATGGCTCTATCTTGACCGGCTAATGCATTTAATAGTGAGGACTTACCTGCGTTCGGACGCCCTGCGATCACTACGTTCATACCTTCGCGTAATATCGCACCTTGATTCGCTTCTTGTAGTACTCCAGCAACCGCAGCTTTCACTTTTTGTAGTAAGGCCGCAACTTTTCCATCGCTTAAAAAGTCGATTTCTTCTTCTGGAAAATCGATAGACGCTTCAACAAAGGTTCGTAAATGAATAAGTTGATCAACTAAGCCATGAATTTTATCGGAGAAAACCCCCTGCAAAGATCGCAAAGCGCAGCGCGCGGCTTGGGCAGATGATGAATCAATCAAATCGGCAATGGCTTCCGCTTGAGCAAGATCGAGTTTATCGTTTAAGAAAGCGCGTTCAGAGAATTCACCAGGACGGGCAATGCGAGCGCCAAGCTCTACACAGCGTTGTAAGATGAAATCCAAAACTACCGGGCCTCCATGTCCTTGCAGCTCTAAAACATCTTCACCGGTAAAGGAATGTGGATTAGGAAAGAATAAACCTAAACCTTCATCCAACTCATTGCCCTCTGCATCTTTAAAGGATCCGTAATGGGCATATCTTGGCTTTGGCAATAACCCTAGAACCGCATGAGCAATTTCTTGTGCCTTAGGTCCAGATACTCGCACAATCCCTACTCCACCTCGACCAGGTGCAGTTGCAACAGCGGCAATGGTGTCTTGGTGTACGGATTCTGATTCAGACATCTAATATTCCTAAGATTATAAAAGCGTAAGATCCATTTTTGGGTAATTGTGGAGCAAATATGAGAGGCACGGATGCCGAACCTAAGGCTACACGGATGTATTCACGCCGTTTTGGGGAATAAGTACACAATCATGGGTCGATTAAATTGAAATGGCTATTTTAACTACATTTTATCCACAAAAAAGGCCGCTGTCTTTCGACGGCGGCCTTTTTAATCGATCAAGCTAACTAAAATACTAATGTATTCTAGATATTAGACTCAATCAGCATTCTCAATTTGCTTCGTAATCACATATTGCTGAGTGATCGATAGCAAGTTGTTCACTACCCAGTACAGAACAAGGCCTGATGGGAAGAACAAGAAGAATACAGTGAAGATAATAGGCATTAGCTTCATAACACGAGCTTGAACTGGATCTGGAGGAGTTGGGTTCAATTGCATCTGAACAAACATACTCGCACCCATTAATAGCGGTAAAACGAAGTAAGGATCGATTGCAGAGAGATCGTTAATCCACAAGAAGAACGGTGCTTGGCGTAGCTCTACACTTTCCGCAAGTACCCAGTACAAAGCGATAAATACAGGCATCTGTACAAGAATCGGTAAGCAACCCCCTAGTGGATTAATCTTCTCTTTCTTATACAAGGCCATCATTTCTTGGCCTAGCTTTTCTTTGTTATCAGCATGCTGCTCACGAATTGCGGCAAGTTTTGGAGCAACTTTACGCATGTTCGCCATTGAACGATAACTGGTAGCAGATAGCTTGAAAAAACATAACTTAATAAAAACAGTTAGCAGAATAATCGACACACCCCAGTTACCAACACCACCACCAAGATCTATTTCTACAAGACCTAAGAAGTTAATGTAACCTGATTCGATGAAATTCATAATTGCGAACAATGGCTGAGCGATCCACCATAACCAACCGTAATCAATGGTTAAATCTAAGCTTTCAGAAACCTCTGCAAGTACGTATTGAGATTTAGGACCGACATAAAGCTGGGCGCCAACAGTACCTGTTTCACCCGCTGCAACCTCTAAAGGCGTTTTGCCATCATGGAAACCAACAATGTATTCACCTTGCTTATTTGGCTTAGCGTATACAGAGTGAGTTGTATCAGGATTAGCAACCCAAGCGGATACGAAGTAGTGTTGCAACATCGCAACCCAACCACCATCAACCGTCTCAGCTAAACGCTTATCATCAATATCGTCAAAGCTAACTTTTTCATATTTTGATAAGTTAGTTCTAATTGCAGGGCCTAAATAAGCCTGCATACCCATTGAGCTGCCTTGTTGCGGATCATCAGAACGATCACGCTTCAATTGAGCAAAGAAAACACCACGCCATTGGCTATCTGAACCGTTAGCAACCTGGTATTTCACATCAATAAGATAGTTATTACGCTTGAAGGTGAAAATCTTTTTCACTTCTACGTCATCTAATTGAGTGCTTAGCTCTACGGTTAAAGTATCGGCTGCTTCATCAAGCTGATAATTAACTTGAGATGCTGAATACGCTTGATACTTTTCCCATTGCTTGCCTTTTCCGTCCAACAAGCCACTTTGTGCAACATAAACACGACGAGCATTGTTTTCCATCAGAACAAAAGGAATATCTTTGTTTGCAATATCCGCAGGATAAGCCGGTAAAGAAACTTCTACAATTTCGCCACCAAGTGGGTCGATCGTTACGTTTAATACGTCGGTCTTAACTTGAATAAGTTGCGTACTTGCAGCGACCTTAATTTCAGGCTCTATCGCAGTAGGAACAACATTAGGAATGTCGCTATCATTGTTACTGGTTTCACCAGCGGCAATAATTTCGCCCGCAGCTGGTGAATCACCAACTTCTATCGTCGTATTTTGTGCGATAGGAGCATTAGCAACCGTGTCTTGACCATAATCGTCATTCCACGCAAGAATTAAAAAATAAGTTGAAATAGCCAAGCCAAATATTATGGCAAAACGGCGGATATCCATGATTAAGAGTTCCGTCTACAGCATGAGTGGGAAGGGTTAAGTTCAGGTACAGGGTCGACACCATGACTTGCCCAAGGATGGCAACGCAAAATGCGTTTCATGGCCAGTTTTCCACCAGTCCAAGCACCATATCTAACAATAGCTTCGTGCGCATACGCAGAGCATGTAGGATAATAACGGCATCGACTGGGAAATAAAGGACTGATTGCGTAACGGTAAGCATTAACTAGCAATAAACATGACTTAGCAACAAAAGACAAAGCTTTCGGACTAACGTTTTTTACTTCTGTCTGATCGTTTACCATTAGATTGCCTCAGCTTGAACCAGAGACCATCAATCATTTCACGTATTTCGCTATTCTCAAGATCAGAGATCCCAGGACGAGCCAAAATAACAAAATCATTGTTAGCCATCTGATGCTGATTCAGGCGAAAAGACTCACGAATAATACGTTTTACACGATTTCTCTGAACAGCATGTTTAACATGCTTCTTAGCTATGACAAAGCCTAAGCGAGAATCGCCGCTTTTACTCGGAGTAGCCAGAACCAACAAATATCGATTACTGGCCTTAAACTCAGTGTTATTAAATACTTGGGAGAAATCCCCAGGGCTCAATAAGCGAACAGATCTAGGAAATTCATAAGTATTCATAACGGACTAGAGCGATATTAAGCTGATAACTTGGTACGGCCTTTGGCACGACGTGCAGAAATAATCTGACGACCGCTTTTAGTAGCCATACGAGCACGGAAACCGTGGTTACGCTTACGCTTTAATACGCTTGGTTGAAAAGTACGTTTCATAACAATTACTCATCTAATTCACACAAGGTGTAAATTTAGGTTTTAAAAATTTAGGGCCGAGATTGTATTGAAATATTAGCTTGGACGCAATGGGCAATCTGTATTTATTTTAATCATCTTCACAATCCTTATATTTTTGAATAACGTCTCTTTTAAAGATTTATAAATTAAAGGTTATGTTTTATGTATGTAAGTAATGTTTTATTTATTCTTATTACTACTATTACTGAACCTAATTTCTGTTCATAACTGGTAAAAATCCTTATAAATCAATAAGTTATAGTAATAATAAGTCGTGTTTAATAGTCCTTTAACGTGCGTATTAGTGTTTAACAATCAGTGCATAAGTCGTGAGTTTTACACAGCCCATTTATTTGGATGTTAATTATTAACATTCCATCTTCACCTTTAACTTGGTTATCCACATAACTATTACACCTATTAATGGCTCCTGTAGAGGTTATTTGTGGATAACTTTATTTTTATTAGGGTAGAATGGACGGCTATTTACATCTATTTATCATATTTAAGGGATGCTGTTAGGTGGCTGAGGCGATCTGGAAACGCTGTTTGGATTATTTGCAGGATGAACTGCCCTCACAGCAATACAATACATGGATACGTCCATTACAAGTCGAAACCGAAGGCGACGGCATCTTGCTGCGTGCGCCAAACCGATTTGTTAAAGATTGGGTGAAGGATAAGTACCTTCATCGTATTCACGAAATAGTTTGTGAAATCAATGACGGTCGTATGATCGAAGTCGAAATCACAATAGTCGGCGCAAAAGCTAAGGCGGCGCCAACCCCTATGCCTAAAATGCCGAAGTTACCGGTAAAAAAACCTGCGCCTTTAAAAACGGCCTCTAATAATAGAAAGCCATCTTTTGTGATGGATAACTTAGTAGAGGAAGAAGATGCTAATGCGCCGATGCAAGGTTCTTTAGATATAGAGCAAGCGACTTTACCTGTTGCTAGAGTTAATAGAGCGGCTAATTCAGCATTTCCAGGTTTTGGTTCCTCAATTGCTGCTCAACCAACGGGTAGACGTGAAGTCCAAGTCGAAGGTGGCATTCAGCATCAAAGCTTTCTTAATAAAACCTTTACCTTTGATACCTTTGTAGAAGGTAAATCAAACCAGCTGGCTCATGCTGCTGCTCAACAAGTTGCAGAGAACGCCGGTGGTTCTTATAACCCACTATTTATATACGGTGGTGTTGGTTTAGGTAAAACGCACTTGATGCATGCGGTAGGTAACCACATGCAGCAGAAAGACAGCAATGCTCAGGTGCTTTACGTTCACTCAGAACGTTTTGTGCAAGATATGGTGAAAGCGTTACAATTAAACGCTATTAATGAATTTAAGCGCTTTTATCGTAGCCTAGATGCACTTCTCATTGATGATATTCAGTTTTTTGCCGGTAAAGAACGTTCACAAGAAGAATTCTTTCATACCTTTAATGCGTTATTAGAAGGTGGTCAGCAAATGATTCTGACCTGTGATCGCTATCCGCGTGAAATTAATGGTTTAGAAGAACGATTAAAGAGTCGTTTTGGCTGGGGTCTAACCGTTGCCGTTGAGCCTCCTGAGTTAGAAACTCGAGTGGCTATTTTGTTAAAGAAAGCGGAACAGGCCAATGTACACTTACCGGATGATGCCGCTTTTTTTATCGCCCAGAAAATTCGTTCGAATGTGCGTGAGCTTGAAGGTGCATTAAAGCGTGTGATTGCGAATTCGCATTTCACCGGTAGTGAAATTACCCTTCCTTTTATTAAAGAATCTTTGAAAGATTTACTGGCCTTGCAAGATAGACAGGTTAGTATTGATAATATTCAGAGAACTGTTGCAGAATACTATAAACTTAAGCTATCGGATCTACTATCCAAGCGTAGAACGCGCTCTATTGCGCGTCCACGTCAGGTGGCGATGGCTTTAAGTAAAGAATTAACCAACCATAGCCTTCCAGAAATTGGTGAAGCCTTTGGTGGACGCGACCATACGACCGTATTACATGGCTGTCGTAAGGTAAAAGAATTAAAAGAAACAATGGCGGACATTAGGGAAGATTATAAAAACCTAATGCGCTCACTAACAACCTAGATGGGTAAAGTGGAGAAACATGAAGTTCGTAATTTCTAGGGAAGCACTACTGCGCCCATTACAGCTTGTTGCTGGTGTTGTTGAAAAACGCCAAACCTTGCCAGTACTTTCTAACGTATTGTTAGATGTTAAAGGTCAGCAATTATCATTAACCGGTACCGACCTCGAGGTTGAACTGGTTGCCCGTGTAACTTTGGAAGAAGTTTCAATGGAAGGTGAGATTACTGTTCCTGGTAAGAAGTTAATGGATATTGTTCGTTCATTACCAGACGGTTCTATGATTGATTTCGAACAAGACGAACACCGTATTAATATACGCTCTGGTCGCTCTCGTTTTACTTTATCTAGCTTGCCGGCAATAGATTTCCCAAATATCGAAGATATAGAAGGTGAACAACCTTTTACTATTGAACAAGGTAAGCTACGTCGTGTTATCGATCGCGTTGCTTTTGCTATGGCTCAGCAAGACGTTCGTTATTATTTAAACGGTATGTTGTTAGAAGTGAATGCGTCTTCATTGCGTTCAGTTGCTACTGATGGACACCGTTTAGCGACCTGTATTGTTGAAGCAAGTGGACCAGAAACTCAGCTACAACTTATTGTGCCACGTAAAGGTATTTTAGAGCTAAGCAAGCTATTAACAGCACCTGAAGATAGCGTTACTCTTTTCTTAAGCCCGAACCACATTCGCGCGGAAACGGGTGACTTTACCTTCACCTCTAAATTGGTGGACGGTAAATTCCCAGATTATGGCCGTGTAATTCCGAAAAACGGTAACAAGGTTATTTTGGCCGATCGTCAGGAATTACGCCAAGTATTTGCTCGCACAGCGATTCTTTCTAACGAAAAATATCGTGGTGTTCGTATCTTATTGAAAACAGGTAATTTGCAAGTTTTTGCTAATAACCCAGAGCAAGAAGAAGCGGAAGAGTCCATTGCTGTAGATTATGAAGGAGAAAGCTTAGAAGTAGGCTTTAACGTGAGTTATCTGCAAGATGTTTTGGGTGTGATTGATAGCGACCAAGCTAAGATCACCCTATCGGATGCTAATAGCAGTGCGTTATTAGAAGAGCCTGAAAATAGCGATGCGTTATATGTCGTTATGCCAATGCGTTTGTAATTGCTAGCTGGCTTTTTTCTATGCCAGCGTTTTTATGCCGATAAAACGTCTACAAATAAGCGGAGTACGCAACTTGCAACCGCTGTCATTAACCCCCGCTCTGGGGGTTAATTTTATCTACGGTGAAAATGGTAGTGGTAAAAGCAGTTTGCTTGAAGCCCTGTATATTCTCGCCAGTGGAAAATCTTTTCGTCATCACCTGCTAAAACCAGTTATCCAACATGAAATGGATGAGTGCGTACTATTTGCTGAAATTGAGGATAATCGTTTAGGCACAGCTCGTTTAGGTGTGCAACGCAGTCGTAGTGGTGACAAAGCAATAAAACTAAATGGTGAAGCCCTTCACTCCCAAGCGGAAGCCTCCGCATGGTTACCCATACAAATAATAGAACCCAATACTTTTAGGCTATTATCGGGCTCGCCACAAGAGCGGCGTCAGTTTATTGATTGGGGTGTGTTCCACGTGGAACATTCTTTTTTGGATCAATGGCGTGAGTTTAAAAAACTACTGCAGCAACGTAATGCCGTATTAAAGAAACAACAACCAGACTGGCTCGATGTTTGGGACAAAGGATTCGTTAAGGCTGCCAACGCGGTGAATGAATCAAGGAAAGCCTATATAGAGCGATTACTCCCGGTATTTCAGCATACTTTAAACCGATTAGATGCTAATCTAGACGTGCAATTGTCCTTCTATCCTGGTTGGGAAAGGAAGTCTGATTTAATCGACATTTTGCATAAACAGCGTGAGAGAGATTTGCAGATTGGACATACCCAGTCTGGCCCACAACGTGCTGAGTTACGCATTAAAGTCGATAATATGAACGCTGCTGATATCTTGTCGCGAGGACAACAAAAAGTCGTTGTAGCCGCGCTTAAGCTTTCTCAGGGGGTATTGTTTCAGCAAGAGACTGAGCGCAGCACAATCTACTTAGTAGATGATCTAGCTTCAGAGCTGGATGAAAAACATCGTTTTGCTCTATGTCAGTTGCTTGAAGATTTAAAATGTCAGGTATTTATTACCAGCATTGAACATAACAGCATTAGTGATATGTGGAAGCCAGAAGGTTGTAAAATGTTCCACGTGGAACATGGACGTGTCATCGATAAAACTCCGACTGACTAAGCTCTATTGAATATTAGATAAAAGAATAAAAGTACTAGTTTTCATAACAAACTCATAGAAAAACAGTAGGAATATAGTGTGTATCCAATAACGTAAATTATTGAATGTATATTAGTAGAAAACCAACGAATTCGAATTTTTACGCGACCCAGTGCGACGGCATTGAGTACGAGTTATCTCATTAGGGGACATAATATGAGTGAAGAACAAGCTTACGATTCATCGAGTATTAAGGTTTTAAAAGGCCTTGACGCCGTACGTAAACGCCCAGGCATGTATATTGGCGATACGGATGATGGTACAGGCTTACACCACATGGTATTCGAAGTGGTCGATAACTCTATCGATGAAGCCTTAGCAGGTCACTGCGATAGCATTGAGGTTGTGATTCACCTAGATAATTCAATTTCTGTATCTGATAACGGTCGTGGTATACCGACTGAGATACACGAAGAAGAAGGTATATCGGCGGCTGAGGTGATTATGACGGTCCTTCACGCAGGCGGTAAGTTTGATGATAACTCTTATAAAGTATCCGGCGGCCTACACGGTGTGGGTATTTCAGTGGTAAACGCACTATCGGAAAAGGTTAAACTAACCATTCGTCGCGGCGGTAAACTCTACGAACAAGAATATACCCACGGTGTTCCAGACTACCCGTTAAAAGAAGTCGGTACTTCTGAAACCACCGGTACCATGGTGACGTTCAAGCCGAGTGATAAAACCTTTACGCAACTCACTTATCATTATGATCAGCTCGCAAAACGTTTACGTGAACTATCTTTCTTGAACTCAGGTGTGAACATTCACTTGAAAGATGATCGTAGCGATCGTGAAGATCTTTTCGCTTTTGAAGGTGGCCTATCGTCTTTCGTAGATTATCTAAATACCAACAAAACGACTGTTAACGATATGTTTCACTTTAACACTATGCACGAAGCAACGGGCGTTGGTGTTGAAATTGCGCTGCAGTGGAATGATACCTATCAAGAAAACGTCTCTTGCTATACCAATAACATCCCTCAGCGCGATGGTGGAGCCCACATGGCGGGCTTTAGAGGCGCGTTAACACGTACTCTAAATAACTACATCGAATCGGAAGGTCTGGGCAAGAAAGAGAAAGTCAACGCAACCGGTGATGATGCCCGTGAAGGTTTAACTGCAATCGTATCGGTTAAAGTACCTGATCCTAAGTTCAGCTCGCAGACCAAAGATAAATTAGTATCAAGTGAAGTTAAAACCGCTGTAGAACAAGAAATGGCGGCTAAATTCAGCGAATACTTATTAGAGCAACCTCAGCAAGCTAAGAACCTTGTAGGTAAGATGCTAGACGCAGCTCGCGCGCGTGAAGCGGCCCGTAAGGCTCGTGACATGACCCGTCGTAAAGGTGCGTTAGATATTGCAGGACTGCCGGGTAAACTGGCTGACTGCCAAGAGAAAGACCCTG
>JAESUV010000199.1 GCA_016762975.1 Gammaproteobacteria bacterium | reverse complement strand
AGCAACGTGTCAATCTCTTTTGACCCCTTCAATATGAATCAATTGGCCTTCGATAGCCGAAGCCATCCGGTCACTGGCGGCCAGCGATGTCCCAGGAGGGGCAAAGAGCCCTACGGTGAATGTGCCCTCGTTAAACTCTGGCAAGAATGATGTTCCAAAGGTCGAAGCAAGCCCAATTGAAAGTACCGTTGCCAATGCCGCCCCACCGAGAACAAGGGCTCTAAACCGCAAAGCCATTCTGACGAGCGGCTCATAGATTCGTTTGAGTACACGGACCAGTATCCCGTCTCGGAGTGATTTATCACTCGGAGAGATCGACAGCATAAAGCTGCACATCGCAGGGGTCACCGTTAGTGCCACAAACAATGAAGCGACAATCGAGACAACAAATGCGATGCCCAATGGCCTAAAGAATCGTCCTTCGATACCTTCCATGAACATGAGCGGCAAGAACACAAGCGCGATGATAATGGTCGCAAACACCATCGATGGCCGGATTTCGTTGCTCGCATCAAAGATAACTCTAATCTTTCCATACCGCTCGGATTCGGGTTTTAATGCGTTGAGTTTGAGACGCCTAAATACATTCTCGACATCAATAACGGCATCATCGACCAAACTACCCACCGCAATAGCCAGACCACCGAGTGTCATGACATTAATGGTCTCACCCATCCATCCAATGACAAGGAGCCCAACGGCCAGAGACAGCGGCAGTGCCGTAAGCGTTATGAGTGTTGTCCGAACATTGAGCAGAAAGAGTAGTAGGATTATTGAAACAATAATGGCCGCATCTCGTAGTGCGTGGACAACATTGTTCACCGATAGCCGAATGAAGATTGTCTATAAGGTAGACAAATATTATCGCGCGACGGTGCTCATCGATTTTGGGGTCGATGCGGCGTTTGGTTTAAATGGCATCGAGTATCATCCTGCGGGCTATCTAATACTGGCATCGCCAGGAACGGGACAGTTCATTCGGGTTCCGGTCGACAATCCACAGCGTTGGGCATTGATCGATTTGGATGTTCCTGCGACGGGTGTTGATGGCATAGTTTGGGCATCCGATGGAAGTTTGGCAGGCGTATCGAACAATAGAAGTAGGGCCGTGAAGTATCAGAGTGACGACAACTGGAGATCCGCACGGCTCACCGGTATGGCGAGTTATTCAGGACAGTCTACAACGGGCGCTGTAGTTGGCGATGACATATACGTCGTGCAGCCGCATTTTTCTGATGACGAGGCGCCGGAAATATTGCGCGCTAAATTTTAGGGATACAATGATTTGACTTAAAAGTGGATGCTTAGTCTTTCGTACTAAGCATCCAGATGGCGGCATCACGAAGGGCGCAGAATCAGTCTCGCCCTTCCTGCCATTACCTGCTATCACCGACCATCACCTGCTAGCCCTTGTGCAAAGACCAAATGTTATGAAAATACGCGCTTAGAATTTAGCGATAGTTCTTGGCGCGCGGTCTTGTGCGGTGAGAAAAGCACCAGTTGCTGGAAAGCATTCGTAGCCAGCCTGCCTAAGTTGAATCATTTCAAGATGAATTCAACGGGCGCATTCGGTCCAAGTGGCCAACCCAAGATCACCCAAATGACTGTGAGAGTCAGGCCTGAGACTAACAGTACCGCCGAGTAAGGCAGCATCGTAGCGGCTAGAGATCCAAGCCCAAACTCCTTCTGCCAGCGTTGGCAGAACACGAGTATTAGAGGAAAGTAAGGCATGAGAGGCGTGATGATGTTTGTTGCTCCGTCACCCACACGGTAGGCAGCGGTGGTCATCTCTGGACTGATGCCGATTAGCATTAGCATTGGCACGAGTACAGGTGCGAGCAGAGCCCACTTCGCGCTCGCAGAACCTATAAATAGATTAATGGTCGCGCCGAATAAAATGATCAGCGCCATCAAGACGGAGTCGGGTAGGTTAGAGCCTTCTAGAACGGCGGCTCCTTTAATCGCAAATATCAGGCCCAGGTTCGACCAGTTGAACATCGCAACGAAGTGAGCGGCGGTGAACGCGAGCACCAGATAATAGGATAGGTCGGCCATAGCATCACTCATCATCTTCACGATATCGCGATGATTTGTGACTGTTCCGGTTGCCGATCCGTACGCCCAACCGGCAGCGAGGAATAGAAAGAAAAAGCCGGCGACTAGAGACTGATACATCGGCGTGAGTCTGGCCTCCGGATTCGCCGCTTCATTTATAAGCGGGGTGCCAGGCCCAATTGTTAGAAAGATCCACAGTGCGATGATTCCTAGGCAGGCGTAACCAGCGCGGGCCAAGCCGCGTCGCTCATTGTCGCTCAATGTGATGCTAGGGTCTTTGATGACGCCAGCGGTAGAGCTCTCTGCATCACCCGGCTTGATAGGCGCCAATCGAGGTTCGATGATCCTGTCGGTGACAAACCAGATCGCTGGCAGAAACACGAAAGTCATGGCGATAATGAAGTAGGCATTGCCGGCGATGTTCGCATCCCAAGAAGGCTGGATGGTTTCGGCCGCTGCCTCGGTGATGCCAAATAGGAGCGCATCTAACTGACCGGGTAACAGGTTTGCTGAAAACCCACCGGATACGCCAGCAAAGGCCGTGGCGATACCGGCAATTGGGTGGCGACCAGCGGCGGCGAAGATAACGCCAGCCAACGGAATTAACACAACATAAGCGGCATCGGCGGCAAGATTGCCTATCATGCCAATTAGCGCTACCGCTGGAGTTAACAGGAATAAGGGAGCCTTAGACACGGCACCGCTCATTGCGGAGGCGAACAGGCCGGAGCGTTCAGCGACGCCAGCGCCGAGCATTACGACAAGGACATAACCTAGCGGGTGGAAGCTGGTAAAGGTTTTCGGCATATCTACAAGTAAGCGTTGGATATTTCCGGCAGACAACAAGCTCTCGGCGCTGATAATAATGGCATTGCCTGCCGCATCGACCTGAGTAGGGTGGGCAGCGGATACGCCAAATAGGGTGGCCACGACACTGATGGCAATTACACCGGCAATGCAATAGAGGAAAATGAAGACAGGGTCCGGCAGCTTGTTTCCCGACTTCTCGATCCAGGCAAGAAACCCTTTCATTTCAGTAGGCTGTGCTTGTATATTCTCAGTCATTGTTATTCTCCCAGACGGCTGTTTCGCGACTAGTGGTTATGAATAATGTTTTGCATTTGCTTTATTACAAAGCCCTAACGAAGCAATCGGAAAAACGTGTTTAGCTCATTTACGTAGCTCACTGGTTGCTCCAGTGCCGCGAAGTGCCCGCCTTCTTCCATCAGAGAATAATGCCGAAGGTCGTAGGCTGCCGCGACCCAAGACCTTGGGGTTATATAAATCTCGGCGGGATAAACGGCGACGCCTGTCGGCACATCGATATACTCGATCGGCTTGATGGCCGGTGTCTTGCTGCTCTCGTAATAGATGCGCGTGGATGAGGTAATCGTCTCAGTGAACCAATAGATGGAGATATTGGTCAGCAGCTCGTCTTTAGTGAAGTAATTGTCCAAGTCGCCATCGGCGCCCTGCGGCATATCAGACCAACCGTGAAATTTCTCAACTATCCATGCGGCCAGCCCAGCGGGTGAATCATTTAATCCATAGCCTAAGCTTTGTGGTTTAGTCCTTTGAATTTGTTGATAGCCAACCTCATTTTGCATATAGGCTGTGCGCGCAGTACGTAAGCTATCTTCTGCCTCTGAGACATCGTCTCTTTGTTCTATGTCCGCTGGCGGGCCTGCTAAAACCATATTTGAGTGAAGGCCCAGCAAGCGCTCCGGGAAGGTGTTGGCGAGATTGCGATTGATGATTGCTCCCCAGTCACCGCCGGCAATTGCATATTGCTGGTAACCGAGTCGTTGCATAAGACCCGCCAGAATATGGGCAAATTTCTCCGGGTTATAACCTGGCTCATTGGGTTTTTCTGAGAAGCCGAAGCCGGGAAGGGACGGCGCTATGACGTGATAGGAATCAGCGATATCACCGCCATGGGCAACAGGATCAGTAAGAGGCCCGATGATTTTCGAGAATTCCGCTACCGACCCAGGCCAGCCGTGGACAATCATTAGCGGTATGGCGTTAGGGTTCTCGGATAGCTGATGAATGAAGTGCAACTCTAAACCATCTATTTCAGTTTTGAATTGATCGAATTGATTTAATTCAGCTTCTTGTTTTTTCCAATCGAAGTCGTTCTGCCAATAAGCGATCAGTTCGCTCAGATAAGTGGAGTCGGTGCCATATTCCCAAGTGGTACTGGCTATCTGATCAGGCATCCGGGTAGCGGCAAGTCTGCGCTGCAGATCCGCGATCGCCGCGTCCGAGATGTCGATCTCAAAGGGTATGATAGCTGCGTTGTTTGCAAATTTGGTTTGAGGCATAGGCTTCTCAATTAAAGGTGCGGTAGTTTTGGTCAGATTCGCGAGGCTCGATGTAAGCGGATCAGGCTTAGCCGTGGCGACCGACCCAATAGTGGTGGCGAGAAATGCGGAGCACAAAGCGCCAAACAGAATAAGCAGGGACGAGAGTCCTGCGCGCTTAATAGAAAGTGTTGATAGCCTTGAGTTCATGGTAATCCTCGCAGCCGAAGCTGGTAGTCGATTCTTGGTTTAGTTTTGGTTATTCTCTATATCTGCCAATACCTTACTGATTATTTTTACAGCAGAGTCTATTTCTTCCTTGCTGACATTCAGAGCGGGTAACAGCCGTATGCTGTTTCCTCCAGCCTTAACAACCAGCAGTTTCTGCTCCTGCAGGCGTGCGATCAGGCGCCCTGCATCGGTTTGGCAGTAGAGGCCCAACATAAGACCTAGGCCCCGCACTTCGGTTAGTAGCCGTGGATAGCGCTCGATGAGTATTGTAAGTTCAGCCTTCAAGTAGTTTCCTAACTCACTGACATTATTAAGGAAGTCGGCATCGTTAAGCGTATCCAGCACGGCGTTGCTAACAGCTGTCGCGAGCGGGTTACCTCCGAAAGTACTGCCGTGAGTGCCGGCTACCAGTGCTGCTGCGACTTCTTCTGTGGCGAGACATGCGCCAATCGGAAACCCGCCACCAAGCCCCTTTGCTGTCGCAAGTATATCGGGGTTAATGCCCAGTTGTTGATAGGCATAGAGGCTGCCCGTGCGTGCGATGCCGCATTGCACCTCGTCGAGCATAAGTAAGATGTTATGTGAGTCGCATAAATCTCTGATTTTTTTAAGGTATTCTAATTCTGCTACACGAATTCCGCCTTCGCCCTGGACCGGTTCGATAATGATGCCCGCGGTTTTCTCGGTAACTACAGAGAGTAGTGATTCGAAGTTACCGAACTCAGCCTGATCGAAGCCTGAGTCTCCAACTAGGAAGCCTTCTGTGTGAACAGGGTTCGCAGCGGACGCGATTGCGGCGAGGCTACGCCCATGGAATGCGCCGCTCATCGACACTATACGGTTCTTCTGAGTCTGGCCCTTCGAATAGAAGTAACGGCGGATAGCTTTGAATCCGCATTCAATCGCCTCGGTGCCGGAATTGCAAAAGAAGACACGGTCCGCGAACGTGCTCGCAACCAATTTACTGGCCAGCTGTTCGCCAGACTCAATGTTGTAAAGATTGGAGGTATGCCACAGGCGCTTGGCCTGATCGGTTAGGGCGTCGATTAATTTGGGGTTACAGTGCCCAAGGCTGTTAACTGCTATTCCCATCCCGAAATCCAGATAGCGCTCGCCGTCTTTTGTGAACAAATAAGAACCTTCGCCGCGTTCAAACTTCAGTTCCCGAGTTCCATAGTTCTGCATGAGGGCAGAGCTCATATTTTTATCCTAAGTCATTAAATTGATTGGCATCGGCTTAAGCTGACGCTAAAAAGCCGCGGCAGTTTTCTGGATTAGAGTGTATCATTCAATGCAGAAATTACAGATGGGAAACAGATTTTGTTCCAACTCAAAAAGAAATCACTGAAACTTCCTGATGCCGATTCGGCGCTACCTCATCGCGTCGCCGTTATTCAGCCTGTACCGGAGCATTTTGTCTCCGGCAACAGGTTTGTTGAGCCGGTACCCGCGCACCTGCAGAAGGTGGTGTTTGGCCTCGGTTGCTTCTGGGGAGCCGAACGCTTGTTTTGGAAGCTTGATGGGGTTTTCAGTACTGCGGCAGGTTACGCCGGCGGCATCACSAAAAACCCTTCTTACGAAGATGTTTGCTCTGGAGGCAGCGGACACACTGAGGTMGTRCTGGTGTTTTTTGAYTCAGAGAAAATTTCGTTTCAGCAGTTGCTTAGYRCATTTTGGGATTCCCACGACCCYACTCAGGGAATGCARCAGGGTAACGATCTTGGTACGCAGTATCGCTCGGCWATTTATACYWSCAATGTCGAACAATTMGCAGCGGCGAAAGCRAGTGAGRSCGCTTTTCAGGCGACTCTCAGCGAGATGGGRTACYCGATGATAACKACTGAAATCAGTCAGTTAACCGATTTTTATTATGCTGAAGATTACCATCAACAATATCTAGCGAAGAATCCAGCAGGCTATTGTGGCTTGGCCGGTACTGGGGCCTGTTACAAGCTAGAGCACAGCGAGCAGGCCGCAGGCTAGTTTTGCTGGACAGGTTTACATTTGTCTTTCAAAGAATTGCTTGATTTCGCTCTCCTTCGCTAGGGCATCCTCATAACCCATTTTTATTAGAGCGCTGCAAAATCCCTTCTCGAACAGTACAAGGCTTAGCAGCGTGCTAGAGGTATCGGGCTTGATGTGCTTAGCCATCTGCTTTGGTAGTTCATCATAAAATTCCGTGGCCAGGATATTGATTTCTTTACTAGGAGAAATCTCAAGCAGTTCAATGTGCTGAGCGCTAACTCTACCGCTGTTTCTTATTTTATCTGGCATGTGCTTCAACACATCATTCATGTTCCGCAGAAACTCTAAGTCATTGTCTAGGGTGTCGACGAAAGCGCTATTAAGCATGTGGCCTATGATCTGAGAGATTGACGGGGGAGCAGTCACCTTGTCATCCACTGGAGTCTTCAGGCGGTTGCCGCTCACCCCTACAACTAACAGTCGCTTGGCACCTAAATGGATTGGGGTCGATGTGGGTGCCAGCTGGCGTACCGAGCCGTCCCCATAGAATTGATTGCCTATTTTCACCGCGGGGAATAATGCCGGCAGTGCTGCAGATGCCATTAAGTGCGAGTGATTGATCAGATCGCGTCTGCCGATCCTATGCGGACCTTCCCAATCAGCCAGTCCCTTCATTCCCTGGTAGAAGGAAACGGATTCTCCAGTGTTGTAGGAAGAGGCTGTAATACTTAAAGCATCGAGCAAGCCTCTGTCTATATTTCTCTGAATTTTATTAAGTTTTAGCACACGCTGAAGTAACTCCAAGAGAGGAGAGTTGTCTAAGAGCGAGCGCGGAACATCGAGGACGGAAGAGAGCAGCAGGACCGAGGCGCTTCCCAGCAGCTTGCCAGATTGCAGCGTATAGATCTGTTCGCTACTGATATTCTTCCACAGATGCTCCAGCAGCTTTACGCCTGTTCTGAGTCGGTGCGCGTGGCAGGCGAGAGAGGCGGCGTTAAGTGCCCCGGCCGAAGTCCCGGAAATGATGTGGAAGGGGTTGCTAGCATTTTTTGGCAGTAACTCGGCAATGGCGCGAAGCACGCCTACTTGGTAGGCCGCTCGTGCGCCTCCTCCAGAAAGCAGCAGGCCGACTCGGTCCGCGTTCTTAGTCTCTAACATCCTGATTATACTTCTCCCTGACTCTAGCGACTATCTGCCTTTCTTGGCTATGATTATTTTGTACTAAATTGTTTATTAACAAATTATTAAGTGCAGTACTTCGGCTGATATCTATCTTATTGCACCGGGTCTTATTCGGATTAGCTGATGGCAAACTGAACGCTGGCGATCTATCATAGTAGCAACTGGCAACACGAGTCTGTAATGGTAACCCAAGCAAAGATAGATCCTCTGGTTATTGCGATATCTTCCCGCGCTTTGTTTAACTTGGAAGACAGCCATCGAGTCTTCGAAGAAGAAGGCCTGGATGCTTATCAGCGGTATCAGATATCCAAAGAAGATCAGCCGCTAGAGCAGGGCGATGCGTTTCTGCTGGTGCAGAAACTTTTAGGACTCAATAAGTTGCTGGATGAGTCTCCGGTGCAAGTTATTTTGCTCTCGCGCAATAGCGCGGACACCGGTCTGCGGGTTTTTAATTCAATTCAGCACTATGGGCTAGACATAAGTCGTGCGGCGTTTAGCGGCGGGGACAGCCCCTACCGTTATATCTCAGCCTTTAACAGCCATCTATTCCTCTCCACAGATGGGGCAGATGTCCGGCAGGCCTTGGAGTCGGGCGTGGCTGCAGCAACGATCCTACCTTCGAATAAGAGCGGAACATCCAGTGAAAAGCTCAAGATTGCCTTCGATGGGGACGCGGTCTTGTTTTCGGATGATTCAGAGAAAATTTTTAAAAACAAAGGCTTGAAGGCTTTTACTGAGAATGAAAAAGAAGCTGCCAATGAGCCGTTGAGCGGCGGCCCGTTTAAGCCTATTTTGGCCGCCTTGCAGCAGATTCAGATGGCTTTCCCGCCGGGTGAGTCGCCGCTTAGAACTTGCCTAGTAACGGCCCGTGCTGCTCCAGCCCATGAGCGGGTGGTGCGTACGCTTCGTGCCTGGAACATACGCATCGACGAGTCCCTGTTTCTTGGTGGGCTCGATAAGGGAGAGTTCCTACGCGCTTTTGATGCAGATGTGTTCTTTGATGATCAGGAAGCGCACTGCGAATCGGCACGAAATCACGTGCCTACAGGCCACGTTCCGCACGGAATTTCTAATCAATAGTTCTTAATATCAAATAGATATGTATTATTCTTAAAGCATTCTACTAAACACAGTGTAGTACAGCCCCAAACCAAGCAGGATTACTGTCAATAGACGCTGTAGCGTCTTTTCCGGCACTCGGTTACTGAGGCGCGAGCCCAACGCAATAGCTGGCAACGAGCCAACGAGCAGGCTCAGTAGCAGCATCAGGTCGACATAGCCTGCAAACAGATAGCCGAGGCCGGCTATGAAGGTAAGCGGGACCGCGTGAGCGATATCGCTACCAATTATCTTTACGGTTCTAGTTTGAGAGTAAATCATCAAAAGCACTGCCGCGGCGAATGCTCCCGCTCCAACCGAAGAGAGCGTTACGCAGACACCCAGTACAATCCCCATCAAAAAAGTTAGCCCAGATCGCCTGCGCTGTATAAAGTTCATTAGAAATGGTGGTTTATTTTCTACGGCCCTATCTCTAAGTTTATTTCTAAATATCAATATGATAGCGGTGGTAATTAGCATTACACCTAAGCTAAATGTGAGCAGCTTCTCGAACTCTGGCGACTCCTGGAAAGTACTCTGGCTAATGGCGGCATGGACTGCGATTGCAGTGGGTACGCTGCCGTAAGCGAGTAGGCGCACGATGCTCCAGTCCACGTTACCGGCGCGATTGTGGGAGAAGGCGCCGCCGGCCTTGGTTATGGCGGCGTAGAGAAGGTCTGTGCCAATAGCCACAGGTGCCGGATAGCCGAACAACAGCAACAAGGGCGTCATCAGCGAGCCGCCTCCGACCCCAGTAATACCGATGGCGAATCCAACGAGGGCGCCGGCTGAGATGTGCAGGATCAATTCCATTTGGGCTTCTAGGCGGCCTGTGCTATAGGCGATAGTGAAAGTGAAAGTGAAAGTGAAAGCGCGAGAGTAGACTGAAGATTCTATGCGTTAAAGGAATATTTAAGAATATTTTTATAACCAAATAGAATATGCTTTGTGTTTTGGATAGAGCAAGGAGTAGGTCATGAAGTTGCAGCAACTTCGATATATCTGGGAGGTCGCGAAGCAAGGGCTAAACATCTCTCAGGCAGCAGCTCACCTCTACGCCTCGCAGCCAGGCATTAGTAAGCAGATTAGATTGTTAGAGGAAGAGCTGGGTCTGCAGATATTTACTCGCCGAGGAAAGCACCTCGTTGAAATYACCCCGGCGGGKCGTGAGATTCTGGARGCTAGCGGRGAGATTTTGCAGCAGGTAGAGAAGATCCAGTCRCTAGCACAAGAGCAYTSTGAYGAGCRSCGAGGCAGYCTGTCRCTTGCAACCACTCATACTCAGTACCGCTACGTATTGCCGCCTATTATCCGCCGCTTYATGAGCAAGTATCCCGAGGTTGCGCTGCATATGCAYCAGGGCACRCCRACYCAAATAGCGGCTACKGCCGCCGATGCAGGYGCAGATTTCGCGATAGCGACWGAGGCGCTCGAGCTGTATAGCGACCTRYTGATGTTGCCTTGTTATCGCTGGAATCGRTCTATCCTKGTGCCTAAGGGTCACYCTCTGGCTGATGAAAGTGAGCTAACYCTYRGTAAAGTRTCGAATTATCCTATCGTCACYTACACATTCGGMTTCACTGGCAGGTCCAAGCTCGATGAGGCATTTAACGCGCAAGGCCTCAAGCCCCGGGTTGTACTGACGGCTGCCGATGCAGATGTTATCAAGACCTACGTTCGGCTGGGCCTAGGCGTTGGCATCGTTGCCAGCATGGCATTCGATGCAGAGATTGATAAGGACCTAGTGGCGCTGGATGCGAGTAGGCTGTTCGAGCCAAGCACGACGAAGATAGGCTTCCGTCGAAACAGCTACTTTCGTGGCTATATGTATGATTTTATTGAGATGTTTGCTCCACACCTAGATAGAGATTTGGTGCGTAAAAGCCTACAAACGAAGGATAGAGCCGAAGTGGATAGGCTGGTAGAGGGCATAGAGTTGCCCCTGCTCTGAGGCTGCGCGCCGAGCTATAGGGAGGAGGGAGAGAGAGGCACAGGCGCTAGTCCTCGACGTTGCCTCGATGCAGGCCGCATTCCTTGATGGTAGCTTCTT
Organism: Gammaproteobacteria bacterium; assembly: GCA_016762975.1. Lineage (GTDB taxonomy): Bacteria > Pseudomonadota > Gammaproteobacteria > Pseudomonadales > Pseudohongiellaceae > UBA9145. The sequence goes on along the minus strand of JAESUV010000199.1, from coordinate 26,863 downwards.
CCCACCACCAGCGTCCCTCTCGTTCATGCTGGTTCGGCCCAATTGGGCGAGTACAGGGTTCACAGCCTATGCTGACAAAGCCTGCATCGTGCAGCTTATTGTAGGGCACGTCGAACATGCGGATGTAATTCCATACGTCCTCTGAGGTCCAGTTAGCCAGGGGGTTTATCTTAACAACAGGGTGCTCCGGGCTAGAGAAGCTAGTATCGAGCTGAATAATGGGTACTTTGGCTCTGGTGGGGCTCTGATCGCGTCTCTGGCCGGTAATCCAGGCGTCTACGGTTTCTAGCTTGTTTCTCAGGGGCTCGACCTTGCGGATGCTGCAGCACTCGCTGTGGCCGTCTTCAAAGAAACTAAACAGCCCCTTCTTTTGAATGAGCTGGCTTAACCGCTGCGGATCGGGGTGAAGTGTCTCGATAGGCAGTTTGTAGTGCTTACTAACGCTTTCAAGGAATTCGTAAGTCTGCGGGTGCAGTCGGCCGGTATCTAGGGTAAAGATTGCCGGCGTGTGTGTCAGCTTGCTCGCCATCTCTATTAAGGCTACGTCTTCAGCCCCGCTGAATGAGATAGCTAGGTTGGGCCACAACTCGCTGACTTCACGGATTATGTCCATCGGCTCGCTGTTGCTGAGGCGGGCACTGATCTCTTCTATCTCTTTTGCTGTAATCATTAGGGTCTTCATAGCTAAGGGCTGTCGTGGGGGCGGGCTGCTTGGCACATTCTCGGCTATTTGCGGTCCTCGGTAAAGTGCCGACACAAGCGCTGCTCGCTGATATTTAATTAAATTATTCGACAATTCTGCCGATAGCGATGTTCCACGTGAAAAACTCTAATGAAACTAAGCACTTAGACAGTCCAAATGAATTTTTCTACTAAATATTGATGTTTTCTGCACGACTAAATCAATATCTAGTAATTAGACAGCTACAGAGTTGGCGGCATCGCTGTTCCGGCTTGGCGATATCTGCTAAATTCATGCTGTTTCAAGTGGCTAAGCACTTGGCGCAGTCGGAGTGAGGCAATAGTGCCGGATACGCCGCTTGCGTAGAGATAAGAAAGCACACACAAGAAGAACCTAAGAGAAGGAGAAGTACGCGTCATGGAAATCGCCTGCCTAGATTTGGAAGGAGTACTGGTACCCGAGATATGGATTGGGTTTGCAGAGAAGACGGGTATCGATGAGTTGGCAGCAACTACGCGCGATATCCCAGACTATGATGTGTTAATGAAGCAGCGTCTGGCTCTGCTGAAGCAGCATGGCTTAGGTCTTCCGGACATTCAGGAGGTCATCGCAACAATGGCGCCAATGCCTGGGGCCAAAGAATTCATASATTGGTTGAARGAACGATTCCARCTTATTATTTTATCAGAYACTTTTTATGARTTTTCACAGCCAYTAATGCGCCAACTCGACTTCCCAACGCTGYTCTGCCAYAGSTTGGTCGCGGATGAMAACGGCARGATCATCGACTACAAGCTCCGMCAAAAAGACCCKAAGCGCCAATCCGTGAAGGCGCTGCATGGRCTGAATTTTCGAGTTATYGCTTGCGGCGAYTCTTATAACGATACGACCATGCTTGAAGARGCGGATKCTGGRATCTTGTTCCGAGCACCAGCCAAGGTTATCGAGGAATTCCCGCAATATCCTGCGGTTRAGAGCTATGARGATCTTAAGMTAGAGTTCTGTKCTGCCAGCGARCGCGATTTAAGCGTGTAGGGGSTTTGARYCTRGCYTATNNCGCTTAAGGCTTAAGGTGGGCTCTGTARTGCAYTGAAAATATTGTTTATTTTGTCGAAGCATTCTTGGTATTCCTGCTCGCAATCGGAGTCAGCCACGATGCCTCCGCCTGCCCAGCAGCTCAGCACGCCTGACTCCCACAATAGGCTGCGGATGGTGATGTTGCTATCGAAGCTACCATCGGGGCCCAGATAGAACACCGTTCCGCAATACACGCGTCTGGCATCCTGCTCCACACTTTGGATGATCTCCATGGCAGCGAGCTTCGGGGCGCCGGTAATGGAGCCTCCAGGATAGCAGCTCGAGAGAAGATCTAGCGCATCCTTGCCTGCCTGTAGTCTGCCGGTAACTCCGCTTACCAAATGATGTACATTACTAAAGCTTTCTACAGTAAATAGCTGATTTACATGAATACTACCAGTTTCACAAACGCGGCCTAGGTCATTTCTCAATAGATCGACGATCATTARGTTCTCGGCYCTGTCTTTCTCGCTAGCGGCTAATTCCTCKGCSAGKCGTCTATCCTCATCYACTGAYTCGCCTCTWGGGCGCGTSCCCTTYACCGGCTGCGTCAAGACCGCGCCTTTGTGTAGGCTGACAAAGCGTTCCGGGGATAAGCTCAGTAGCGCGCCACTGTTCCAGTGAATATAAGCCGAGAATGGGGCGGTAGTAGCGCGGCGCAGTTGTAGATAGGCCGCAAGAGGGTCTCCGCAGTCCTTCGCAGTGAAACTCTGGGTCAAGTTAACTTGATAGCAATCTCCGCTATCGATTCGAGACTTTATCTCAGTGAAGGCATTCTGGTACTCCGCAAAGCTAGTGCCGTTCGCAAACGGGGATTCGAGGCAGAATGCGGCGGGCTCAGTCGCGGCGGTTCTATCCAGCGACTGCTCGATAGAGATTAACGTTTGCTCGATGTTGGCATTGGAGCAGCTTGGGTGCACCCTAAGCTCACAACTCCTTCTCTGGTGATCGAGGACAATAGTCCAGAGATAAATGCCGACGAAAGCATCGTTGATCACGAAGTCGGCTTTGCCGGTTAGGGTAGGGTAGCCGAGATAGCCGATGACAGCGCCGGCATGTTCAAGCTCTTGCTCCTGCTTATCGCTAGACCCTTCTTCTAGTGACGGGAGAATATTTTCTTTTAATGCTCTGATATAACTCAGGAATTCTGTGCTGTTGGTGGAACTTCCAATGAACTCTGTCGCATTGTCGGAGCAAGAAAGGACGCCGTTCTCGACTCGCAAATAGGCGGCGGGCGCAGCCGCTAAGATGTCTAAGCTGCCGTTGCTACCCCCATGATTCGCGCTGTCTAGAAAGGCAGGCATGCCAAGTTCGTTGAGCGCGCGCATGAAGAGTTCGCTGTCAGTGCAGTAGGGCAGAGATCGGGTGTTAGTGAAAGGCATAGGGCGCACTTGCGGCAATGCGGTGTTCCGCAAGGTTAGAGGTTAGACCGAAGCGAGAAGACTACCTTGATTTAGCAACTGGCGCAGTAATTCTACTATCTCGGGGTCTGTGAGTAAGTCGCTAGATGTGCCAGGTACGATGTCCACTGCCTCACAGAATGCGACAATATTCGAAAGCTGTTTCATTGAAAAGCTCACCATAGCACCATCTACGAATAGCAATACACAGCCTTCAGCTGCAGACTCCATAAAGGCGAATCGCGAGCTGGGATTCTTTGTCAGTTGTATCCCATCGGCTAATAGAGCGGCAAAATCATGAGAGGAAAGCGCTTTATCTAAGGGCTGAATGAGTTCGGGGTATTTCGGCTGGCTTACGTGGCAGCCAAACCAGCTGGTAAATTGATGTTTCTCAGCAAGTCGTTCAGTAAGCTGGCGGTAACTGTCCTCTAACAACTCAGGTTTGATCTCGGCGCCGCGTAGTTCCGTCTGCTTATCACTGTCTTCATAGCGCTGTGCAGGGTCTTGATCTTTTATGATGAAATCGCTGAAGCCTTCGATCATTTCAGCCATAGAAGGTGCGCGAAAACCAATTGAGTAGCAGAGGCTATCGCTAGTTGCTGTGCCCCAGTGAGCGAATCGCGGAGGAATGTACAGCGCATCACCGGCGGTTAAATTGAACTCCATAGTGGCCTTAAAATCCTGCAGTAAGCTCAATTCCTCGCCAGGAATAAGCGCGACGTCAGAATCGCAGCGCTCACCTACCTTCCAAGAACGTTCACCCTGGCCCTGTAGCAGAAAGACATCATAATAATCGTAATGTGGACCGACGCTACCACCTTGAGCGGCGAAGGAAATCATGATGTCGTCAATTCGCCAGCTAGGAAGGAAATTAAATAGCGTCTTTATGTCGGCGACGTCTTCAACCCATTGGTCTACAGCCTGGACTAGTAAAGTCCAGTTTGACTCGGGAAGCTGGGTGAAATCAGAATCTTCGAATGGGCCATGACGAACTTGCCATTTCCCTGCTTCAAATTCGGTGATTAGGCGGCTTTCAACGAGTTCTTCGCACGCGAGTCCAGCGAGCTCCTCGGGAGCCAGCGAGTCATGAAAGTTTGGTATCAGCTTCGGCAACAGCACTGGTTTCTTTTGCCAGTACTGCGCTAAAAATTCTTTGCTATCGAAGTCTGGGCTCAGTTGTCGCTTACTCAAATAGCACGCGCCTGCTCTGCTGCATTTCCCAGATACTTTCGGGGCGTAAGCTGCAGTAATTCTTGTTTCGCCTTTTCAGGAATGGTGAGGTTCTGTACGAAGTCTTGAACAGACTGTTGGTCTATTTGTTTGCCGCGAGTCAATTCCTTGAGTTTTTCATAGGGTTTCTCGATACGGTATCTTCGCATAACAGTTTGTATAGGCTCTGCCAATATTTCCCAGCAGGAGTCAATGTCTCGATCTATCGCCTCGGCGTTGAGTTCGAGCTTCCCAATGCCTTTCATTGTGGCGCGATACGCAATAAGGCTATGGGCTAATCCAGTACCAATATTTCTAAGAACCGTTGAATCGGTTAGATCTCGCTGCCAACGCGAGATTGGTAATTTCTCGGAGAGATGGCCCATGATCGCATTGGCTATCCCTAAATTRCCTTCGGARTTYTCGAAGTCGATTGGGTTTACCTTGTGGGGCATGGTTGACGATCCGACTTCCCCGGCYACTGTTCGTTGCTTAAAATAGCCAAGCGAGATATARGCCCAGATGTCTCTRTCGAAATCTATCAGCACGGTATTGAAACGGCACACGGCYGCGAATAATTCRGCCACGTAATCGTGGGGCTCGATCTGAGTTGTRTARGGATTCCAGCTTAGCCCAAGCCCYTCTACAAACTCTTTCGCATTGGCCTGCCAATCTACATCTGGATAGGCTGCAAGGTGTGCATTGTAATTGCCAACAGCACCGTTAATCTTGCCTAGAATCTCGTTAGATTCAATCTGCTTGATCTGTCGCCTTAGTCGGTGAACGACATTTGCAAACTCTTTGCCCACAGTGGATGGAGTGGCAGACTGTCCATGAGTGCGACAAAGCATTGGCTGGTCGGCAAAGTCATGGGCAAGCTGGGCTAGTTGCGCTTCAATCTCACGCATTTGATTAAGCATGACCTTGTCGCGGCCGTCACGCAGCATTAGTGCATAGGCTAGGTTATTGATGTCTTCGGATGTACAGGCGAAATGCACGAATTCGAGCTGATCCTTTAGCTCCGTGTTGTCTGCAAATTTTTCTTTGATGAAATACTCGACAGCCTTTACGTCGTGATTTGTTGTGGCTTCGATGTCCTTAATGCGTTGTGCATCCGCTAATGAGAAATTCTCGATAAGGTCGTTTAGATACTCCAAGCCTCGATCGCTGATGATTTGTAGGTCGTCGATCTGCTCGTGTTCCGATAGCTTCTGTAGCCACTTTACCTCAACGAGGACGCGGTAGCGCATTAATGCAAATTCACTAAAGTAGGGAGCTAGATCTTCGCACTTTTTTTTATAGCGGCCGTCTAGGGGCGAAATCGCTAATAGTGAGTTGTCTGAATCTGTTGCCATCGTGCATTCCTTGAATTTTGTAAAGCTTGTCTTGCCGTTGCCTGTTTCGCGTTTCTAACGCAGTGCCATCGGTGAGCGCTAGATTGATGAGAGTAAGCGCCGCCTGAGTCTGCTTGCGGTTTCCTGCACTCGCTTCCTATAGAAGATGAGTCGCCAGCGACGCCCTCCGAGTTGGTGCCACAGTACCGCCGATCTAATGCCCGCCAAAAGAAGTGAGCGAACGCGGTTTGATACATATTCATTCTGCAGGTAATCCGCCTTCCCCTGCACCTGAATGCGCTGCGCCAGTGTGCTAATTGTATCCTGATACAGTGTGGCAATCTGCTCGAATGTTTGCTCTTGTCGCATTTGTCCGTCGGTTTTTTCTGCGTCTTCCAAGCGCCAGGGCGTCGCATTCTCGGGAGTTAATAGCAGTGGTTGAATCGACTGCAATCGATTTCGAATTTTGGCCTGCATGTTCGGGTTTGCGTCTAGTTTATTCCTTAGCAGCAACATCCCTAATGTGTAGCGGACGAGGCTGACATTTTCTGACGAGCGCACTTGGTTGAACATGTCATCCAGAGTGCGAAAACCCAAATTTAGATGCCCAAGACTGGGATAAACATCGGCCTCGGAGCTTGGGTTGAGTACTAGCAGGGGATTCACACTAGCGAGTATTTCAGTCTGTGAGGCATTTCCGTGCAAGGCGAGCTTGGCAACTAAGGCCGCCGATTGTGCTACCGAAGCTAGTGCTACTACTTGCCATTCCCAGCGTGTTAGTTCAGCGACAGAATTGTTCAATGATTGCTCCTCCTAGGCAACGTTCGCCCTGATAAAACACAATATACTGGCCCGGTGTCACCGCACGCTGTTCTTTAGTGAAGTCTACCTGCAGTTGTCCATCTTCGAGGGTGCTTAAAAGGCACTCCTGGTCGGGCTGGCGGTAGCGAATTTTGGCAGTACAATTTAGCGGCAACTCTTGAGGCGGTGCGTTTACCCACGCCGGCTTGCTTGCAAGTAGACGTCTAGAGAACAGCATTTCATGCTCGGAACCCTGAGCGACCAGCAGAACGTTCCTCTTCAGGTCTTTATCTACGACGTACCAAGGCGCCTCGTCATGGTCAGTTAATCCGCCGATCCCAAGGCCCTGACGTTGACCGTAGGTATAGAACATCAAGCCTGAATGCTTGCCGACGGCGTAACCATCTACAGACTCGATAATTCCCGGCTGCGCGGGGAGGTACTGCTCGAGAAAATCTTTGAACTTACGTTCGCCTATGAAACAGATGCCAGTGCTGTCTTTTTTGTCATGTGTGCTCAACTCTAAGCGAGACGCAATAGCGCGCACCTCAGGTTTATTTAGCTCTCCAACAGGGAAAAGGCTTTTTGCGAGACAGCTACCATCCACCTCGCAGAGGAAATAACTCTGGTCCTTGTTGTTGTCCAAGCCTTTCAACAGATAAGTCTCTGCACCTACTGATTGCTTTCTGACATAGTGCCCAGTCGCGATAAAGTCAGCGCCGAGCTCGCTCGCATATTCGAGAAATGCTTTGAATTTTATCTCGCGATTACACAGTACGTCTGGATTGGGAGTCCGGCCGGCTGAATACTCCTTCAGAAAGTGCTGGAACACATTATCCCAATATTCGGATGCGAAGTTTGCGCTATGCAGCTCTATGCCTAATCTGTCGCAAACTGATTGTGCGTCGGCTAGGTCTTCCTTCGCTGTGCAGTATTCAGTGCCATCGTCTTCATCCCAATTCTTCATGAACAGGCCTTCCACCTGATAGCCCTGCTCTATAAGGAGATAAGCGGCGACAGACGAATCGACGCCACCGGACATGCCAACAATTACTTTGCTGCCACTGTGCTCGTTCTGTTCAGTACTGTTTGTCATGTTTTCTTTAGCTGCAGCTCTTAATTGCTCGTAATTGCTCTTAATTGTTATTAGTTGTAATTAATTGTTCTCTTTGTCTGGCACCACTATAAGGCTGAGCGGGTAATTTACTCCCTTTAGGTAGTCGCGAATTACCTCCAGCACTAATGGGCTGCGCATCTGGGCCTCTCGCTGCTCCAACTCTTCGAGAGAAAGCCATACCGCTTCAGCAATGTCCTCATCAAGGTCGCGCTCTGTTCTCGGCTCGATCGCCTTGGCTATAAAGCAGTGACGTATATAGGTGATGCCGTTATCGGGGGAGGTATAGTGGTAGATTCCCAGCAATTGTTCTAGATTAACGTGCCACGCCGTTTCTTCAAGGGTTTCTCTAATCGCTGCATCAAGCAGGGATTCCCCTATTTCGACATGGCCAGCCGGTTGATTATAAACGAGTCGGCCTCCCGAATTCTCTTTTACCATCAAGAATTTACCCGCGCGTTCTACAACAGTGGCGACGGTAATATGGGGGAGCTGATGCATATCGAGGCTGTTCTCAGTAACAATTTGGGGCGGGTTTAAGATTGCGGGCCAATGCTAGCTGTTAAGAGCCATCTCGATCAATGGCCTAGCTAGAATTTTTAATAAACAGTGGCGGCTTTGCCCTTTAGCTCGCTCTTAGAAACGTGGATAATGCCCGATTAGAAAAATGGTTAACAGACTATGAGCAAACTGACCCACCTCGACAGTAAAGGCAACGCCAAGATGGTGGATGTCGGAGATAAACAGTCCACGCAGCGCGTGGCCACCGCCAGTGGTAGAGTGCTCATGAATAGCGAGACCTTGGAGCTGATCGCCGCGGGCGGTCACAAGAAGGGCGACGTTATTGCGATAGCGCGCATAGCCGGGATTCAGGCTGCCAAGAATTGCTCACAATTGATCCCGCTCTGTCATCCACTAATGCTGACGTCGATCAATGTCGAGCTGGAACTGGATATGCAGCGCAGCAGCGTGTTGATTAGCGCTACCTGCAAGGTGAATGGCCAGACAGGTGTGGAGATGGAGGCATTAACGGCTGTTTCGGTCGCTGCGCTGACCATCTATGACATGTGCAAGGCTGTAGACAAAGGCATGGTCATTGAGGCTATCTGCCTTGATGAGAAGCTCGGTGGCAAGAGCGGTCATTATCAGCGAACAGAGTCAGTCTAGGAAGCTATGCTAAGCATTCAATATTTTGCCAGTATCAGAGAAGCCCTCGACAGAAACGAAGAAGAGCTCGAGTTGCCTCGGGATGTGAAATCGGTTCAGGCGCTGATCGACTACCTCGTAAAGGCGAATCCAAATTTCGAAGCGGTCTTAAAAGGGGGCAGTAAAGTCCTCGTGGCAGTGAATCAAACTGTCGTTGATCGCAATCACCTTCTAGCTCAGAACGACGAAGTGGCATTCTTTCCTCCCATGACTGGAGGCTAGGCATCTAATGATTAGCATTCAGAAGCAAGATTTCTCACTAGGCGATGAATATGCCGCCATTCGCGCTCGCGCGGGTGATGCTGGTGCGATAATCACCTTTACTGGCTTAGTTCGAGAAATGTATGGTGCTGATAGCACTGCTGGCGCTGTGCAATCACTGACTCTAGAGCATTATCCGGGCATGACCGAAAAATGTTTGCAGGATATTCAGCAACAGGCGGAGGATAGATGGCCGTTGCTGGCTAGCAGAATTATTCACAGAGTGGGTGAGCTCTACAGCCATGAGCAGATAGTCTTCGTGGCAACGGCGAGCCCACATCGCCAAGCGGCCTTCGAGTCTGCCGAATTCATTATGGATTATTTGAAGAGCAAGGCGCCATTCTGGAAGAAGCAGAAATCCGAAAATGAGAGCAGCTGGGTCGAGTCCCGGGATACTGATAAGGCAGCGCTGGATCGCTGGCAGAAAACCTAGGGTTTCTGACTATATTTCTAGCAACTTAGACTCTCCAGGCTGTAATTCACCCAGATCCCACTTATCAATCTTGGTACGAATAAGCCGCAGCGTGGGAAAACCAGTCGCTGCTGTCATTCGTCGTACCTGTCGATTACGGCCCTCGCTGATCGACAGCTCCAACCAACTGGTGGGAATATGCTTGCGCTGCCTAATCGGCGGATCTCTGTCCCAAATTTGTGGCGTATCGATGTGTTGTGCTTTTGCTGGTCTCGTGGGCCCGTCCTTCAGATCAACTCCGCGGCGCAGGGCCTGCAATGCTTGCTCGCTAAGCTGGCCTTCAACTTGCACTAGGTAGGTCTTCGCTTTGCCGTATCTGGGATTGCTGATCTTTTGCTGCAACTTGCCATCATTAGTCAGAATAAGCAGGCCTTCYGAATCYTTATCGAGCCTRCCRGCCGGRTAGAAACCTTGGTGATTRATGTATTCGGCGAGTACGCGATGCGGTGGGTCAGAGGTGAACTGAGACAAGACGGCAAAGGGTTTGTTAAACAGCAAAATTTGAGTCATGCAGCTTGTATCGGTAATACTGGGGAAGGCTAAAGTCGAGCGCAGCYAYRCCTTTCCAGCARTCAATRRTCCTGGAGGTACAGTAACGAGCGTGCTACCGCCGYGGTGCTCATGCCAGCCTTATGTAGMAAATGCAKYAWWMCWYKKAYYKRSSMRKSYSCRWAAMWRASRMSSARRGCWYMAKRTYRRWRYYTCAWMKKMYRSMGMMGYAYTGKCSTKKKTWWYYKMAGTGACTGCATCGGAATTCGAATCCTGCTCGGGTGGTGGTTGCTCGCTGTTTGCGTCTGCCGCATCAGCGACGGCGTGGATATTTGCCGCATGCAATCCTTTGGGGCCTTCGATAGTGTCGAACGAGACTAACTGTCCGGCTTTCAAGGTTTTATAGCCTTCCATTCCGATGGCGGAGTAATGCGCGAATAAATCATCGCCTCCTTCATCGGGTAGAATAAAACCAAACCCTTTTGCGTTATTAAACCATTTAACTTGCCCGGTACTCATGAGAGAACTCCGTACTTCTTATTATTTTTTATTTATCACTTCGAGGCTTGCAGCCACACTAAATTCTATACAGCAATGATTCGCCAATGTCAAMGCAGGKGYCTCGAATTCTCTTCGATTGAGCCCGCTGTAGRGGGCTTGAAAATGCAGGAGAAAGCCCAATTTAAATGTATACTGGATKCTTCTCAGGGCCTRTGYGTTAGTCAAACTCTCWCTGGAAARGGGCCTAGCCAGACCCGAGYCAAACTCTAGAGCGGAGTCATGCACTCCTTAGATTAAATGAATAGAAATRTTATGAGCAAGAACSACCTAGAAATTAATTCACCACAAATATTGKCGCATTTTCCGRGAGCGGAAAATTCAGCTGACGACGGTGACGAGCGCATCGATCACGATTCCGGTTACGCGGCAACTACTGAAAAGCCGAAGCTGCAAAAGCCTCCGTTGTATAAAGTAGTCTTATTAAATGACGACTACACGCCAATGGACTTCGTTGTCGAGGTGCTATGCTCACTCTTTTCTATGAACGTGGAGAATGCCACGCAGGTCATGTTGAAGGTACACACTGAAGGCAAGGGTGTATGCGGCGTATTCGGGAAGGACGTCGCTGAATCTAAGGCCGCGCAAGTTAATGAATATGCGCGCGAATGTGAACAGCCTTTATTGTGCTCCGTTGAGGTTGATCGATAGATGGATAAGTAGGCAAATTAATTGAAAGGCCGTGTATTTACCGACGAGCGACAACCCTCTTTATTGATCCAGAATTGTTGATCCAGAGCCTCTCCTTAAAACCTGCTCAAGTGAACAAGCCAAAGGGCACATATGTTAAGTAAAGATTTAGAAACAACCCTCAGCGAAGCATTCAGAAGCACTCGCAAAAAGCGTCACGAGTTTATGACCGTGGAGCATTTGCTGCTCGCACTATTGGACAATGAGGTCGCATCTAGCGTCCTAATCGCTTGCGGCTGCGACCTTAACCGCTTGCGCGGCGAGCTAGTAGATTTTGTCGATGCCAACACACCACTGATTCCAGAATTGGAAGAGAATCGAGAGACCCAGCCAACATTAGGTTTTCAGCGCGTTCTTCAGCGCGCTGTCTTTCATGTGCAGTCTTCCGGGAAAAGGGAGGTTACTGGTGCGAATGTGCTGGTTGCCATATTTAGTGAACAGGAGAGTCAGGCTGTCTATTTTCTACGTCAACAAGACGTGGCGCGCATCGATATTGTTAATTACATAACACACGGTATATCCAAGGTTCCTGGTCAGCCTGGGGATGGTGAGTCAGCACCGGAGCAGCGGGAAGAAGAAGCTGCTACCGATAGCTCGAATAACGCATTAGATAGTTTTACTACAAATCTCAATAAGGAAGCAGAGCAGGGCAGGATCGACCCGCTTATCGGCCGCGAAGAGGAGGTCACTCGTGTGATTCAGGTGTTGTCTCGTCGCAGGAAGAACAATCCGTTATTAGTCGGTGAATCCGGCGTTGGAAAGACAGCGGTTGCTGAGGGTCTTGCCAAGCTTATAGTGGAAGGCAATGTGCCCGATGTTTTATCCGATAGCGTTATCTATTCTTTAGACTTAGGGGCACTGTTAGCCGGCACGAAGTATCGGGGTGACTTCGAGAAGCGTTTCAAGGCATTGCTTGGCGAGTTAAAGAAGAACAAAAATGCGATTCTTTTCATCGATGAGATACATACTATTATCGGCGCGGGTGCTGCTTCGGGCGGCGTCATGGATGCGTCCAATCTGCTCAAACCCGTTCTGACTTCGAATAATCTTCGCTGCCTAGGGTCYACGACTTATCAAGAATACCGCGGCATTTTCGAGAAGGACCGCGCATTGTCTCGRCGCTTTCAGAAAATCGATGTGGATGAGCCTGACGTGGATACCACCTATAAAATACTCAAAGGTTTGAAGTCGCGCTTCGAAGAACATCACGATCTGCGTTATAGCGACAAAGCGTTGAAAGCGGCTTCTGAACTTGCAGGTCGTTATATCAACGATCGCTTTATGCCGGACAAAGCTATCGATGTTATTGACGAAGCGGGGGCATTTCAGCGACTACAGCCGCCTAGCAAAAGAAAGAAACTAATCCAAGTCTCCGAYATGGAGAAAGTGGTAGCCGCTATAGCGAGGATYCCRCCGAAGCACGTTTCAAACTCCGACGTCGAWGCRCTAAAGARTCTCGAGCCAAATTTAAAGATGGTCGTGTTYGGTCAAGATAAGGCGATCGATTCTTTGACCACGGCAATAAAGCTATCGCGTGCAGGGCTGAATGACAGCGAGAARCCTATCGGCTCATTTCTCTTCTCAGGCCCGACTGGTGTTGGTAAAACTGAAGTCAGTAAGCAGTTAGCAAAAATTATGGGCATCGAGTTACTTAGATTCGATATGTCGGAATACATGGAGCGGCACACTGTTTCTCGCTTGATAGGTGCGCCGCCTGGCTATGTCGGTTTCGATCAGGGCGGATTGCTAACAGAGGCTGTCAACAAAAACCCGCACTGTGTGCTTTTACTCGATGAGATCGAGAAGGCGCACCCGGATGTGTTTAATCTATTGTTACAGGTGATGGATCACGGCACCCTAACAGATAACAACGGGCGACAAGCAGACTTTAGAAATGTGATTTTAATTATGACAACCAACGCCGGCGCCCAAGAGATGTCTCGTTCTTCGATAGGTTTTACTGAGCAAGACCATACCACCGACGGCATGGAAATAATCAAGAAGGCATTCTCGCCGGAATTTCGTAATAGACTGGATTCAATTATTCAGTTCGGTGCGTTAACAGTGGAAACTATTCGAACGGTAGTTGATAAGTTTCTTGTTGATCTACAAGTTCAATTGGATCAGAAGAAGGTCTTACTGAACGTCGACGAAAGCGCTGTCGATTGGTTTGTAAAACACGGTTACAGCGAATCCATGGGCGCAAGACCCATGGCTAGATTGATTCAGGAAAAGCTGAAGAAAGAGCTTGCTGAGGACATCTTATTCGGGAAGCTCTCTGCCAACGGTGGCGAGGTGCAAGTTAGCTGCAAGGCCGACGAGCTGGTGCTAACCATTAGCGAGAGAAAACCACAGGAGAAAAAGGAGCTTACCCCTGCGAAGAATTAGCGTGCGCGATAAGTGATGCGACCTTTGCTTAGGTCATAGGGAGTAAGTTCGACGCGCACCTGGTCACCGGTTAGAATTCGAATGTAGTTCTTGCGCATTTTTCCGGAGATGTGAGCGGTCACAATGTGGCCGTTTTCCAGTTTTACTCGAAACATAGTATTAGGAAGGGTATCAACCACCTCACCTTCCATTTCAATTTGATCTTCTTTCGCCATTTGCAGTCTCAATGTATTTATTAGCGGCGGCATTGTGCCGGATTTTCGCCAGATAAGCAAAGCTAGGTCTGCAAGCTGCCGCTTACTGCTGCCGAATTACCGCTGTCCCTCCACGGGCCGCTATTTTACGAGCAGCCATTTTCCCTCAATCAGCATCTCCAGCGGCCTAAACGTGCTCTTGTAGTCCATCTTTGCGCAATTTTTAATCCAATAGCCGAGATACAGATAGTCAAGCCGGCGGGCACGAGCCTGTTCGATCTGCCATAGAATCGCAAAATTCCCTAGGGATCGTTTTGCAAGTGTAGGATCGAAGAAAGTATAGACAGCAGACAGTCCGCTATCGAGCACATCGCTGACAGCAACGGCGATTAATTTCTCTTCTAAATAGAAGCAGTAGTACTGGCTGCCTTCTGCGTTGCTGCGAATGAATGCATTAAACTGCTCCGGTGTCGCAGGGTACATATCGCCGTCACTGTGACGCTTCTCGATATACTCTTGGTACAGGAAATACGCGTCCTCGCCATTCAGTTCGGAGCATACCTCGACACGTAGGTCACTGTTTCGATTCCAGATGCGCTGGAAGCGTCTGCTGCGCTTGAACTGCGCCACCGGAAGCCGGCAAGAGATACATGCGCGGCAAGACTCACAGTCAGGTCTATATAGGTGTACACCGCTGCGACGATAGCCCAGCGCACTAAGCCGACTGTTCAAATGCTGGGTGATGGTCAGCTCGGGATCGACGAATACAGTCGCCGCGCTCTCATCTTCCTTGTAACTGCAAGGATGGACTGCGGTACGAAACAGTTTGATCGTTTCGTTTATTTCCGATTTAGAATTCAATTGATTATTTGGCCTATTATAAACCTGCTTTTAAGGCAGCTAAACAACGTCCAGGCTCCAAGGGGCGTCCTTGCCGGGACGCGGCAGAAGCTCATGCAATTGCTGTCGAAATTCCTCGCGGCTAAGCTCAACCGCACCGAGGGACTCAAGGTGCTCACTGCTTACCTGACAGTCGATCAACTTATAGTTCCATTGCCGCAGCTGTTTTACAAGATTCACCAGAGCTATTTTTGATGCATTGCTCTGAAAACTGAACATCGACTCGCCAAAGAATAGCTGGCCTAGAGCGACGCCGTACAGTCCACCAATAAGGTCCCCATCGCGCCATACTTCAACTGAGTGTGCGTGCCCGGCTTCGAACAATTGGGTATAGGCTGTTTGCATTTCATCGGTTATCCAGGTGCCGGGAGAGCTGCCACGAGGCTGCGCGCAGCAGGCAATAACCTCGGCGAATGCCTTGTCAAAGGTCACCGTATAGTGTGATTTATTGAGAGTCTTTTGAAGGCTCTTGCTGACGCGTAGATCCTCTGGGAACAGCACCATGCGTGGGTCGGGAGACCACCAGAGAATTGGCTGCCCCTCCTCAAACCAGGGAAAGATTCCGCTCTTGTACGCCTCTAGCAGTCGCTTGGAGCTAAGATCGCCACCCGCCGCCAGCAGCCCATTCGGGTCTGCCAACGCGAGGCTTATGTCTGGAAAGCGTGATTGAGGGGAGTCCAGCCAGGGTAATGGCATCTTTAGTAAGACCCAGCGCTACTAAGCATCTAGGTACTTTTCAGCATCCAGTGCGGCCATGCAACCGAACCCTGCACTGGTAACAGCCTGCCGATATACCTGATCTGCAATATCGCCAGCTGCAAACACGCCAGGCACGCTAGTCTGTGTAGCATTTCCTGTGATGCCCGCATTAATTGTCACATAGCCATTTTTCATATCGAGTTGGCCTGCAAATATTTCCGAATTCGGGATGTGGCCGATGGCGATGAAGACACCGTCGACAACAATCTTGCGAACTTCGCCATTACTTGCATGCTTCATGGCTATGCCAGTCACTCCCATGTTGTCGCCTAGCACCTCATCCAGTGTGTTATTCCATTCGATAGTGATTTTGCCTTCTTCGACCTTATCGAAGAGTTTCTTCTGCAATATTTTCTCCGCTCGCAGTGAATCTCGCCTATGTACCAAGGTGACATGTGAGCAGATGTTGGCCAGATAGAGGGCTTCTTCTACCGCGGTATTGCCGCCACCGATAACTGCCACGGGCTTGTTCCTGTAAAAGAAGCCATCACAGGTGGCGCAGGCACTAACGCCTTTGCCCATGAATGCTGTCTCTGATTCGAGCCCAAGATACTGCGCAGAAGCGCCAGTTGCGATGATTAGTGCATCGCAGGTGAATACGGCGGTATCGCCGGTCAACGTGTACGGCTTCTTGCTGAGATCGACGGTATGGATGTGATCGAAGATTATTGTAGAGTCGAAGCGTTCGGCGTGTTCTTTCATGCGTTCCATGAGAGCCGGGCCTTGCAGGCCTTCAACGTCACCGGGCCAGTTATCAACATCGGTAGTSGTGGTCAATTGYCCGCCTTGCACCATGCCGGTAATCACGACGGGGTCCAAATTTGCGCGAGCCGCATAGATAGCGGCGGTGTATCCCGCAGGCCCTGAACCCAATATTATTAGACGATGGTGCTGTGTATCTGTCATAGAACTGCTTCCTGCTTGAAGGCGCTTTTTTNARACTGTATTCAGCGCACGTTTAKWTGAGTCGCGTTATGTTGTTATGTGATGGCAAAGTGCCAAATTTAAAGACCTTGCGGCGCATATTCTACTCAATTTTACGCGTAAGGAACCGTTAAACAGTTGAGGGCTACGACTTTGGGTTTTTCTATGCYCYCAAAAAAGTAGTGGAACGTGAAATGCCCACGATTATCCTCGAAACGATGGTATAAACTATACGTAGGCCCATGAATAAATTGAAAAATGCAACCATGAAAAATARCGGGCAAGAYCCGGAAGTTAGCAACTTGATGCAGCGCCTAGTRCGCGARGGCACKCTGATTGCTTATTCGTTGCTMGCTCTTTTCTTACTRATCGCTCTCATYAGCTAYTCCCCAACAGATCCGGGCTTCACTACGACMGGTACCGGTGAGGACGTTGTGAATGCGGTCGGCGTCTACGGGGCGTGGYTAGCRGACATCTTTTGGTACCTAYTGGGTTATCTTGCCTTCGCGTTTCCTGTCTTGTTGATTTACAAGGTTTACACTTCTTTTCGCGAATCGGCACTCGAATCGGAGTTYTCCTGGCCGTTATTTGGCCTGAAGACAGGCGGCTTTRTCCTGTTAGTGATCTCAGCCTGTGGTTTAGCAACSTTGCACTTTTACATTGCAGAGGAGTTGCCTTCMGCRGGAGGGGTAATTGGATCATTRGTTGCCGATCTCAGCATACCTGTACTCGCGACTCTTGGGAGCACCTTGCTGTTGCTCGCCGTGTTTCTGTTCGGRCTCACCATAACCGTTACGATCTCCTGGTTAGCCGTTATCGATAAGYTGGGCGCGACAACAYTGARCRTAATGTCGCGTACSRCTGCCAAGTATCAGAAATGGATGGARAAMAGGAAACAGGAGCAGGTCACTARGAAGCGCYTAGARAGCCGCAAGAAGGTGCTTGATATCCATATCGAAAAAGAAGCGAAGCGGRCGCCWCCGAAGATCAAGACCCCWGCTATTAAAAGACCTGCGAAGAGCGTACGGGTTGAAAAAGAAAAGCAGGGTACGCTATTCGCTGCCTCATCAATTAAAGAGCTGCCAGCTATTGGCTTATTGGACGCTTGGCAAGAAACCAACGATTCTGGCTTCTCGAAAGAATCGCTCGAGGCGATGTCCAAACTCCTTGAGCTCAAACTAAAAGACTTCGGTATCGAGATCGAAGTAACGGCAGTGAATCCYGGCCCKGTGATCACTCGCTTCGAAGTGCAACCAGCGCCTGGGATAAAGGTGAGTMGGATAAGCAACCTAGCGAARGATCTAGCGCGTTCACTTGCTGTAATATCGGTGCGAGTAGTAGAAGTTATTCCAGGTAAAACGGTCATAGGAATCGAGATACCGAACGAAACTCGAGAAATTATTCAGTTAAGTCAGGTGCTGTCTACCCCCGAATTCGACAAGGCCTCATCTCCACTGAGTATGGCGCTAGGGCATGACATTGTAGGTAAACCGGTAATTGTTGACCTAGCCAAGATGCCACATTTACTGGTTGCAGGAACCACCGGGTCGGGAAAATCTGTCGGCATYAACGCAATGATTCTGAGCTTGCTGTTCAAGTCGACYCCRGARCAGGTCCGCATGATCATGATCGATCCGAAGATGYTGGARYTGTCGGTCTACGATGACATTCCTCATCTGCTYACKCCTGTAATTACTGATATGAAGGATGCCGCTAACGGYCTTAGGTGGTCCGTTGCCGAGATGGAGCGACGCTAYAAATTGATGTCGGCTCTTGGCGTTAGGAACCTAGCAGGMTTCAAYAAGAAAGTTAMYGATGCCAAGAAATCAGGCAACCCAATAATGGAYCCAACTTGGAAGCCTGATCCGATGCTGCTAGAAGAGGAGCARGTCGCRCCGGAACTAGAAGCACTGCCTTGTATCGTAGTCATCGTCGATGAGCTAGCGGAYATGATGATGGTWGTTGGTAAGAAGGTGGAAGAGCTGATCGCYCGTATCGCCCAGAAAGCTAGGGCGGCGGGCATACATTTAATTCTAGCGACACAGCGGCCATCGGTTGACGTATTAACCGGATTGATCAAGGCCAACATACCTACACGAATGTCCTTTATGGTGCAGTCGAAGGTCGATTCGAGAACTATATTAGGTGAGGGTGGCGCTGAGCAACTATTGGGTAATGGGGACATGCTATTTCTCCCTCCAGGCGGTGGTATACCAACCCGCGTGCACGGTGCATTCGTAAGTGATGAGGAAGTGCATCGAGTCGTGGCAGACTGGAAACAACGCGGCAAACCGGTGTATATCGAATCTATTACGCATAGCGTGGACGATTTGGACATGGGCGCGATGAACAACTCAGGAGCAGGCGAGGGCGAGGAAAGCGATGCGCTATACGATGAAGCCGTTAGGTTTGTCACTGAATCACGCAGAGCCTCGATATCTGCAGTACAGAGAAAGCTGCGCATCGGCTACAACCGTGCAGCCAGGATGATAGAATCGATGGAAAGCGCCGGTGTTGTCACGGAGATGGGAAGCAACGGCTCGAGAGAAGTCCTCGCGCCGCCGCCACCTCGCGATTAACTAAAGTCTAACTACAAGTTTTATACAATGAATAAACTCTTAAAATCGATGATGTTTCTTTTAACGTTTCTCTTCGTGAGTGCGGGAACTGCCCTCGCTCAACCGGCAAGCAATAGCTCTACTCTTGATCAACTAGATACCTTACTAGGAAATATAGAGACACTAGCCGCCGATGTCGTGCAATTGATAATCGAATCAGATGGTGGCGTGCTAGAAGAGAGCGAAATACAGATGCTGCTAAAGAAGCCAGATGGTTTCTATTGGGAAACACTGGCTCCTTTTCCCGAATTGATCGTTACCGACGGCAGTACGTTGTGGAATTATCAACCCGACCTAGAGCAGGTAGTCATCGAGGATTGGGATAGCAGCCGCTCTGAGTTGGCCGCACAATTGCTAAGTGGAAACATTGAATCACTCGGTGGAGACTATACGGTAGACCTTATTACCTCCACACAAAGCGAGCATCAAGAATTCAAGCTGACTCCGCGTGCGGCGGACAATGTCTACCAGCTTATTTCTATTAATTTTATACGCGATGAATTAGATTCAATCTATCTCAATAGCAAGAATGGGCAGCAAACAGTTTGGCGTTTTGAGAATGTAATACGTAACTCGCCGATAGAAGATGCGAAGTTTACATTCGTTCCTCCGGAGAATATAGAGGTAATAGAGAATGGCTATGCACAGTAGCCTAGCATTAACTCCTTCACTAATCTTCACACTTACAAGTGATTTTTTACCGTGAATACTTACATAGCAATCGCTTTCGGAGGCGCCTTTGGTGCCGTGTCTCGCTTCTGGCTTCACACAGCTGTGCAAAGATTCAATGGCAGTAATTTCCCTCTCGGAACTTTCGCGGTCAATATTTTGGGCTCTTTTCTCATTGGGGTATTTTTTGTAGTGCTCGCTGAGAAAGCACAATTGTCAGAATCCTGGCGGCCGCTAATCGCCGTGGGATTTCTAGGTGCCATGACCACATTTTCAACTTTCTCCCTAGATGCGCTTTTGTTATTCGAACAAGGCAATTACAATACCGCACTTTTCTATATCGTCAGTAGCGTCGCGCTTTGCTTATTCGCCGCATTTGCGGGTATGCAGTTAACGCGAGTCATGCTCTGAGCTGGCTCCCTCAGGAATAAACACATGTTAGATCCCAAGATTATTCGCGGTGATGCGCAMACAATAGCGYTGGCTCTCAAGAAGAAGAAATTYGAACTCGACGTAGATCGCTTGGCGAAATTAGATGGCCAGCGCAAGATCCTACAGACWGCAACAGAAGGCCTGCAGAATGAGCGAAAYCTGCGCTCAAAGTCYATCGGYAAAGCGAAAGCGGCCGGAGAAGACRTTKCCGAAATCCTGCAATCCATGGATAGCATTAAGACTGATCTAGAAGAGAAGAAGAATCAGCTCAACTTGTTGCAAAAAGAACTAAACGACTATTTGCTAACAGTACCCAACGTACCTTCCGATTCGGTGCCCGAGGGCGTTAACGAATGTGACAATAAAGAAGTCTCCCAGTGGGGCACTCCCAAGACTTTCGACTTTGAAGTGAAAGACCATGCAGAACTAGGCGAAGCCCTAGAGCAGGGCCTAGACTTTGAGGCAGCGAGCAAGATTACCGGCTCGCGCTTCGTGGTAATGACTGGCAGAACTGCACAACTGCATCGTGCGCTAATTCAATTCATGCTGGATACCCATACCCGAGAACATGGCTATACCGAGGTGAACGTGCCGTATTTGGTCAATGCAGACTCTTTGTTAGGCACCGGCCAGTTACCAAAATTTGAAGAGGACCTCTTCAAGCTTAGAGGGGAACAAGAATATTACCTGATTCCAACCGCTGAAGTGCCGGTTACTAATTTATTCAGGGATCAGATTGTCGATGCCGGGTCGCTGCCTATCAAATTTGCTTGCCACTCTCCTTGTTTTCGATCGGAGGCGGGCAGCTATGGCAAAGATACAAAGGGCATGATTAGGCAGCACCAGTTCGAGAAGGTTGAATTGGTTCAAGCCGTTCGGCCAGAAGATTCGGAAGCCGCCCTGGAAGAGCTTACAGGGAATGCCGAGGCCATATTAAAACTGTTAGAACTTCCTTACCGAAAGGTTGTGTTATGTGGTGGCGATACTAGCTTCTCTGCTGCTAAGACATATGACCTCGAAGTTTGGCTACCCTCGCAGAACTGCTATCGCGAGATATCCTCGTGCAGCAGCTTTACCGATTTTCAGGCACGGCGTATGCAGGCACGTTGGCGCAACCCCGAGACAGGAAAACCTGAACTGCTGCACACCGTCAACGGCTCGGGATTGGCCGTTGGCAGGACACTTGTCGCACTAATGGAGAATGGCCAGCAAGCTGACGGCAGCATTCAAATCCCCGAAATCCTACATGCGTACATGAACGGAATCGAGCTGCTTGTCTAATGGAACTTCTTCCGATATTTCTCAATATCAGGGATAAGAAGTGTGTGCTTGTTGGTGGTGGGGGAGTTGCTCTTCGTAAGGCCAATCTGCTGCTACGCGCTGGAGCAGATCTACATATCGTCGCCGCCTCACTAAGCGGCGAACTGCGAAGTCTATGTACCTCTCACGGTTGCACAATTAGGATAAGAGAATTCGAAGAAGCTGATCTAAACAACGCGGTTCTAGTCGTTGCCGCTACCGATGACCTTGCGACCAACGAGCGCGTTAGTGTTGTCGCTTCCAAACTCAATATTCCCGTAAACGTAGTTGATCAGCCCCATCTATGCTCCTTCATCATGCCAGCAATTGTCGATCGCTCTCCTGTCGTCATTGCCATATCTAGTGGCGGTCGTTCGCCAATACTTACTCGTAAGCTCAAGGAGCTAAACGAGACCATGATACCTAGCCGAGTAGATAAGCTGGCTGAATTGCTTGGCTCGTATCGGTCCCGAGTAAAGAATGAGATTGAGGACATTTCAGAGAGGGTGCATTTTTGGGAGAGCGTTCTCGACAGCGAAATACCCGAACTTGTCTATAACGGGCAGGATGATGAGGCGAGATTAGCGTTAGATGACTGGCTCAAGAATCCGCAGCGTGATCGAGTTAATGGCGAAGTCTACCTAGTCGGTGCCGGCCCCGGCGATCCTGACCTTTTAACTCTGCGTGCTCTTAGGCTCATGCATAAGGCAGACGTTGTGCTCTACGACCGATTGGTCTCGCCCGAAATATTGCTTAAATTAAGGCCCGATGCGCAGAAAATTTATGTAGGAAAGCGCAGTGCAGATCATGCCGTGCCGCAAGAGACCATAAACGAGATGTTAGTTCGCCTGGCCGAGGAGGGTAAGAAGGTGTTGCGACTCAAGGGCGGCGACCCTTTCATCTTCGGACGTGGCGGTGAAGAGCTTGAATCGTTGGCTGCTGCAGGCATTCCTTTTCAGGTGGTTCCTGGCATCACCGCTGCATCAGGCTGTGCGAGCTATGCTGGAATTCCACTTACCCATCGAGACTATTCACAGTCTGTTCGTTTTCTTACAGGGCACACCAAGGACGGGCGGGTGCCGCTAGAGTGGAACCTCTTAGTCAAGGAGCAGCAGACACTCGTTTTCTACATGGGCCTTGCGGGCTTGCGGTATATCTGTGAGCAACTTGTTAAACACGGAATGTCTGCAACCACACCTGTCGCAGTCGTTCAGCAAGGAACAACTCCGAATCAAAGAGTAGTAGTAGGAGATCTGGATAAGATTGCCGTTCTAGCGGCGGAGAAAGAGATACAGGCACCGACGATAATCATTATTGGAGAGGTCGTTAAGCTGCAGCAATCATTATCTTGGTTTAATCGAAACTAATTTCGCGATTCGAATTAGAATTAGAATCAAAAGCTACAAGCAGTTTTCAGGTTTCGGTAATCCCGAAATCTTGCTAGCGGTCTTAGCCGGCGACCCGCGGAACAACTTCATCAGATAAATACTCTTGCCTTTGTCCACGCCAAGATCGCGCCTGACGAGACTGACCAGCGCACGATTGGCGGGGGACATCTGATGACGGTTATAGAAAATGCGCAGTAGGTTAATTACCTCCCAGTGAGCGGGCCCTAGCGTTATTTGCTCTTGAGAGGCAAGGAAAGTAGCGACGTCCTCGTCCCAGTCAGCAAGCTCAATTAGATAACCTTCTTTATCTAAAGCTATCTCGCGGCCATTTATTTCCATCAGGTTTGCACTCGTCATACCCTAATACCAACTCACGACTTTGTCATGCTCGCAGCATAGCTCGACAAATCGAGTGGTGTCGATAATCTCTACGCCATCCATGGATTTGGACAATGTTGACCTAGCTTGCATGTCTTCACGCAGGCCGTATATTTTGATCGCGTCTATGATGGCTTTCAGATGAACGTGGGAGCAGCAATGATAGACGCCGTCCTCTATGAACAAGATAGCATCGCCGTCATTAATGACATTAAGACAGCTCTTTAATAAGTGAGAGGCTGGGCTTCTGTTTATAGTGTGCAGACAACTCATAGATTGAATACCGTATCGGAGMTMTCGATAAGCTTRGATACTGCACCGCTATCGATCAACTGCRTGCCGGGAAGTAARTCCGCCACGKCGATGTTTCGTTCAYKCARTGATTGCCGATCGGCAAAAACACTCTCGATACCGTACAAGSYRAGTGTCTCAAGTGCATTGCCTAGGGTCTTGCTCTGAATARACGTAGCRTCTTGYCCTTTAAGCAATTGATAGACGCCGTCATCTAGGAAAACGTAATTMACCTCCTGCTCGAATACAGCGAAGGCGARGGCCATGTCTAGGCACAAATTGGCTCTGTTGYTTCCATACGGTGCGCTGCGACTAATSAAGGTGATASTCGATCTAGCCGGCCTTGTTGTGTTTGTGTTKTCTGTCATAGCCTAGCCGAAATTAACCACTCGATCGGAATGTAGCGTCGCATCGATCAGTTGGCCAAGACCGGCAACCTCTGAATTCTCATAGGCACTTGCAGTGCCGAGTTCATGGCGGTCGGCTTCTGTTTGATCTAAAACACCGCGACGTAGTGCCGAGCTGACGCAGATAACGGAGTCGATGTTATGCGCCTCGATCAGCTCGCTCCATTGTTGCTGAAGGTTTATTTCATCCTGCGCAACGACGGTGAGCTTGGAGGCGTTATGCACGCCATCGCCGAAAAAAAATAGCCGATAAAGCTCATGGCCCTGYYCAATAAGCGACTTGGCGAAKCGAAGCGCAGTAGCTGCAGACTCCGAGGRGTAGGGTGCGGCATAGATRACGATAGAAAATTTCACAGTTCGAGTTTAATCCAGRCGGGCTGCTATGACTAATGCTGGCAATAAAAAANCCCCAGACAAGCTGGGGTTTAGARTTCRATTGGCTAGAATWGCCTGATTTTATTGTCTGCCYGTGAGCGAACCCAGTAGGTGGAGCAGGTGAACAAAGATGTTAAAGATGCTCAAGTACAGAGATACTGTGGCCATGATGTAATTACGCTCGCCGCCATTAACGATGCGACTAGTGTCAAACAAGATGAARCCAGACATCAGCAAGATCACGGCGGATGAAATCGCCAGACTAAAAGCAGGTATCTGCAGGAATATGTTAGCGATCATTGCCACGATGACTACCATCATGCCRGTGAAGATGAAGCCGCCAAGAAAATTGAAATTCTTACCAGATGTCAGCKCATAGCCTGACAGAGACAAAAAGATCAATGCAGTGCCGCCAAGTGCCTGAGCGACGATGGCAGAGCCATTAACGTAGGTCATCARGTAAACGTTGAYCGTTGGTCCTAGTGCCGCTCCCATAAGGCCCGCAAAGACGAATACCGCCACGAGGCCCTTCGAGGATTTTGCTGTGGCGCGCACCACGAAAGTCATTCCGAAGCCGCCAAGCAACATCATAAAGCCAGCACCTTGGCTGACCTGCATTGCCATGCTTGCGGTGGCGCAGATCGCGCTGAAAAACAGAGTCATGGACAGTAGCATGTAGGTATTGCGAACTACCTTGTTTATAGATAGTGCCGAATCCTGGCTTCGACCAATATTTAACTCAACTTCGTTCATTGTTTTCTCCAGCTAGGGTTGAATAATGTTTAGCCTATTCACTATAGCGACCTAAGGTCTACAGGCTTTATCTAGATATGAGGCTGTCGCCCGTGTTTTCAATAGCTTAGGGCCCGATAAGTCGCAAAATATGCAAATAATGATACGCGTAACCCGCCTAAAATCAACGCATTTCGCCGCCCGCTATTTATGCTCAATACGCTGTTGACTGTGGCAGGGATTATAGTAAGATTCTCCACCGTACCGCGGAGGGGTGGCAGAGTGGTCGAATGCACTGGTCTTGAAAACCAGCGAGGGTGAAAGCCCTCCGAGAGTTCGAATCTCTCCTCCTCCGCCAAATATTGACCACCAGCCTTCACATTCCTAGACAGTTGCTCCTAACCAGCAGGAGTCACCCACCCAATAGGGCGAAGGATGAAGATTTGAACTCTCCAGTTCGATCGATTGCGCAGCAATCAAGACTCGCACAGCGAGCCATCAGCGCTTCTGAGATGCTCTCAACCTACAGCAGCAAAACTAATAGCTACATCTCGCAATGGTGAAAATCAGCCTAAGCTGATTATCATCACTCTCTCCCCATCAGGATCCCTATAACTCGAACAAAGGGAGAGATATGCAATTGCTCACAACCAGCCTTCACATTCCCAGACAGATTCTCCAAACCAGCAGGAGTTACCCTCCCTTAGTAGGGCGAAGGATGAAGATTTGAACTCTCCAGTTCGATCGATTGCGCAGCAATCAAGACTCGCGCCAGCGAGCCATCAGAGTTCGGGTGATTCTTTTTACCTTCAGCAACAAAAGTAATAGCTACATCTCGTAATGGTGAAAATCAGCCTAAGCTGATTTGAATCAATCTCTCCCCATCAGGATCCCTATAACTCGAACAAAGGGAATTGCCCGCCACTAGTCTTCACATTCCCATCCAGTTGCTCCAAACCAGCCGTGCCCACCGCCATACTCCGGCCACAATTAACCCCGACATAGCCCTATTTGCCAAACAGCGAAGTTACATTCATTTGCTTAAATAATGACTCAATCAACTTCAAATTGATTGAGTCCTAGAGCTTGACCCCGCTTGAAGGCCCTCATCCTGAGGGCCTTTTTTTTCGGAGTTAAGGGGGAGGGGGTTTAGCGATTCAGACGTGTGTTCTCTGGGCTTACCGAGCTGACGCGGTTTGAGTTAAGCGCGATGAAGTCTGCAAGAATACGGCCGCTTTCCAGTAGTAGTGGATCGCCTTCGTCCTCAACTGCCTCTTCCTCAGGCTCATCGCTAGTATCAGTGTCGTTATTCGCAACTAGCTCTTCATCCTCTTCCTCTTCGGCATTTAGATCTTCTATCCATTCGTTGAGAGTAAGCCCCTTGAGAAGGCGGCGCATATTCTCCGCATCGAATTCTGTACGTCGAGATTCCTCACGTTCTTTTTTGACTGTCTGCTCATTAAGAGACAGCTGCTCTCTCTGCCTCATCACGCGAGTGCGTTCAATTTGATCGCGAAGATAGATGAAATCGGGCGACGCCTTGGCACGTTCGTCATAACGCTGTTGTAGTTCGGGCAATAGGGCTTGGATAGCGTGGTAAGGGCTGTATTCAACAGCGCGAACTGTATCCCAAGGAAGGGCGCCATCAAGGCTGCTCTCACCGATGTTTTCGTAGGCATCGTAGTAATCAGGAAAGGAAATATCTGGAATCACTCCGCGATGCTGTGTGCTTTCCCCAGAGATCCTGTAAAACTTTGAGCGAGTTAGTTTTACCTGACCATAGTCCATCGGAATGATTTCTTGCACGGTGCCCTTA
>JAESUV010000018.1 GCA_016762975.1 Gammaproteobacteria bacterium | reverse complement strand
TGAACGATCCCATTCTTGACTCCACTGGATTTGGCATAACGTGCAATGTTGACTGCGTCCTCTAATCCTTCCGAAATCGGCTTCTCGCAGTACACGTGTTTGCCTGCGTCTATTGCGCGCCTGAGTAATTCGGGTCGTAGTTGAGTCGAGGCGGCGTCAAAAAATATCGTGTCATCTGGATTGGCCAAAGCCTTGTCAATATCGGTGCCCCAGCGGACTACATTGTGCTGCTCGGCTAGTGCTTGGATCTTGTCAGGATTTCGTCCGATGAGTATCGGGTCGGGTATCAGCATCGTGCCATCCTTCAATGGAATCCCACCCTGATTCCGAATTGCAAGAACAGAGCGGATCAGGTGTTGGTTCATCCCCATCCGGCCCGTCACACCATGCATGATTATACCAATACGCTGTGACTTCAAAGTGTTTCTCCTCTGCGGCATTCAATGCCGAGCTATATTATCTACCAGTTAGTAACGTTATGCTACCATTCAGTAATATCTCAATAGAGCACGATCTTAGCGAAGTTCAGCGCCAGTATTAAATCATCTAGCGGCGGTGGCTACCGGGAGCTGAAATTCGATTTTGTATTCGGATTTTGAATAGCTAGTCTGGACTACGAAAGCAGGTAGGAGGGCGACGATTGGCAATCGTTATGTGCTGATGTAGCGAGTGATCGGCCGCGCTCTAAACAATCGATGCAATATGCGAAAAGAACAACAGCAAAGAATGCAGCGAGGCTCCGGGCAAATATTTCAGCAGCCTCGCGTGCCTCTCAAATCTCCCAGCTTAGGCACTATTGATGTGCTGCAAGGAACTCCTTGGTTACTTCTATAATGCCAGGAGTATCTAGACGATAGCTCGCATATAGTGCAGCAGGTGGGCCCACCTCAACGTATTTATCAGGGACACCGTGTTTTAGAAATGGCAACCGACGACAGTTAAGTAAAACTTCCGATACGGCCGAGCCTAATCCGCCAGTGATATTGTGTTCCTCGATAGTGATGATTGCATTCGTTTCTGCCGCGGCTGCGATGATTTCATTGTGATCAAGTGGGCTGATTGTGTGCATATCCACGACACGCACGCTGATGCCTTCTTTGCGTAATGCATCAGAAGCATCAAGAGAAGCGCGCACCTGACTGCCCGTGGTGATGAAAGTGAGGTCAGTTCCTTCCCGTAGCCGGATGGCCTTGCCGATCTCCAAATCCGGTATTTCTTCATAGACCACAGGATCACGACCGCGGCCCAGACGAATATACATTGCGCCAGGAAAATCGATCGACTCGCGTAGAATCGCTCGCAGATGATTGGCATCCGTTGCACAAATCACGGTTAAGTCAGCTATCACTCGCAAAATTCCCAGATCTTCCAATGCATGATGGGATGTGCCGTAAAAACCCATCGACATACCAGAATGGGTGCCAACAATCCGCACCGGTTGTTTGGGGTAGGCGCAATCGGTTCGAATCTGTTCTGCACCTAAAATTGCGGAAAAGCTGGCAAAAGTTGCAACGTAGGGTATCAGCCCGCAGGCCGCCATGCCGGCAGCCGCAGTGATCATATTTTTTTCTGCGATGCCGAAATTGAAAAACCGTTCTGGATGAACATCGCGAAAATCATTGGTTCGATTGGCCGAGGCGAGGTCGGCGGTTGCCACTACTATTCGAGGATCGGTCTTGGCAATTTCAGCCAATTCTTCGCCAAGCACGAAGGCTGGCATTCCCGCCTTGGGCGTGCCGCGGACTGAGCGCGTGTCCTTGAATTCAGTTAATCCAGTTGTGGTGCCGCGGAAAATCTCCGCTTCGTTCTGCATCTCAGTTGTCATAATTCTGGCTCCGCTTCATAGGGTTGAAGGCCGGCTTCAAGCTCTGCCATAACTTCGTCATAATCTTCTCCAACCAGATTGCCCACATGCCAGTCTAGTGACATTTCCATTCGTTTCACTCCCCGTCCTTTGATAGTGTCGAAAACAATAGCCTGAGGTTTGCCGTCTGGGGCATCGGGTAAATTGGAGAAGGCATCTAGTACGGCCGTGAGGTCGTGCCCGTCTACTCGCTGCACATCCCAGCCAAAACTTGCGAGGCGATGATGGATTGGCTCGATACGCATAATGTCTTCAGTGTGACCGTCTATGGATAATGAATTGCGGTCTAGCAGAATCACAAGATGGCCAAGCTGGAAGTGCCCGCCTGCCATCACTGCTTCCCAGATTTGTCCCTCGGCGAGTTCACCATCGCCGAGCATTACATAGGTGCGGTAGTCGCGCTTGTTTGTCCGACCCGCCAGGGCCATGCCGACACCGACGGAAAGGCCATGACCTAGCGATCCGGAAGAAAAATCCAACCCTGTCACCTTCTTCATGTCGGGATGGTCGCCAAATTTGGAACCTAATCGAGTGTAAGTTTCTAATTCTGCTGGGTCGAAATAACCAAGATCAGCGAGTACTGGGTACAGACCTATGGCAGCGTGTCCTTTGGACATAATGAACCGGTCTCTGTCTTCCCAGTTGGGATTTTGCGGATCGATTCGCATTTGAGAGTAGTAAAGGGCAGCGAGAATCTCGGCACATGAAAATGTTGAGGAGTAGTGTCCAGCACCGGCAATTCGCGACAGGCGGACAGTCTCTGTGCGAACAAATTTCGCGCGCTCCTCGAGATCTGCAAGACTGGTTTTAGGGGGATTAGACATGAATTTGTTCCGTTCTTTTTAGATTGTGCGCTTATTAGTAGATGTTTGATATATCATAATATCGTTTACGTCAACTTAAAATGGTGATTATGAAGTATTATTGAGGTTATTCGCTGTTTTGTTGCTAATTCTTCTATTATTTGATATATCAAACCAACGATACATTGTACTTAGTGAAATAGATAGAGAGAGCGGATGTCAGCAAGCAATTCCAATGAATTTCGGAGCCGTCCCTTGGGTCAAGCCTTACAGGAGCGAGCCTTAAAAGTGATTCCTGCAGGTATGTGGGGACACCAGAGAGTGGCCGCAATGCCTTCGGGTTATCCACAATTCTTCACTGGCGGTAAAGGCGCCCGAGTGACCGACGTCGATGGGCACGAATATATTGATTTTATGTGCTCCTGGGGACCGATCATTCTTGGCCACCAACATCCTGAGGTAGAAGAGGCTGTTGCTGCGCGGTGGAATCGTGGTGATTGTTTAAATGGCCCGACTGACCAGGTAGTCGAACTGGCAGAGTTGTTGGTCAACACGATACCCATGGCCGATTGGGCAATGTTTCAAAAAAACGGATGCGATGCGACCACGGCTTGCGTGACGATAGCGAGAGCAGCGACTGGTAAGCGAAAGCTATTGCTTGCCCGTGGTGCCTATCATGGTGCAGTCCCTTGGTGCTCCCCCTCGCTGGTGGGGGTAACTGCGGAAGACCGCGCCCATATACTGAGTTTCGATTACAACAACACCGAGTCTCTAGCCCATGCGGTCGCACAAGCAGGTGATGATCTGGCAGCAATTCTAGTAGCTCCATTTCGGCACGATCTGGGTATAAGACAAGAAGAGCCAACATCTGAATTTGTTACTGCCATTCGCGGTCATTGCGATTCAACCGGCGCGGCATTGGTGCTCGATGACGTGCGTGCTGGCTTCCGCTTGGATCTGGGTGGCTCCTGGGAGCCTTTTGGCGTGCGCCCTGATTTGGCGGCTTATTCCAAGGCCATTGCGAATGGACATCCGTTAGCAGCGGTGGTTGGGAATGACCGTTTTCGAGAAGCGGCGGGGCAGATCTTCATAACAGGTTCTTTCTGGTACACCGGCGCACCCATGGCCGCCGCGATAGCTACTATAAGGGAATTGCAAAAGAGTGGTGGGCCAGAATTGATTCAAGCCTCGGGTCAGCGGCTCCGTGACGGTTTGCAAGAGCAGTCCTTGCGGCATGGCTTTGAGCTTACGCAATCTGGACCTCCAGCAATGCCTCTGCTTCAATTTTCTCGAGACCATGACGCTCGCTTAGGCGCTGCCTTCTGTCAAGAGGCGCTGAGTAGGGGAGTCTACATGCATCACCGCCATAATATGTTCCTAAGTACCGCGCATACCTTTGAAGAAATAGACAAAGCGCTAGAGGCAACCGATAGTGCATTTTCCGCATTGGCAAAAAAACGTAAAGCTTATGAGTGAATTGACAACCGATATCCCTGCCGCTGATTCTGGCGAAAGTAACTCTTCACTATCTGAGGTGGTGTATGTGCAACTGCGTACCGCACTCATGCGTGCTGAATTCGCACCACATCAGCGTCTAAAAGTGCGTGAATTGGCGCAGCAGATGGGAACTTCGGAAACCCCGGTTCGCGAAGCACTATTTCAGTTAGCTCACGAGCGAGCAATCGAGATCAAGCCGCGATACTACATCCGAGTCAGAAGACTCACAAAGAGAGAATATTTCGAGATTCGAGATATCAGGATGCAGCTGGAACCCTTGGCCGCCGAGCGGGCACTTCCGCGCATCGATGACGCAATGATCGACCAGCTTGCAGAAATCCATGAGGAACTGATTGCCGCGGAAGCAGCAGGTGATTGGCAGACAGCTCTACATAAGAATTTCGATTTTCATTTTGGGCTCTACACCTGTTCAGGAATGGCTACTTTGATAGAAGTGCTCGAAAGTCTCTGGATTCGGATTGGTCCGCTACTCAGAGAGCTTTACCCCGATGCGTGCCCAAGCTACGAAGATAAGCACCAGCACGTGTATGTGCTAAATGCATTGCGAGCGCGCGATGCTTATGCCTTACGAGAGGCTATCCGAATGGATTTGATAGAGGGTGGCCGTAACCTAGTCCGGCGTCTGACGGAAATCGATGCTAGGGCTGACTAAGGTTTGTGAAGTTGCAGTCGGTATGATTTGGATAGACTGAAATTCTAAACGTGACGTATTACTTTTTCATCTTCACCAAAGATATGAAATTCGGAACCGGCAACAGCAAGATGCATTTCGTCCCCAGGAACTAATTTCGCCTGCCCTTTAATTCCCACAGTGATGGTGTCGCCGTTTGTAAGGCTTACGTAGACGAATGTTTCTCCGCCCAGATGCTCAGCAATCTGTACTTCACCTGTCACTAGGGCCCGGTTCGCATCCACTTGCACGAAGCTTTCAGGTCGAACACCTATAGTAACTTTAGCACCCTCCGGTAGAGAATCAGAAGACAGCTTGGTGTGGATTTCATTGCCTCCAACAAGCTTAATGCGGGTATTGTCACCGGTTTCAGGCAATACGACTCCTGGTAAGAAATTCATGCGTGGACTGCCAATGAATCCGCCAACAAACATATTGTCCGGGTTATTATAAAGCTCTAAAGGTGTTCCTACTTGCTCCACTTTCCCCCCGTTCAAAATAACGATTCGGTCGGCGAGGGTCATTGCTTCTGTTTGATCGTGAGTGACAAATATCATAGTGGCGTTGAGCCGTTGATGCAGCTTGTTAATTTCTATTCGCATCTGCGTACGAAGTTCGGCATCAAGATTTGAAAGCGGTTCATCGAATAGAAATATTTTGGGATTGCGCACTATTGCGCGGCCGATAGCGACGCGCTGACATTGACCTCCGGAAAGTTGTCCAGGTTTACGATCTAACAGCGCACCAATTTGTAGTGTTTCAGCAGCAGCTGTTATTAGAGATTCAATTTCGTCCTTTGGCACCTTCATGGTTTCCAGGCCGAAAGAGAGGTTTTTACGCACTGTCATATGTGGATAAAGTGCGTAGGATTGAAATACCATAGCGAGCTCACGCTTTGCAGCGGGAACATCATCAACTCGCTCATCGTCCATCAAGATTGCGCCACTGGTCATTTCCTCAAGTCCGGCAATCAGGCGCAGCAATGTGGATTTTCCACATCCTGAAGGGCCTACAATAACGACAAATTCGCCGTCACCTATTGCAAGGTCGACTCCTTTTATGACCTCTACAGAACCGAAATTTTTAATTACATTTTTGAGTTCAAGCCTAGCCATTTGAAAACCCTTTGTTCATATTGTTCGTCCAACCCCTGTAGAAAGGATGTATATCTGAAATTGGTAGCTCAACCACCTCACCAGTCTGTATTGACCAGTAAGCGGCAGTCAGAAGCTCTAGAGATGCGCGAGCATCGGTAATTGCTACCGGGGGTTCTGCGCCACCGCAAAGTGCTGCATGAATTCTTTCGAATTGCCCAACGAACCCTTCCGAAGTCGACTGATAGTCGGCGAGCACAGTATCAATTCTGGTTTGTTCAATTGGGTTTGAATGACTAAATAGCCAGGGATCTCGGCCAGGATTATAAGGATCCTGACAACTCTCTGCGGTTACGTCAGTGAAGCAGAATCGCAGTCGGGATGTTTCTTGATGCGAGCCTAGCGTGACAGAGGAAGTCGCCAGGCTGCCGTCTTGGAATGCCAAAGAGAGTATCGCTCTGTCCTCGGTCTCATTTCCATTGATGCGATTATCAGCGCGCGCAAAAACACTTTCAACTGGCCCCAGAATATTCACAAGTAAATCGTGGATATGAGTGGCGTGGGTTGTGAGAGTGCCGCCCAATTCACTAGCCCACTGACCTCGCCATGGTCCAGCTGAGTAATAATCGTCACCCCGAAACCAATGGGTTTCGGCTGTTACAACGGCTGGAGTACCAGCAAAACCTTTTTCGATGAGGTGTCGAAGTCGGCCTATACCATTTCCAAATCGATACTGAAATACAGGAAACACTGAGGCTGAAGAATTCAGCCCGGCTTCGATAAGTTCGTCTGCCTCGGCCAATGAAGATGCCATGGGCTTCTCTATAACCACATTCTTACCTGCATCTATAGTTTTTAGCGCCTGCGCAAAGTGCATATTTGAAGGGGTACAGATATCGACAATATCAATATCAATATCAAGGTCGAATAGTTCTTCAATCTTATGTGCCGAATTGGCGATATCATATTCGTCGCATACAGTTTTTACTTTCGTGTCGTCAATATCGCAAAAGGCAGTGACCTCGTAGAGATCAGGCAACTGTCTATAAGCCTGAATGTGTCCTTGTCCAACTCCACCGCCTACTACGGCAACACTCAGTTTGTTTGTCATCTTTTAAGTGCACCGAGCGCAACGCCACGAATGATCAGATTTTGGAAAGCCAGGAAGACGATGAATACAGGAACTAGAGACAAGGTCGACATGGCAAACAGTTCGCCATAGAGCGACTCTCCGCCGCTGGCATCAACAAATGCGCGAAGCGCGAGCGGAACTGTCCATCCCTGCATGTCATTCAGATAAATCAGCGGTCCCAGGAAGTCATCATACGACCAAATGAAGGAAAAGATGGCAGCGGTGGCTAGTATGGGTGTTGATAAAGGGAGCATAATTCGCCAGTAAATCCGCCATGGACCGCATCCGTCCAGAGTCGCTGCTTCGTCGATCTCTCGTGGGATGCCGCGAAAAAACTGTACCATCAAGAAAATGAAGAACGCGTCTACTGCCAGAAATTTTGGCACAACCAACGGGAGAATAGTGTTTACCCAGCCTAGCTGGCTAAACAATATATACTGAGGAACCAGGGTCACGTGATAGGGAAGCATTAATGTGCCCAGCATCAGAGCGAACCAAAACTTCTTAAATCTGAATTCAAGCCTTGTGAAAGCATACGCTGTCAGTGAGCAAGCCATAAGGTTTCCGAGTACTGACAAAAACGCGATCACGAATGAATTAATATAGAAAACTGCGAAATCGACCCTGAGAGCGCTCCAGCCATCTATGAAGTTGTCCAGGTTAAACTCAGTGGGAAGCAGGCCCATGCTGCTGAATATTTGTGAGTCTAGCTTGAATGCGCTGCTCATCATCCACAGCAGCGGATAAATCATCAAGAGCGAAGCCAAGATCAAAAGAGCGTGACGCGTGAATTGCCCCCACGGAAAGGATTTGCGTGTAGTTTTCATCACCGTCTCTCGTCCTCATAGTAGACCCAATATTTTGATGTCAGGAAAGCAATGGAGGTGAAAATACCTATGATAACCATCAGTATCCAAGCTAATGCAGAGGCGTAGCCCATTCGGAAGTTCGCAAAAGCTTCAAGATACATGTAAAGACTGTAGAACATTGTCGAGTCAACCGGTCCACCGGTACCGCCGGAGACGATAAAAGCTTGTGTGAAGGTTTTAAATGCTTCGATAGTTTGAAGAACAAGATTAAAGAAGATAACTGGCGCCAGCAGTGGCAGAGTTATGCGGTAAAACTGTCGTAATGAGCCAGCGCCGTCCATCGAAGAAGCCTCATATAGGTCTTGTGGTATTTGCCTCAAACCAGCCAGGAAAATAATCATTGGCGAGCCGAACTGCCATACGGCCAGAACGATTAGCGTTGAAAGAGCATAGTCTGGGTGGGTTACCCAGGAGGGACCGGTGATACCTGTTGTGAGAAGTAAAAGATAGTTCACAAGCCCTTCAGAACCAAAAATTTGTCGCCACAATACTGATACTGCGACTGAAGCACCTAGAAGCGATGGTAGATAGAATGTTGCCCGGTAGAAGGAAACTCCGCGAACTGAGCGATCCAATACCATCGCTAGTGCCAAAGCCACAGACAAACGAAGCGGTACTGACCACATTACATAGGTAAACGTGACACTTAGTGATTTGTGTAGGCGAGCATCATTGAAGAATGCAAATTTGTAATTACTTAATCCTGTCCAACGTGCCGGTTCGAGTAAATCGTAATTGGTGAAAGACAAGTAAAATGACGCGATCGCTGGGCCAAGCGTCAGCCCGAAGAAGCCTATCAGCCAGGGCAAGAGGAAAAGATAGCCAGGCCCGTTGCGGCGCCAGATTTTTAATAAGCGGACTCGCCAAGTGTGATCTTCGTTTTCCTGTGGGCTCTTTATTGTCGACTCCATTGCTTGCGCTACAAATTCTTTAAGCGCGTGCGAGTGTCATCTGTGCGAAAGCGTGGAAGTCTTTTGCACCTTGTTTAACGGACTTTTGTCCAAAGGCGACTGACTCCCATGCAGATCTAAAACTGCGCTCGATTTCGCCGGCACCCTTAGGTGGGGGGGGTGGCATTGGGCTGAGGTGGGTAGCAACCAAATCGAGATAGTTGATTATCTTCTGTTCAGATTGCGACAGCATCGGTGATATTCGTTCCCTAATGCTTGCATCGCCACTAACCCCACGCTCGATCAGCAGGATGTCATTAGCTTCTGGCGTGGTAATGATATAGTTAATCAGCTTTGCCGCCGCGGATTTGTCAGCGGAGTTGGCTGCCATTGATAGCAGCATGGCAGGTTTCATGTACTGCCCAGCTCTTCCCCCAATTTGATTGGGGATCATCGTCATTCCCAGCTCATCGTCGATCAAATTCTGCGCGCCCATGAACTGGGTAGTATGCAAGAAATCGAATAATGAGCGCCGATTGACCAGCATTAACTCATCCATCTTCCCTGTATCTTGTGCCATAACATCGGCTGGTGGTGTCAGGCCCTGTTCTTGTAGTTCGAACCAGAGCTGCCAGAAATCTTCAAGGTCTTCGACATCGAAACCGAGCTCGCCATCAGCGGTATAGAGTTCTTTTCTACGCTGCCGCATCCAATTCTCAAGAATATTTTCCAGACGACCCATGTTTCTGGTGAAATACATTCCATTCGGGAGTGAACTCTTGATGCTGTTACCCAGAGCAATGAAATCTTCATTTGACCACTGT
>JAESUV010000017.1 GCA_016762975.1 Gammaproteobacteria bacterium | reverse complement strand
TGATTGCCGATCGCATAGAGCTCCCCGAAGGCTACCGACTGGAATGGGGTGGCGAATTCGAGAATCAACAAAGGGCTGCGGCGAGACTCACACTCGTGGTACCACTCGCGCTGTCGCTTATTGCGTTACTGCTGTTCCTGACTTTCCAATCCATCAAGCAGACATTAATCGTGCTATCCAATATCCCCTTTGCACTAACGGGTGGTTTGATCGGGTTATGGGTGACTGGGGAGTTCCTCTCGGTACCAGCCTCGGTCGGCTTCATCGCGCTGCTCGGGATCGCGGTGTTAAATGGCGTGGTGATGATGACTTATTTCAATCAACTACGCGCGAAAGGAATGGAGATTACGGAGGTCGTGACGGAGGGAGCGCTGCGCAGACTAAGACCGGTTATGATGACCGCAACGATCTGCGGGTTCGGTCTGGTCCCCTTGCTCCTAGCTACTGGGCCTGGCTCTGAGATTCAGCGCCCCCTCGCGATTGTGGTGATTGGCGGTTTGATCAGCTCAACACTATTGACGCTGTTCCTTCTGCCGGTCATTTACAAAACATTTCACCGCACATTGCAAAGCGCAGGTATATAGAGATGAGCGAAACTCAGAAAACACAATCGACCCAGAACCACAGTTTGCTCGTTCTCAATACTGCCCCTGAGCTAGAAGAGGATCTTATCGACTATCTGCTCGGCTTTGAGCAGATTGAAGGCTTCACTTCCTACCAAGTCCACGGGCATGGCGAGCACCACAATCTCAACGTAGCAGAACAAGTTACGGGGCGCCGCAGGCGCTCGCAATACGAGATTTTCTTACCGAATTCAGCGATTCCAATGGTACTGGAAGGGCTCTCCTCGGCAGTAGGGAAAGATATCGTCTACTGGGAGCAGACCGTACGCAATTTCGGCCGTATCAGCTAGGCGTGCTGCACTAGCCACTACGCACTAAGAAGAACATTATCAAAGTGCGTGCTAAAAAACTCGAAAGTGTTTTAACAATTGTGAAGTAAAGCATTCGCCTATAGATGGCACTTCGTCTTGCAGCGCTTTTCTCCAGTTCCGTTACAGCACAGCTCGATCATGCGCCACCTCGCACAAGCTCCGCGTTGAATTGTGAGAGCGTCTATCGGGCCGCTGCACGACTCGGCTTGGTGACTCCAGTAGCATTGATACTGATCGCGTTTATACTATTTCTTACATTTCGTTCCATCAAGCAAACCTTGATCGCGCTCTGGATTACCGGCGAGTTCCTTACAGTGCCTACCTCTGTAGGTTTCATCGCTCTGTTAGGCATCGCAGTTCTAAACGGTGTAGCCCCGATGCTCCACTTTAACCATCTGCTAGCCAAAGCCCAAGTTGTCAGAGAGGGTGCTCTGCGCCGCCTGAGACCTGTCATGATGACCGCGACGATTTGCGCCTTCGGACTCGTGCCTCTGTTACTTGCAACGGGGCCGGGATCAGAGATACAGAAATCCCTAGCTATCGTTGTGATTGGCGGGCTGATTAGCTCAAGGCTGCTGACTCTTTTCCTGTTGTCAATTATCTATCAGTACTTTCATCGAGGATTGAGTGAGGATCACGCACTATGATTAAGATGCTGGCACTAAATATCCCGCCTGAGCTCGAGGAAGACCTCATAGACTATCTACTTTCACTTGAGGCCGTAACGGGTTTTACCTCCTATGAAACGCGCGGCCATGGTAGTGATGTAACGCTATCTATAGCCGAACAGGTCAGTGGCCGCCGCAAGCGGCTGCAATTTGAGAGACTAATTGAAGAGAGAGAAATACAAAGCCTTCTCGATGGCTTGTCTACTGAAGTCGGTAAAGACATTGTTTATTGGGAGCAGGCGATCGAGAAATTAGGACATATTGTCTAAGGTGAACTAGACATTGATAATGCAGTTTTACTTAGGATCTAGAACTCATATTCCAGCAAGAAACGAAAGCTATTGTCGGGGCTATCGCTACCAAGGCCGAAAATTACACCCGCCTCCCAGCGCAGGGTCTTGCGCACGCCTAGTGAAACGCTCCCCATCATCACCGGGCCGATACCCGCAGAGTCTTGCCCAGCATAGAGTTCCACACCCGGCTCGAACGCTCGGGAATATCTGTACCTTGCCTGCATAGCCACCGCTGTCTCGAATTCATCTTTAATGGCCGATCCCCACTCTTGAATAAGCAAAAGATTAGCAGTACCACTGAAGCGACCAAACTCCTTTTCAACTAAGATGCCTGTCGTAAACTCTTGCACGTCATCATTAAATTCTTGCTCGTACTCGAACAATAAGCCCCAGTCTGCGCTGTATTCACCCTGCTCTGTCAATTGCCACTTCACTTCGAATTCAAACGCTTCCAATTCGAACTGTCCAGAGCGCGACCTCTCGCCAACTAAGTAGACCTCACCGAATAGTGCCTGTCCGAAAGAGCGACCAAATGACACTTGATGTAGCTGTTTAAAATCTTTTCCCCCTGAACTACTCTCTTGAAAAAGGGACCTAAATTCGATCTCACTCTCTAGGGCATCTACATAGGGATGGTAGACTTTATCGACTGCGCTCCCGTCTGCCAAGGCTTGGCTTAGCAGGGATAGGCCGACGAAAACTGACATAAAAGCCTTAAACACTAATCCTGACAACCACCTACAAGAACAATAATTCGATTCGATCATATCAAGTCTCACCGACTAGAGAATGCTGTAGTGGCCAGGATTTTCTGAACAAAGGACTGATGACAATTAGCACGATACCAAGAAGGTAAATACTCACTTGCAAAATGGAAGGTGTCGCTTCGTAGCCAACCAATGCATACATCAAATGCCCCGCGATCGAGTTTTCAGGTAACGCACTCGAACTATTCCAAGCTATTGGCGTAAAGGGCAACCAATCTGCTTGGGTTAATAACAATACTGCCTGGGACCCCATATTTCCTGCTATTAGGCTAAGTAATCCCACGCTAATCCTGAAAGACCAGTTCACCGATAGGTTAATCAAGCCGTAGAAGAGAAGCACCCCCGTGCTGACTCCTATCCCCGCGCCGATAAAGCCACCTAATACGACAGGTGTGAAATTGTCTTCATGACCCGCTATGCCGCCAATATACTGAATAATCTCAGATCCCTCTCTGACGATAGCAAGCATGACGATACCCGTCATGCAGAAAGCTGCAAATTTGGCGCGCCCCATTACATCCTTTGCGAGACGAGCACTCGGCACTAAGAAAGCAAACAAGCAAACAAGCAGAAGACTCAGCAGGTGGATGCTGGCATTAAATATTTCCTGCCCAACGTAGTCAAACATCTCGGAAATTTGTGGCGTATAGTAGGAATACATCGCAGCACCTACAACACCAATGGCAATGCTGATGCCGACCCAGCTCGTTTGCAGAACAAAAGATTTATCCCAACTTTTTTGAAACAAATTGGTAAACACCAGTAAAACACTTATTAACAGTGCCGCTTCAATTATTTCTTGTAACACAAGAATCACAGAATTAATAAACACAATCACGCTCGCTGGCTAGGTTCATTTTACTATCACCACACCCTGTGCAGTCTTCGGGTAGAATTCACCGAAGAAGGGATACTCGCCAGGCTCCAAAGGCCCAATAAAAATCACTGTCTGACCATTGCCAATAACTAGCTTCTCTCTGTTTAGCTCGAAGCTCTCAAATTCTTCCGGTGTTGGATCCTGATTGATGATGCGGACACGCACCTTTTGTCCGGCGGGAATCTCTAGTATCGCCGGAAAGAACAAATGGTCTTTGATGATTAACTCTATCTCCGGTGTCGCTGCCCACGCCGCAATCGCAAAACACAGAACCGCCACTGCGCTTAGAGTTTTTAATGGCGTTAGTAAATATTTTTTCATTTCACGGTTTTTTCTTGAAGTAGACGCAGAATGCACTACCGCTTTCAAAACTCGAATCCTTAACTTCGACCCTTGCCTGATGCAGGTCCGCTACATGACTAACAATAGTTAAACCCAGGCCACAACCCGGGGGACGCGAGCTACCATCACTGCCAGCAACTCGGTAGAACCTGTCAAATACTCGCGACTTCTCTGCCTCTGGTATGCCGGGCCCATTGTCCTCTACTTTTAGACAGACTTCGTCACCCAGATCATCTATAGAGACTACAATACTTCCATCTCTGGGAGTGTACTTATTGGCGTTTCCTAACAAATTAGAAATCAGCGTCTCGAGAGCAAACTTATCGGCTTCGATTTCTATCGAGCTTCCTATCAGTTCAACATTCTGCTCTTTTACCTCGAAATAAGGATACGAGCTGGCAAGCTGATCTTGCGTAATAGCATAGAGATCAACCGTTTCACAATTATTAATAAACTGTTCGGGCGTCGCTCTGTAGAGGGAAAGTAGTTGCTCGATCAGATGCTGCATGCGGTCCACTCCCTCCTGCAGCTGCTGAAAGGATTCGTGTTTGGTATCCATCTCCTCACTCAAGTTGTGCAGTTGAATCTTCAAGGCACTCATGGGCGTTCGTAGCTCGTGTGCGGCATCCGCCGAAAATCTTTTTTCTCGCTCCATAACTCGATCAAGGCGCTGAATAAAGCCGTTGATGGATTCGACAACCTGATCAAGCTCTATTCGGGAATTGGCGCTGAGTATTGGAGAAAGATCATTAGCGCCCTTATTTCTTAGCGCATCAGACAGCTGCTGCAGCGGCCGCAATCCATGACTTACTATAATCCAGATCAGTAAGCCCACGAATGGAATACCCAGCAGAAGCGGTAGTATTGACTGCAGAACAACATTTTCTGCCAACACAAAGCGCAGGTCTGTTCTCTCCGCAACAATCACCCATCGATCTAGCGGCACCTCGTAACGTGTAAAAGTACGCCAGCGATAACCTTCAAAGTTTACATATTCGAAACCGGGGGCGAAGTTTTGCAGGGGCAGTGCTGGTGCGTTATGTGATGCCGCAAGGAGCTGCGACTCGCTCCATATCTGAAAGGCCAAATTATTTCCAAGGCGTAAATCTCTAGTACTCGCGTTCGATAGGTCAAGATTCGATACCAGCCTCGCCAAATCCAGCATCTGGTTATCAAATAGAGTGTCCGCCTCCCTCATACTAGACTGATAGCCCTGAAGCGCCGCCACGAAATTGAATAAAATCAACGCCGCCAAGATACTCGCAACCAGAAAAAGACGGATAGAACGCAATGAAGCCCCTCTTTAGATTTGCTCAGGATTCAGCTTGTAGCCAACACCGCGAATGGTCTTTATAAAATCATTGCCAAATTTTTTGCGCAAATGATGGATGTGTACCTCAACGGCATTGCTACTCACCTCCTCTCCCCAACTGTAGAGTCGGCTCTCTAAGGTAGGACGGGTCATAACCCGACCGGCATTCTCCATCAAGCTCTTCAGTAGCATATATTCTTTTCGAGCAAGATCTAGCTCCTCACCCTGGAAGGTAACGCGTTGCTCGAGCGTATCCAGACATACCTGACCGATAGTTATCTCCGACGTCTTTACCGTGGATAACCGCCGTTCCAGTACCCGCAAGCGCGCCAATAACTCGGTCATTTCGAAAGGCTTGGCGAGATAATCGTCCGCCCCACTGTCCAGACCTGCAACCTTATCTTCGACACTGTCTCGCGCCGTTAACAGCAATACGGGCAGCGTCTTATCAGCAACCCGCAGTTTTTTAAGGACCGCAATGCCATCAATGTCCGGCAGGCCGATATCGAGTATTACGATGTCAGGACGCTCAACTTTTACGGCGTGCAGAGCTGCGTTGCCGGAGGCAACATGATTGACCGCATAACCTGTTTTTTGCAACGCCTGTTTCAGTCCGCTGGCAAGAGGCAGGTCATCTTCGACTAGTAGTAATTGCATGATTGGACTTGAGACTCCTAACTATCGAGGAGTAGCTTATCGCTTCTTGCCCAATAACTCGAGTGCTTCACTAATTTCACGCTGCCGACCAGAATCCGCTACAGGCCTGTCGGGACGTGCTGGCGCATTCTGTGCCTGTAGCAGGATTTTCTCTGCTTCATCGTAACGCTTCTCGTCTAACAGATAAGTACCATAGAAGTAATTAGTATCGATCCCTTCAGGGTTTTGAGTAAGCGCCTTGAGCATAAGCTCCTCGGCCGTGTCTTCATCGCCGAACCCCAGTGGCCAACCAGGTACGCTGTGGTACAGGGTGCCTAAGGTAGTATACGCGGAACCGCCAAGAGCATTCGGATCCAGATCCACGGAAGTCTCCAGATCCACCTTGGCTTCTTTCGCCAGCCCCAATGCGCCTAAACCCCCTTTAGCACCTGCATAGGTAGACTTAATAATTCCTTTCCATATCCAAATCTCAGCTGAGGACGGCTCCTTAACGCTTACAACTTCACTTTCCTCGACCAACTGAGCGAAGGCAGTCAGCTGTGCTTTTCCCTCCATCTGATAATTAACTTCAGCCCAGCGCTGCTGCAAATGAAACAGGTCGCTGGTATCCGCCGCCACTGATTGCAGCGCCCAAAATCCACCAAAAATTGCCGAGAACAACAAAATTGTATTCTTAAGTTTCATGATGATTCACCTACTGTTGTGTACCGTTTAATAACATTCAATTTTCTCACCAGAGAATTTCTTACAAGCCCTGGAAGTACTGCATTTACCACTACAAATAATTTCTCAGGCCAGCCGAGATAACGCACTGCCCTGTCATTCTTGATTGACTGCACGATCTCATTAGCTACATATTCGGCTGTGTCGGACTTGTTACCGAGCGCAGCATTCAACTCATTGACACTATCCGCGTTCAAATTGGTTTTGGTGGCCCGCGGAGCTATATAGAGGACCTTTATCGATGTATCTGCCAATTCCCGCGACAGCGCTTCCGTGAAACACTTCAGACCCGCCTTACTTGTACAATATGCGACGAAACCTGGGTGGCCTATACTTGCAAATATTGAGCCGACATTTAGAATTGTCGCTTCGGGTTTTTTCTTTAATATCGGAATCAATTCGTGACATAGCAATACAGGTGCTATCAAATTTATGGACAGTATCTTCTCGATGAGCTGCGGCGCCTGTTTCTCAAACATGTCGAAATTCAAGATACCCGCAAG
Source organism: Gammaproteobacteria bacterium (assembly GCA_016762975.1). Classification (GTDB taxonomy): domain Bacteria; phylum Pseudomonadota; class Gammaproteobacteria; order Pseudomonadales; family Pseudohongiellaceae; genus UBA9145. The sequence goes on along the minus strand of JAESUV010000017.1, from coordinate 3,572 downwards.
ATTAATGACAGCATCAAGTCCTCCAACACTCTGACAAGTTTCAACGATTTTCTGGCGCCCTTCATAGCTAGCAATATCTGCGCAGGCAAGAGTACTGGCACCGCCTAGCTTGGCATTCAGTTTATCCAATGCGTCTTGTTGATTACCGCCCAACACTAAAAGTGCACCTTCGCTATGCAACTGTGTACTCAACAGTTCCCCAATTCCGCCTGTGGCACCAGTAACAAGAATCCTCTTACCTGACACGTTCATTGCTTAAGCCCTCGTGCTTGGAATACCGTGGTCTGCGGATAGCGTGCGAAATATATTCCCATACAGCTGATAAAACATACGACAGGAATGAACAATGATCGCTTGATCTTCCTTATCTTTGATCCTGTTCATGATGTCCTTGAAAAAGGCCACATGGTCTTGATCCAGGGATCCATGAGAATAGAGATAGGAAAAAGCGTTCTGCGGCAGGCTGAGCGCGTCCTTCACCGAGTCCGCCACTTTGTCGGCTAGATTAATGCTAGTACCTTCTAACACATGTACCATGCCAAAGAAGCCCATAGGATCTACCCTCTGCGCCATATCGTAGGCATAGGCCACCATGAGTTCTGTTGCAGCTGAAGGGCTGCCATTGCGCACCGCTTCTTTGTCGTAGCCACAGTTCTGTATATCGTTAAGAATCCATTCCTGATGTCCAATTTCCTCTTCGATATATTCTGCTACTGCAGTGCGTATCCACTCCTTCTCTCCGGGCAGTCTAGAGCCCACTGCCATCATTAAGGGAACGGTATGTTTTACGTGATGATAGGCTTGCACCAGAAAAGCAACGTAGTCGTCGACCTCTATCTGGCCCTGCAGGCAGCGTGTGATTATTGGAGCAGACATAAGCTCCTGACGACTTTTCTCTGTTTGGCTTACCAATGTGTCAAAAAAATCCATTCTACTTTCCCTCATCCTGCCAAAAACTGCGTGGCGTTAATTACCTCAACATCACTCATGACATTGGTATAGAGCACGTCTATTTCGACATGAAAGGCTTCGTTAATGGTTTTACGGCGAGGCCTGCCATTGTCGGTCATAAACCTGCTCTCATTTTGTAACGGCTTTTCGAGCCTATACCAGGCCATAACTCTGGCGTAGTCTGGCAAACCTAAGTTCATGCGATCAACAAGTGCCTGAATATCAGAATCTCTAGTATTTGATGAACGAGGAGTCAATAATGCCGCACAAAAAGGTCTGGCATCACCCACCAATACAGCCTCAGCCAAAAGCGGGCTAGCCAGCAACTCACTTTCAATCCACTCCGGCGATATGTTGCGGCCATAACTGGAGATTAGAAGATTTTTCTTACGGCCGTCTATATGCAGAAAACCATCCCGATCGAGATAGCCAAGATCACCGGTACTGATCTGCTTCGAGCCCCAACTCTCTGGCTCATTCACATAACCCAACATGGTATTTCCTGATACCATCACTTCACCTTCAGTGAAGGAAACCGTCAGTCCTGATAACGGCTTCCCGCAACTGCCCAGCTTCTGAGAATAAGGGGTGTTCAAGCTCACTACTGAAACACATTCGGAGAGCCCATAGCCTTCGTATACAGGAATGCCGAACTCTCTCGCCTTGGTCCATAAATCTACCGAAACTTTGCTGCCGCCTACGGCAACAAACTTTAGCGAAGCAGGACATTCCCACCCCTGTTCGATTGCGTTAACCAATAACAGAAGTAGTTGAGGAATTAGAATCATCGTATGTGGCTGCACTGAGCCAATAATTCTCAATAATTTCTGTGAATCCACTAAGGCACTGCCTTTAAACCCCATCTCCTCCTGACTAGGAATAATGACCTGACCCTGTGCGAAGATCGGTGCGTAGATACCGGCAACGTTTTCTAACAAGGTACTTAGAGGCAGCACACAGAGATGGCGCGGAGCATCTAGTGCGATCATGGAAGAGAGGATATCTGCCTGTCTTAACAGTTGCTCATGACTCAGACAGACTCCTTTAGGCTCGCCGGTTGAGCCGGACGTGAACGTTATCTTGCCCGTTGCATCCGGTAACATGGGGGTCTGCGTAGTATTCTTTAGCAGACAGAGGCTCAAGCGATTCTCTCCCATCAGCGACAAGACCTCGCAGTCCGCCTGATAATCTGATCTAAAAAGCTCTGGATTGTCGGTTATTACTGCCTCGACAGCGCAGGAATTTATTGAATGCCTGCGCTGAGATTCGGAAAAGAATTCCGGCAATGGTAAAATACAGATACCTGCCTCTTGGCAGGCAATGTCCACCACTGCCCATTCAATGCTGTTACCGGCCAGTAGTGCTACTCGAGATAGTGCCTTTTTACGCAGCAATTTCGCGAGGAAAACTATCTCAGTCTGAATGGCCTCAGCGGAAAACTCTCTTTCTAAGTCACTAAGTGAAAACCTCAGTTTATTTTCAGAATCAAGCATCAGAGCGTCCTTGCTGACGGACATCTATGGCAAGAGATCCGATCTCGCTCTGGTAAAAATTTTGCACCAGGTTAAACAGGCTTCGAGCTTCAACAGCCTCTTGCGCATTGCTGAGACGGCCAGCTACTACTTGTGGTCTATTGTCGTAGTAACTACCCCAGTAGGCATGCGAATTCGCATCGAGACGGGCAGGCTTTGCCTCGGCGATCACCCGGGTCTCGAAGCCCATTTTCTGCAAGCTGCGTAGTAGTGGCTTGGCCGCTGTGAAAACCATCCATTCATAGCCCGCCTGATTCAATATCGAAGCGAGTATAATAAACATCAATCGGCTCGCGCCTAAGGTCGTTGCCACAAGATTGCCAATCTCGGCCAGCTGCTCCCTTCTTACCTCTTCGCCGCAAAACTGTTCAAGCTCGCTCTCGATAGATGCATCTAGATACTGTTCGAGAAAGAATTTCTTAGATGCTGAACCAAGGGAAATGCCAGCGCTTGCCGACAGTTGTCCAGAACAACGAAGAGTGAGAAAGAGAGGCAGGAACTCAGTCAAGCTGGCCCCATAATTGGACTCAAACTTGCAGCCGATATATTGCTCAACTTCGGCCCGCAGCGATGATTCCTCGGTTACCAGCTCAAATTTTGGAGAGAGTGTTAACCACTGTTTCAGAAACTGTGATCTGCCAGCCCCTCCAGACTCTGCATTTCCAGAGAGTTGGACGGTGCTCGCTTGAGACAGGCTTTCTGCTGCTACTAGAGACATCGCTTCCACCAGCTTGGGTTAGTATGGAAGCTACGATAGCAATCGAACCTTAAGTAACTCTTAAGGGTAGTTTGATCTAGAAAATAAAAAATTTCTGAGAGAAGTGTCTTACTCTGATATCAAAATCATCCTAGGTACCTTGCGTAGGAGACTCAAGTAGTCCCCTAGCAATTTCCTAGGCGCTTAATTAATTAGCTGGTATCAAATCAAGTTTCTCGTACAAGACCGACTCAATTTTCTCTCGCGAGTAGAAGGCAGGAAACAGCTTGTCGTTAGCCCACAATTCAAACAGGTTGTCATACAGCGGGCTGTCCGGATCACCCACTTGTCCCGGCGTATTCATGCCGAGCGTGTTGTCCCAATCGCGAGTA
>JAESUV010000016.1 GCA_016762975.1 Gammaproteobacteria bacterium | reverse complement strand
CTATTTGTTCCTGAAGCCTACACGGGGCGCAATCATTGGTGACGGCGATGATATTATTATGCCTTTCGGCCGTGACCGTATCGAGTGGGAAGTCGAGATGGCAATTGTGTTTGGCCGCTCTGGCAAATACATCTCTGCAGACCGTGCCTACGATCATGTATTTGGTTACATGGTAGCGATGGACATCTCTGACCGCGGCGGTCGTCCGCCAGGTGGCTACGGCTCCGGTTCGGACTGGTTTGTTGGCAAGGGCCACGATACGTTTGCACCTCATGGCCCTTGGATCGTGCCAAAGGAATTTTACGGTGATCCCATGGAGCGCCTACATCAGACTTTGGTTATCGATGGTGTGACCGTTCAGGAAGCTCGAGCTGGTGACATGATCCACAATATTCCTGAGTTGATCGAGTATGCTTCCTCGCTGGTTACGATTTTCCCAGGTGATGTTCTGCAAAGCGGAACGTCTGGCGGAACGGGAGCGGGCCGAGTTGAGCGCGCGACGGGCTCTGGTTATCTTATCGACGGAGAACAAATCGAGGCCAGCATCGAGGGCATCGGTACGTTACACCACACAGTTAGAGTTGAGAAAAGTGTTCCAGATGATTTGTCTGGTTCACAGCTGCCACCGGTTAGCTCATACAGGAACTAACTAGTAGGAATTTAAGTACTCTCAAGTATTTAAGAAACAAAGAAGGGGCGGAGTTCATTTGCAAAAATGGAACCGCCCTTTTTTTTGACAATTATTCTGTGGATGAAGAAAAACTCAATCACACAAAGCAATTTTCTAAGTTACTTTTTTCTAGTCCGGAATTTTCGGTAACTATATTTGCGGTAGCTATAGGTGGAATTGAGAAGTAGATAGTTGCAATCAGCGCGGAGTACAAGAAGCCTCTATAGAGGAGGTGAAGCCAAATTTCGTATCCGAACTTGCAGTGCGTTAGCGCGTGGTTCTAATTCGGCAATACGTTCAAAATAGGGAAGTAAGCCAGCTTTGGTATTTGGCACAGGTATCTCTTGATTGCGCTGAAGCGTGGTTGCTTCACCGTTCTCTAGCAAGAGGCTAGCAAGGAACCCGCCATAGTAACTAGAAAGACCAGTATCGATCACTAGCACGCGCCCTTCAAAGCGGGGAACAATAGTCCCTAAACTAGGCGTGTGTCCAATCACCACGCGGTCAACATCATAGGTCGCTAGCACTAGCTCGAGATGCAACCTCTCCATTTCCTCGTTGCTTGTGGCGAGGCCACGGTACCACAATGGTCCTGTCGCTCTCTCTGAAAGTCCTAAGTCTTCGCCTAGACCTCCATTCAATTCGAGGCGTATCTGCTCATTGATTTCAGTGATGCTCATGCCCACGTCTTCTGGGCTAATGCCGCCATGCAGGAAGAGAGTTCGATTAATCTTGATGACGGTATTGTGCTGCCTCACCCAAGCTCCGATATCGCCTTCTCTGCCCCATGCAGATCGATGTTCGAGCATGCCCAAGGGTATAGATTGTTCCCATTGCTGGCGAAACTCACCGTCGGCGAAAAATCCAGAGTCAACTAGCTTGCGTTTTTCAATATCTCGTTTATAGAAATCGTCACGTATTCGGCGTGAATTGCGAGTGCGGAATGCGGCGTACTCGCCGGGATCGACATAGCGCAAATCGCCGTAGATATTCATTGCCTCATGGTTGCCTATTAGTACGTGTACCTTGCCGCCCTCGCGTTCGGCCTGTCTCTCCAATTTTTGCAACAGCGCAATAGCTTTATCTGTGTCCGGCCCACGGTCTGGCACATCGCCTAGTTGCACCAAATGGGTTTTCCCAGCAATCCAATTCCCACGGCGATTGACGACATTCGCTTCTTCAAGGATTTTCAGAAAATTGTCATAGTCACCGTGGATATCGCCTATTGCGACTACGCGTTCAACATCCTGCCATTGATCTTCGACGGCAAATAGTGACTGTGAGAGAAATATTTGAAGAAGTAGAAAGCAGGCTCCAAGCAAGTTGTTGCTCGATTGAAGTTTGTTTTCAGCGCTTGTTTGCAGACTGTTCATCTTACTATATCGCCACGGCAATTTTCGATGATCTCTCGCTGGTATCGGCGTTGGTCATTTAAATCTTCATAAAATTCTTCCATGTAACGTAGGCTCCGATTTGCGGTGCGTTCGCTGACATGACTGGTATCGGAAATTATCGTAATGGTATTATCGCGTTCTGCAGTTATGCGAGCTACGGCAGCATTTAACTGTTCTGATTCAAAGCAAAAGCCGCGATACTTTCGCGATCTATTATTTCGAATTCCGAATGTAGGGTTAGGTGGGGCCGCATAACTCGCATTAACAAAACCTGAAGAATCGAAGTCGTAGGGAATGGGGAAGTAACGTCCTGTCTTATCAACCAGTAATTTGGTGTTGTGACAACACTCATCGCCCTCGGCTGCCTGGACCATTGAAAAATCGGTGTTTCCTATCTGATACATAAATAGCCCCACCAGAGAAGATTGTACTGGGTCAAGATCGCTATAGGAGATGCGATTCAGCTCCACCTCTTCCATCTCGAAACGATCCCTGAGGCGACGTTGATGCTCGATGAAGAAAGCGAGATGAGTGCGACTGCTGCTGGGGTCCTCTGAGTCAATATAAGTCGCGTTGACTAGCCTTGTGCCAAAATGAATGTCGGACAAGTTAGCGAACGTTTCATAGAGTTGCTGTTCTTTGGCCAAGTAATCTCTATATCTATCTTGCCCGCGGCATTGAACAACAAGTTTCAACCGGTTCTGTTCAGAAAATAGTGTGTTAGGTGTCTGGCCGCGTTTGAGGTCTATCCATAGCTGAGAGTAGCGGCAATTACTTTTCTGTAACCGCCAGTTGCCACGAACTTCCAACCTAATGTCGAAATGCACTTCTAGGCCATCTGCGTTTACGTAGCGCATGATGCCGTCGTACTTAGCCTCCTTGTCGCGCTCCCGATCGATCTGCGCGAAGGGTGCCTCAAAAGTGATGTCGAGCAGAGCAGCTGATTGAAAGAGAGGGTCAGGCTGTGCACTGGCGGAGAGTACCCAGGCCATAACAAGGAATAGGGCTGCGCAACGATTTGCTATGCTCATCTGATATCAATCTCCTTGTGCCGCTATTCTTGGCCTAAGAGTTAAGAAATTATTCGGTAAGTCTTTGATTTAGTTTAAGTACTTACCTTGCATACCTTCGAGTGTACCCTCAGGTGGAATGTGCCGCAACTACAGCCCTGTGTGGTTGATTTACTTTGTGCTCGCACTTCATTAGCATGAGTTCAGAAATATCAATTCAGTTTGATTATAAGAGTAATGCGTCTATGCAAAAATATCTCGCGATAATCAACTTTAGAACCGGCTATGTCGTACTGCTCTGCTTGATCGTTACTTACGCTTGCCTGTTCTATGGGTTTCGTTTCAATCTCAATATTACGCTATTCAGCATTGCTGTTATCTTTCCATTGGTGTTTACCATTCGAGAATCATTTAAGCGGCGCGACAGAATTATTAATCTATTGAGTGTCTTTAAGTCCTCTATCAATGCCGTCTACTATTGCTTCGCCAACAACGGGAAGTTGTCAGGTGAGAAGAAAGAATACATTGGAGAAAAGTTACAAACGATATCAAAACTTTTCTTTAACGCCCTTACTCAGGATGTCTATGATCCAAGTTTGGTGCGCAGTAAATTGGATGAGATTTTTGAATTTCTTAGAGATAACTCAGATTCTATCTCCAATGGCACTGGGCTTAAGATAATTCGATTTCTCAAGGACATGCATGAGAGCATAGAAAATACTGTGGGACTTAAGATGCATGGAACGCCGATTAGTCTTAGGGCCTACTGTTTAGTATTTATCTATATCTTCCCTTTTATTTTTGTACCGACCTTAGTAAACGATGTGGGCGAAGCAAGGCCTTATGTTATTTATGCTTTGAGCCTGATACATGGATTTATGTTGATCTCTCTTTATAACGTGCAAAGCGCCATGGAAAATCCGTTTGACCAGATTGGTCTGGATGATATTAGGTTGGAAGAGTTCCATTTTTCGGAGAAAAAATCGCCAGCGGAAAGTTTATAGATAGAGAGGCAGACACCTTCTGAAAAGGAGGTTCGTCATCGTAATATAAGGCTGTTGCTAGGCTAGAAATTCTAGAGTTCAATCCCAGATTTGACTCGATCCATTTTTTTGCGAATGGCACAAAAATATTTTCTGGAAATAGTCACCTTCTTTCCATTCTGCTATTCCGCCGCTATCTACTTACTCTCTATACAAAAAATATAAGCACAGTGATAGTCTTAATCAAATTGTTTACTACCCACCACATAGTCCGATGTTGGGGAGATAGCCTTAATCAAGGCTGAGGGAATTGAAATGGTATCATCAGATTCTTCACTATGGCTTCTAGGCTCCTACCAAAGGCTATTGAAACGCACAGGATTCGCGCTCGTACTATTTTTTCATTCTGTATTTTCCTATGCGCAAGATCTACCTTCTATAGCAGATACCGTTACCAATGCGAGCCGAATGGAGGGGTATTTTAATCTCTACTGGGAAGAGTCTAGCGGCAAAATGTTCTGGGAGATTGATAAACTCGATACAGAGTTCCTCTATCAAGTATCCATGGGCTCTGGTCTGGGTTCAAATCCGGTGGGTATAGATCGTGGGCAATTGCGCGGCACTTATGTACTTTCAGCGAAGCGAGTCGGGCCGAGAGTGTTGTTAGTGCAGCGGAACTATAGATACCGCGCCTCAAGTGACAATGTCTTGGAAAGGCAGTCAGTAGAAGATGCCTTTGCCCCATCTGTGCATTGGGGTTTTGACATCGTGGCCGCAAGTGGAGGTAGCATATTAGTCGATGCGACGGAGTTCTTTCTGCGCGATGCTCGAAATGTAACAGGGACTATTGCAAATCGTAATCAAGGAAATTACGTACTCGATAAGAGTCGAAGTGCATTCTATTTGGATAACACAAAAGCTTTTCCCGACAACGTGGAAGTTGAATCGATGCTTACTTTTACCAGTAGCAACCCGGGGAACCTAGTGAATAGGGTTGCAGCTACCGGTAGTGCTATTACTCTGCGCCAGCATCATTCGTTGGTCAAGTTGCCAGATGACAACTTCAAGGTCAGGATTTCTGACCCAAGAATTGGCACTAATGGACCCACCATTCAAGATTACAGCACTGCTATCGGTGAGGATCTGCAGGTTCGCCTAGTGGGCAAGCATAGATTGGAGAAGAAGGACCCTAGTGCGGCTCGTTCGGAAGCAATAGAGCCCATTATCTACTATGTCGACTCTGGTACACCCGAGCCTATAAAGAGCGCATTGATCGAAGGAACAAGTTGGTGGAATCAGGCTTATGAGGCGGCCGGATTCATCGATGCTTTTCAGGTTAGGGAACTGCCGGCAGGAGCTGATGGGCAGGATGTTCGCTATAACATGATTCATTGGACCCATAGGCGGACCCGTGGCTATTCCTACGGTGGCTCGGTCATGGACCCGCGAACTGGCGAAATTATCAAGGGCAATGTGAATCTAGGCAGCTTGCGCCTCAGGCAAGACTATCTTCACGGCCAGGGTCTCATCCCCGGTTTTGAATATTTGGAAGCGATAGCGGACAACAATTCAGCATCGGTCAACATGGCGCTAGATAGGGTGCGTCAACTCGCGGCGCACGAAGTGGGGCATACATTGGGTTTTCCGCATAACTATTTGAGTAGTTCCTATGGCCGAGAGAGCGTCATGGACTACCCGGCTCCTCTTGTCGAAATAACAGCCGACGGGAAGATAGATCTATCGAATGCCTATGTTCAAAGGATTGGCGAATACGACAAGTTGGCCGTTCGCTATTCTTATGAGCAGTTTCCTCCTGGAGCTGATGAAGCTGAAGAGCTGGCGAAGATAGTTCAGGAAAGCTTGGATACTGGATTGTTGTTCATGGCGCATAACAATAATAATTTTGTTGGAGCAGGCCATCAGTTTGCCGGCGTTTGGGACAATGGGTCAAATTTGGTAGATCATCTAAAGCATGAAATTGAGGTGCGACGCATTGGTTTAGAGGATTTTGGTCCTAGCTTGATTCGAAATGGTGAGCCACTCTCCACGCTTGAATACGTGCTTCTGCCTCTTTATATGCACCATAGATTCCAGCTAAATTCGGCGGCGCAAAGTATAGGTGGTGCGGATTATAAATATACTGTTAGGGGTGACGGCCAGATTCCTTTCACCATTATCGATGCCGAGGAACAAAGAGATGCATTGGAGACAGTGCTCTCAACTTTATCAGTAGATTTTTTGACATTGCCGCGAAATATCCTGGATTTGATTCCACCTCCGGCCTACCGCTTTACGCAGGGCGAGCCATTTCCAGGTCGCACAGGTTTGCTCTTTGATGCGCTCGGTGCAGCCGAGGGTTCTGCTAGCTTGTCGGTTAAGCAGATATTGCATCCGGCACGCATGGCAAGATTGGTCGCTTACGGCAGCATGGGCGACTACCCAGATCTCGAGGAAGTGATAGATCGTTTGTTAGAAGTTACTTGGGGCGCAGGCTCGCCCGATGATGACTATCAGATGCAGCTATTACATTTGGTGCAGCGCGTCACTGCAGATGAGATGATGGTACAAGCGAGCAGCGAGGACAGCTCCGGCGAGGTCAAAGCAGTACTAGCCGATCGTCTGGGCAAGCTGGCTAATCAGATGGAGAGGCGTAGAAATACTAGTGCACATCAGAGCGCTGTTGCCGCAGATATTCGCCGCTGGCAGCAACGGTCTGACAACGCCGTTCCAGGGCCTGCTTTACGATTGCCTCCAGGCGATCCAATCTAAAGTTATTAGAAATGGCCTGCTCGATTTACCCTCACGACTATTTGATACTTCAGGGTAGGAAGCGACGGCCACGCAGGGCGCGTAAGCCGTCGTTCAAGTTAGATTTTCAGAGCGACTTCAAGTGCTGCAACATAGTGTCTACGTCGCTGCATGCAAACGGATCATCAGGGCAGTTGTCGACCTTGCCGGCTTCTTCGAATAGTGCACTTACCTCACCATCCTCAACCAGCATCGAGTAGCGCCAAGAGCGAGAACCAAAACCAAGATTTTCCTTCTTCACCAACATGCCCATCTCGCGAGTAAAGTCAGCATTGCCGTCGGGTAGCATCTTCACGTTCTTGACGTTCAGCTGTTTCGCCCATTGGAACATTGAGAAGGCATCGTTGACGCTAACGCAGTAAACCTCATCTACACCTAACTCTTTTAGCTCATCGTAATGTTTTTCATAGCCAGGCAGATGAGTGCTGCTGCAGGTAGGCGTGAATGCACCTGGCAGGGCAACGATGATTACGCGCTTGCCCTTGAATATCTCGGAGCTGGTAACGTCTTTCCAAACGAAGGGGTTCTCGCCTTCTGCGGACTCATCGCGAACTCGAGTCTTAAAGGTCACGTTCGGAGTATGAGTTACCTGATTTTTGCTTGTTTGCTGATTCATGTTGTTCTCTTCGTGCAATAGGTAGTTTAGATGAAGTAAGGGTACGCGGGATCCTGCTATAGGTAAAATGATTTGTTTCGATTGCTGCTATCGAGAAAAGCGATCAAAGAATTTCAAGAATAGAGACCAACTCCTCTATTGTGGCAGGCAGCCTCGGTTCGAGCAATTTTGCCTTGGCTGCTAGGTAGCGGGTTTGAATATTCTCTAGCGTGTTTGCATTACGCGTTCCACGATAGGTCTCGATATACATTCCGATCTCGACCATGAATGTGTTGCGACGCACAACGGCAGTCTGTTTTCGTGCACCGAGCGCGCTGCGTATAACAATGATTGCCGTATCTTGAAGTGCTACATCCTGTTCTAGGCTTTCTGCTAGGCTGGATTGTGCGTAGAGAGAGCGGGGCGCCGACAAAAGCAACAGTAATAATAGAAAGATTCTCTTGGGTGTATTGAACATACTGAAAGGTTACCCCGAACCGAATGTAGACTCTATAGGAAATGAATGGAGATCCTAGTAAAGGGCTAGCTGCTTATTGTTGCATCACCTGAGTAAGTGAAGGTAGTAGTGACGGATATTTATGTGCCGGGCGTAGAACAATGCAGCAACTGTCCAAATTAATTCCAAGGTGTGACCAATGAATACAAATTCCTACTCAAAGCTCGCAATGGCGTTCGTGCTCGCATTGACTTTCTTGGTCAGTAGCTCAGCTCTCGGGCAGCTCTCAAATCCTAGACTGTCAGTAGGCACGGATCAACAGTATCTCAGATTGAGCTGGAATAGCGTTGCGGCCGCCACGGGCTATCGCCTCTATTATGCGCCGTATCCCTATACAGGGAGTGAAACCGTGCAGACATTAGATATGGGAGAACAGTTGAGCCTGGAAGGTGAGTTGTCGGAAAGTTCTTCCTACTATGTGCGATAGAGGTCTACGATGCTCTCGCGTCTCGCGTCTCGCGTCTTCGCCAATGCCGAATATATCGCGTATTGTATAACGAGCATATCGCCTTCACCAGCGATGCTGGTGGCTCTAGCGGCCTAACACTTATAGCGTCAAGTTCTTCCAGCACTACCTATCTGATTGATGATTTCGGCGAGGTGAAGCATCAATGGGAGAACAGTTCCTCCCGCTAGTTTGTCGGCTTATTTATTGCCAAACGGAAATTTATGGAGAACTGGAAATGTCGCTACTGGGTTTTTTACTTCTGGAGGGAAAGGTGGCGTTGTTGAGGAATTAGACCGGAATGGGAATGCCATTTGGAGTTTGAGTTATAACGACGAGACTAAGTCGCTGCATCACGATATTGAACCTCTAGCGAATGGCAACGTGCTAGCGCTAACCTGGGAAGATAGAGAGATAATCTGGTCCGAGGTCATCGTGGAGATCGAGAAAACAGGCAGCGAAGGAGGTAATGTCGTTTCGCGCTGGGATGTGTTTGATCATCTGGACGAGTAGGGCCTGGATCTGAATCAGGCCAATACCGAAGATTGGCTGCATTTGAATTCCATAGACTATAACCAGACTACTAACCAAGTTTTGGTAGTAGTCGCTCTATGAATCAACTTTGGATCATCAACAAAAAGGATGGTAGCGTGGCGACAATATCAAGCGTAGCAATGACAGGTCAGCATGACGCGAAGTGGATCGATGATTCAAGTTCTGCCAGTAACATAACATTCTATGACAATGGGAGTAGCAGTAGCTTCTCTCGCTCTCTCGAGCTAGATCCGCAGATGAATTCAATACTCTTCAGCTACGGTAATAGCGAGTTCGAGCCTATTTAGAGCGGAGAAATAGGCAACGGCCTATACGCCATTCTTCTAGGCGTTCTCTGTCGATTGCGCATAAAGGTTTGCATGCTCTCGCAGACAGTGGCTATTATGCTTCCAATTCCATGACTGAGGAGAAGGAGGCATAATGTCCAATAAGATCGGCGAGTTGGTAGATAGAATTGCAAAACTCGAACATCAGTTGCTAGCAGAGCTCGAACAACAGCAAGAAGAATTCAAGTACATGCTCGAGGGTAGCAAGGTCAAATTCGATGAGGCTTCTCTCAAGGCCCATCGTCTACTGCGAGTCGCAGTTTTTCCTTGGCTTCTGTCTTCAAAGGTACGCCACATCCTGTCTATTCCCTTTATCTATGGGATGATAGTCCCCATCCTGTTTATCGATATAATGATTACCTGTTACCAACATATCTGCTTCAGGCTATATAATATCGCTAGAGTAGATAGGTCGAAGTATATCGTCATGGATAGGAATCAGCTTCCATACCTTAATGCGATTGAGAAATTTAATTGTCTTTATTGCGGGTATGGCAATGGCGTCATGAGTTACTCTCGCGAGGTGATTGCGCGCACCGAGCAGTACTGGTGTCCGATCAAGCATGCGCGCAAGGTGCTGGGCACACATAGGAGATACCGAAACTTTGCAGCCTACGGAGATGGAGAGAATTATGGGTCAGAACTCATCAGGTTAAGAGATGAGCTGAGAGAGGATTAGAAATAACTATGCGCAAACAGGTGCTAGGATTAATGACCTTCGAAGGATATTCCCTCAGTCAGAGCATTCCGCTTCGTAACACGGACCAACGAAGTATGCCGGCCAGAGAATGATTGCCTTCATGACAGTTAAGCACCGCAGATACGTTCCTCGGCTGAAGTTCGAGTTAGAATTCTCTATGTGGTGACCGGTTGTTTGAATGCGAGCTTACCCAATGCAAGATAGGCATACAGCATCATTAACCGATTGGCCGAGACCAAGGCGCACTTGTGTTGCACTGCTATGCTGATAAGTAGGTGAATACTTCCTCGTTTAACTATTAATTATTGAACAATGACTAACTCTCCAGCCCTGCGCAGAAGTCTGAACCTTCCCTTGGTTATCCTGTATGGCCTTGGCAATATTTTGGGTGCTGGAATTTATGTACTGATTGGTAAAGTCGCGGGTGCGGCGGGCTACTTGGCTCCGTTCTCATTCTTGGTAGCCTCGATAATTGCAGGCATCACAGCTTTTTCGTTCTGCGAATTGTCCTCACGTTTTCCAGTAAGTGCTGGAGAGGCTGTCTATATCAAGGAAGGCTTTAAAATTCCCCAGTTGTCCCTTGCCGTTGGCTTGTTGATAATTCTTACTGGAGTTGTCTCGGCTGCGACTATGACCAAGGGTTTCGTCGGCTATCTAAATGTGTTCGTCGAGCTGCCCCCTTGGCTAGTTATCATTTGCCTGCTTGCGCTGCTGGGGATGGTCGCTGTCTGGGGAATTGCTGAATCGGTTACTATCGCCGCCGCTTTTACCGTCCTCGAAATTGCAGGACTCCTATTAGTTCTGTTCGTGACTATGCCTGTGCTTGAGCAACTGCCCGCGAGGAAAGGCGAATTCATGCCTACTATGGATCTAACGGTCTGGACGGGTGTGTTCGGCGGAGCATTTCTCGCCTTTTATGCTTACGTGGGATTCGAAGACATGGTCAATTTAGCGGAAGAAGTAAAGGATTCGAGACGGAACCTTCCTATCGCCATACTGCTGGCCCTGGCAATCGCGACTATCATCTATGTTTTAATTGCGCTTAGCTCAGTATTGATTTTAACTCCCGAACAATTGCAGCTATCGGATTCGCCGTTGTCGGATATCTATAGAGCAGCTACAAATCAGAACCCATGGTTTATCTCGATTGTTAGCCTATTTGCGGTAATCAATGGCGCTCTAATCCAGATAATTATGGGTTCTAGAGTTGTTTACGGGCTGGCAAAACAGGGCCTAATTTCCGAGGCGCTGGCTAAAATTAATCCGCGTACGCAAACCCCGGTTCTTTCTACGGGGATAATCACGGGCCTAATTGTTATAGCGGCTATGTGGCTGCCAATAGAAACATTGGCGCGAACTACGTCTTACTTGTTGCTGGTGTTGTTCTGTATGGTGAATTTGGCACTTGTAAGAATAAAGCGACGCGATACCGAAAAATTGACTACCTTCACTGTTCCAATGTACATTCCCTATGCTGGCTTCATCAGTTGCGCCTTGTTTCTGGCTATACAAACTTGGTCCGTACTATCCAATATGATCGGAACCTAGCTTGATGTAGATCACCATCGCTCCAGCCAAATAACCACACCATGAAAATATAAGCTTGTGTCTTCGAGTGAGGCGCTTACTGTACTGACCAGAATCCATTATAAGGAGCTAGGCTATGAATAAGATTCAGCGAATACTCGTGGTGGTAGATAGTGAAAATGACAGTTTGAGTGGGGACGGCGAGTTGCCAATCGAGCTTGCCAAAGCTGCTCGGCTAGTGACAGACAAATCTTCGACGGAGCTTCATTTGTTCAGTGTTGCCTATCAGAAGCATCTTCATCATGATTCTTTGAGTTGGGATTTTAATCAGTCAGAGAAGCGACAGGAATATTGTGATCAATTGGCCAAAAACCTAGATCAGCTTGCGACGAAACTAAAGTCTGAAGGCTACCAGGTATCGAGTGAATCGGTTTGGGCTTATCCGCGTTACGAGGCAATCATCAATAAGGCGAATGAGATTGCCGCAGACTTGATAGTTCAACACACTCGTAGTTATGGCAAGTTGGAGTTTCATCACTTGACTAATGATAGCTGGCAGATGGTTCGGCATTGTCCGGTTCCGTTGTTACTTGTTAAGAATGACCCATGGAGCGATCAGCCTGTATTGTTGGCGGCAGTGGACCCTATGCACAGTCATCACAAGCCATTGGCGTTGGATAATCGCATATTGGAGGCGGCACTGACGCTACAGGAACGACTTTCGGGCAAGCTGCACGTGGTTCATGGTTATGCTGAGGCAGCTCGGCCATTCGCACCAGCAGGAGTCATAGAAAAGGAGCACCGCGAAGTATTGGATGAGTTACTTTCATCCTATGCTATTCAACCCGAACAGCTGCATTTTCTAGATGAGACCCCGGTCTCGGCCTTGCAACAGGAAACCTACAAACTGAAGACAGACATATTGGTAATGGGCGCTATCTCTCGTTCACGTCTGTCTGAGATGTTAATCGGTAGCACGGCTGAGAAGGTTCTAGATTTCTTGGGGACGGATGTGTTGATAATTAAGCCGCAGCAGGCCTGAATCGCACATCAGGCTCGACTTTTTTCTATGTTGTGCCTAAAGCTCGCCCCCAGAAATTTTCTTGTTCCGCTGTTCATCATAAATATTTCCGTGGCTAGCTGATTGAATCTAGATTTTTAGATTGATGTGCAGCCTAATCGACACAATCATTTGCGCGACTGCGAATATTAGCGTTAGAGTAACGCATCTTATGATGCAATCGAAACTCAGCACGGCGCAGTTAGAAGGAAACCTACGCCGCTTCATTATTTTTCGTCTGTTTTATTCCGCTCGTTTTTACTATCCCGTATTTACT
>JAESUV010000015.1 GCA_016762975.1 Gammaproteobacteria bacterium | reverse complement strand
TGTTGAATTGAAAAAGCTCGAATTCCTGCATAGCCGTGTGGGTGTATTCCGCTGGCAAAGATTTCCTTAGCGTCGTCATTAGTCCAATAAGCTTCTCTGTACTATCTATGTATAGGGGTTTTCCTGATGAAATCAGTAGCGCTGGTATGGAAAAGTTGCTCGCTACTGCGGCGAACTCTTTGTTAGAAAACGCCTCGATGTAGCGCACAAAAACTTCTTGCTGGGGTGACTCGGGCAGTGGATTATTCATGCGTTCTAAAGTCCTCTTAGTGTGATGCAGAATGCTGCAGTGATGATAAGTAAGGCATGTCGATTCAACTGTTATGGAACGGTTATGTAAGGTACATATTCGTCAGCAGGTATAAATTGCTGATCTGTGGGTTGATATAAGGGAGTGAGTATCGAGCAATTCACGCCGATGTCTTAACTCGGGTTTTTGAACGAATTCATTTTGGCCCGCAAAATTCGTGGTAAAAGCCTGTTATTTGCTACAAAACGGTGTTTAGTTGAGGTTGATTGTGTTCACTTATTTGATCAGATCACGCTACACTCATCATCTGCCTCTATGTCACGAGTTAAGTAAGGTGCATTGAGCTGAATGTTTACACCTAAGCGGAAGCTTGCAAAAAACAATCGACTTACTGACGTTTCTGAACCGAGTGAATCTGTTCGAAGGATTGCATAAAAGTGGAAAATTTTCTACAGGAACTGAAACGGCGCAAGGTTTTTAATGTTGCGACTTTTTATGTGGTCGGTAGCTGGTTAATACTCCAGGTGGCGGACACTCTCTTTCCCGCCTTCGAGATTCCCGATTCAGTGCTCAGGCTGCTGGTTATCTCACTCGCCGCAGGCTTTCCAGTGTGCCTCTTCATTACTTGGGCGTTTGACTGGACTGCGCAGGGCTTGATGATCACACAAGATGCGCAGCCAAACGAGAAGATCACTCTGCGTTCTCGGGATTATGCAACTATCCTGCTTTTACTCGTGCTTTGTGGCGTCGTAGCAGTTCAACAATTTGTCATATATACAAATTCCTTGAGTAACAACGAGGTTGATTCCGGCTCACTGATTCGCAATATCCAAGCCGACGAAGGAATAGCTGCGAGCCTGAGTAATGGCGTTACTGACCCGCTGCTCGAGTCGTTCTTACCTAATGCCGACATGGCGATTGCAATCTTGCCTCTCGAAAATCTCAGTCCCGATCCGAGCAATGCTTATTTCGCTGCGGGGATCCATGAGGAAATTCTGAATCGAATTTTCAAAATTGGAGATATAAGGGTTATCTCCCGAACCACTGTGCTGCGCTATCAAGATAGCGAACTGACATTACAGGAAATCGCTAGAGAGCTAAACGTTGCTGCAATCATGGAGGGCAGTGTCCGTTTCGCTAACAACCGAGTGAGGATAACGATACAGCTCATCCGTGCCAGCGATGATACCCATTTGTGGTCGGAGACCTACGACTTTCCTCTCGATGATATATTTTCTATAGAATCTGATGTTGCACTTAACGTTGCAGAGGCCATGGAGGCAACATTGCTGCCATCGGAAATTGCTAGCATTGAAAGACAGCCTACCGAGAGTACCGAAGCCTACACGCTTTTCCTGCAGTACCGCTATCAGCTCGAGCAAGAGAATGGGCGATTCACGCTGGACCCTAATGGGTGGCTTGAGGTCGGAATAAAGAGACTGGAAGAAGCGATTGAGATCGATCCGCTGTTTGCTAATGGGTTCGCAGAGCTTGGATATTTGCACTGGGTGAAAGGGCAGATCAGCCCGTTAGCTGAATTGGCTGGTCTGTATGACCAGTCGCTTGATTATGTGGAAAGGGCGCTTGAACTAGATCCTACTCTGTCGACCGCTTATGAAACGATCGGGCGCGTAGCCTTCGACCGTTTTCAATGGGAGGCTTGGGAAGAGAGTGCAGCTAGATCAATTCAGCTTGACGATATCGATGGACGCGCCTCATTCAGTTTCGCGATGGCTCTAACAAACGTAGGTCGATACGAAGAAGCCTATGCGCAGTATGAGGTTGCAATGTCCACGAGCCCATACAGGGCCTTCTATCGCGAGGCAGCAATTGCTGCTCGTATCTGGGGGAAAGACTATCAAACTGCATTGGACATGACAGACCAGTACCTCGCGGTGGGAGGTGACAGAAATGCCTATCACGCGTTCAGGGCATATACACTCAATCGCTTGGGACGGCTCGATGAATCTCTTGTGGAGTTCGAGCAGGTTACTTCAGAGCCGATGGCGGTAGCGATGTGGGTTATTCCGGGGTATTACGATTACCTGCGCTGTCAGCAGGGCGATCTGGAGCTTGTTCAGGAAGAATTGAGTTATCTACCGGCCCCAGTACGTGAATTGCGTCTCCAGCACTGCGCGGCAGGCTTGGTGATCTGGACATGATCTTTGCCAGTTTCGACCGTTATATTGAGGCGGGTTTTCCGATTTATATGACGGATGTTGTTACCGAAGAGGTTAAATCGGACTCTCGCTGGTTGAGGGTTGAGGAACACATGGGCCTTTCCTTCCTTTAAGCGCTCCTTGGCAATGATTCGATTCTTGCGCTGATAGAATCAAGAGTCGCATTGCGAAATCGTCGAATAGCATTCTTATGCGCGACTCTCAAGTTGGCTTAACGACTTGCTTCTTGCCTCGCTCAAGAGTTTATTTGCACCGTGCTCGCTGTAGAGTCTGCTCCCCCCCTTACTGGCGCGCCAGTGTAGTGACATCAGTAGCTGTGTTTTCCAGAATTTATAAGTGCGTGTAAGCGCCGAGGCTCTTTTCGTTCTCGAGCCTGACTTTATTGCCTGCGAAGTTGTAGTGATGCGACCCAGCAGCGTTAATAAGTGTGTTCCTAGCCAAGTGTGCCAACTGAAGCAAAACCGCGCTAACGGTGCTCGCCAAGAGGGATTGTTATGAATCCTGACTAGTGTGTTCGCAGCCCTAACCGCATCCATTATCGCGACGTTAGCGCCCAGAGCAACACGAGGTGTAGTCGCATGTCTAGCATCACCTATTACGAGAATATTTTGCTGATAAATACTTCGAGAAGAACGTTCAAGGACAATGGGGATCAGCGAGAACCCGAAGGCGATATCACCTTCGACTCCTAGTTTTCGAGCACCGTCCAAAAGGATCTTTTTGAACTTTGATCGATCTCTCTCGTTATCCAGTTTGTAGTTGTTCTCGCAGACTTCTCCCGAAACTTTGACGAATACACTGGTGCCCTGTTGGGTTGCCAGCGACAATGCCTCGATTGACCTATTGTTATTGTGGTACTTCGTGTTGCCTACTCCGCTTTGTTTGAAATTCGCGCTCACTATCGTTTCGAGTTTTTGCGTACCTTTTTTCTGTGCGCCGATCATCGAGAGCGTGTCACTCTTTGCTCCGTCGGCGACAATAATATAGCGCGTAAAAATTTTGTGCTGTTGGTGTTGATGTTCCAGCGTGACACAGAATGTACCCTGGTCTGTTCTTGTCAGCTCTACAAGATTGCTGCTGTGGACTCTTTGAATATTTTCCTGCTTATCAATCTGCGTATAGAGCACGTTTTCGAGGTGGTTAATCCCTACGTCAAAGACAGGCTTTCGTCTCAGCATAAAGCCAGCATTGAACAGAATCTTCTCTCGCTTCTGACTCACGTATTCGGGCAATGGGTATCTATTGAATACTCCTTCTTCTGGGCAAATCTGGCACCAATCTGTGGATGGAGTAAATTCCATCACGTCGCAACCGAATTTTTCGATAGCATGCGCTGGGGAGAAATCTAATAGAATTGTATTGGCCCTTGTTCTGGTAGCCGGGTGTTTGTCGATAAGCAGAATTGAAAGCGGCTTGTATCCAGATTTAGTCGTGAAATAGTCGATAGCAAGAGACGCTGCACTTCCTCCCGGGCCAGCTCCTACGATGAGTACATCCACAGCTTTCTGATTTATCATTTACTATCCATCTTACTTTTGTTCTCAGGAAAGAATGAATCTATGAACTGAATTTATCATGCATCTATTTGCTGTGTGCATCTAATTGCAGGCAGGGAATAACCACAAACCTCATTCCGGTGCATAATATTGACTGATTGAATAAAAACCTCGACCACAGACTAAAATTCCTCTAACTTGTTATGCGAGAGTTCGAAGGATCATTGGGGGCCTTATCGTTAATCGACTTACATTTCCCTCAGTGATTATTGCTAATTATTAGTGTATTCAGGAAAGATAAGCTGAATTCTAGAATAATGAGATTAATATGAATTCGATACAAAGTCCGTCTGCTCCACGCCGCAAGAAAATCCTAATAGTTAATTGCTTCTTCCCTGATGAAAGGCTGCCGATCAAGCGGAGTAATCAAGTTCCGAATGCCGTTGCGCCGGTCCTCCTAGCAGGGTACTTCAACGAGGAACTGTGTGAGGTTAAGCTCTATAACGAAGTAAGCAGCGGCTTCATTGAGATATATGAACCTGAGTTGCTTGCGTGGCCCGACATGCTCGTGCTCAGCAGCCTGACCGCGGCGTTCGATCGCCTGTTACACGTCACTGCCTATGCTAAGACCGCGAACCCAAAGGTCATCGTAGCAGCAGGGGGCCATGGAGTTCGTGCCTTACCTGAATACTCCAAACAATTCTTTGATTATACCTGCACGGGTGACGTCGATCAGATTCGTGACGTCATTTGCGATTCAATTGGGCCTGCTTATGCGGCAGATGAATTCAATCCGCGCTATGACCTTGCTTATTGGATCAAGCGGCTGGGATATGCTGAATCATCGCGTAACTGCAACTTTCAGTGTGGCTTCTGTAGCCTGACGAGCGCGGGCAGGCGTTACGAAGTACCTCCGCTGAGTTATCTTGACGCCCAGATGGAGAACATGGGTAAGCGACCGATTTTTTTCTTTCAGGACAACCAGATTATGGGGTCTAGCCAGAAAAGCTTTCATGAAAGGTTGGAGTTATTCCAGCGCAGAAGGTTGGCTGGTCAATTCAAGTACTGGAGTGGATTCGTGACCGATACGTTCTTCTGGGATGAAGCGAATATTCGCCATGCAAAAGATACTGGATGTATCTCGGTGTTTGTAGGCGTAGAGTCTTTCGATAATGACAAGTGGCTAGACAATGCGAACAAGAAACAGAATAGCCAGCACAATCAAGCTGAACTCCTGAGGCGAGCGATCGATGGCGGAATATTGGTGCAGTACGGATTAGTTTATGATCCTACCCAGCATACGCTTGCAGAAATGTATCGCGAATTGGATATTATTTGCGAGAATTCGGAAATTCCTGCTCCTAATTTTATATTTACTGCGATTGCATTCCCTGGCACTCCATTTTTCAGGGATTGCGTGGAGAAAAAATTGTTCCTGCCGAATACAAACGTGCGCGATCTAGAGGGTTCGACTCTGAGCCTAAAGGGGGTCGACTCACAAGAGGAAACCCTCAAGTTTGTGAAGCGGGGTCGCCGCTTCGCTGGGTACCGGTCGAAATTTTTACGACACCAGATTAAGTTTCTTCGCCGCTACAGGCATTCTCTCAATCGAGATCAAAAGCTACTTTCTTCGATTACTGCCGCCGCAATCCTAGCGCCTACTGCTGTTCTCGGCCCGGGGGCTATTTTCCGCAAGAAACAAATGAGAACTCATCTCAGCACGACTGAAGTGCAAGACGGCGTTTATACGCCTTGCTTGCCAGTAGATGAAAAATACAGACACTACTTTGAGCCTACGAACCTGATAGATCAGCATGGTGAGCTTAACGAAGCGCTGGCAGATGATGCGATGGCGAGCAGGCATCGCAATAGGCCGGCAAGAAATGAGGATCCACAGGTCGTTGTGGTCGGATAATGGGCGTGAAATTTAATTCCTCATCACTGCTAAAGCTCTTCGGGATAGGGGGGTTGCACGGGATTGTAATCCTCGCTCTGCTAAATGAGACGGAGCAGGCAGACTGGCTGGTTTTTGCAGCAATTTATCCATTTGCGGCAATCGGTGTTGGGGTCTCGATGCATCGTTATTTCGCTCATCGGGCGTTCAAGACAAGTCGCTGGTTTCAGTTTGCGTTGGCGATAATGGCGTCACTAGCGTTTGGGAACGCGGTGTTTTTTGCCGGAAAACATCGCCTCCACCATAAATACTCGGATCAACCCGGGGATGTGCATTCTCCCAAGCAAGGATTGTGGCAGAGCTGGATTGGTAGTGTCGTGGATTGTGGCTATCCCACATCCACTATAGAAAAAGGCGCGCGAGACTTTCTGCGCTATCCAGAACTCGCGTGGTTGTATCGAAATTCCTTTGTACCGGCGCTCCTACTTAATTCAATACTATTTCTGGTTGGTGGGTTCTCTATGATGGCGATAGGGGGGTGTCTCAGCTCTGTACTATTGCTCCATCAGAGCTCGGCGGTGAACTATTTGTGTCACCTTCGAGGGTATAAAACCTACGAGACGCGAGATGATTCACGCAACAACTTTATTGTGGCCATACTCACCTTCGGTGAGGGTTGGCATAACAATCATCACCGTTTTTCCAGCTCAGCAAAAGCGGGTATGCGCTGGTGGGAGATCGACATGTTTTACTGGGTGATACTGCTTTTTGAGGCTGTGGGTTTGATCTGGGATGTGAAGCGCGTCCGGCCAAACCAAGTGTTAAATGAAGCATTAATTCTTAAGACTACGGGCAGGAAGTGAGGTATCTCCTTCGAGACTGCTTTGGGCTGAAGGCGATTCTTTGTCTCGTAATTCTGCGTAATTCTCCGCCAATACGCCGTGTACACTGTCGCGAAGTTGTGCGAAATCTGCGGGAATCAGTCCCTCTGTCGGCACCGGTTCAAACACTCTGATTGTCACGTTCATTCTCGGTGACAGCAGCCAGCTCCCTTTTTCATTGATCTGGTCAGAGCCCACTATAAGTACTGGAATTATGGGTTTTTGAGCTTCGATCGCTAACTTAAAAGCACCGTTTTTGAATTTTCCCAGTGTGCTGCCTGAACTGCGAGTTCCCTCTGGGAAAATCAGCACAGAGATATCTTTGCGCAACCACTTCGTAGCTTCCTTAAAAGTGCTTTTTATACTGCCATGGCGGTTTCTCTCTAGTGGGATATAGCTGACAAGCGACATGACCCAACCAATAACAGGGATACGAAATAGGCTGTCCTTGGCGACCCATTTGAAGTGTCTCTGTAACAAGTGGAGGCAGATTATGTCTGCGAAGCTTGTGTGATTGGCTACGATGACGAAGCCCTGGTTTTTATCAATAAGATCGAGATCAATCAGGTTGACCTTCCAAAGTGGGTTGACCTTGCAGATTAAGTAACCCCAAAAATTGGGGATTCTGTGGGAGAGACGCTGGTCCTTCTCGAAGGGTATAAGTAGGAGTATTAACAAGAGAAGTAGGGTTGTTAGCAGTGCAATAAATATCCACATAGCTACGGTAAATATAAATTTACCAATATTGCGAAGGAATCTCATCTCAATTGGCTCGCATCATCCGATCTTCCCCGTGATACATTTAGCTTTCTCCTTTTGGTGTTTTGTTTTGGGAATCCTTGTCGAGCTCATAATAGCTCATGACTTCCTTGACTGCTCCTCTCAACCCCTCTTCCATTTCATCCAGCTTGTCTGCGTCATAGATCAGGATGCGGCGGGATGCCAGGTCAAAGGGAACAACACTCGCATCTTGGGCAAGGACTATCACGGGTATGCCGATTGCGTGTGCCATACCTAATTCATAGAACACGTTTGCGTTGTTACCGGTGATGTCGGCAATAACGAATTGGGACTGCATGATGCCATTCCAGATATCATCAAGAATGTCCGTAGGCCTGAAAATATCGTCACCACGTAGTGCGTAGATGTCTGATTCACTGCAAACCTTGCGTAGACTTTGCGCTACGCTGTCCGACCAGTCCATGCTAAATGGCATGACTAGAAAGCAAGTAGTCCTCTTGGAATCGTCGATGATTGTAGCGGGGCGGTTCATTCTTTCCGGGCCAAGGAAGATTACGTCTTCTCGTAACTGCGCAGCCGATTGCTTGGCATCAGCGATGACTTTCTCGAGACCTGATATTTCCAGCCAGCGACTGGTGCCGCGTTTCTTTGTCGGGCTATTGTCTCCAGATAGCTGATTTGCAAAGAGTTGCGTGATATAGACGTTAAGAAAACCTACCGCATGGTCAAATTTTATCGTCGCTTCGGCGATTCCGATAACACAGATGGAACTGAACACGATAATAAACATCGTAAGAAGATGTGGTTCCTCATGTAGATAAGCCACCGCGAACATCGCCAGTGCGATAGTGAGCAGCCAGAATAGCATCAGATAAATGGACGTCCCAGAGTGGTTGTCTTTCGGGTTAATCAGGTGGACCTTAAGTTTGTGGCTTCGGTCAGAATCACCGTGATGTTGGGGCAGGCTGAGCAAGCCTAGCAGTGTCATCGTCTTTCCCAGCGCCCACAGGGCATCTAGACTCAGCTTTTCATCCTTCAGTTCTTGGGCCCTCTCTGGATCGCCTCCTACAGCCTGTAATTCCTGCAGTCCCAAGTTGGTGAAGACGGCTAGGACATCGTTACCTGCGCCGATTACGAATCCGATGATGATCAGCACGAGGCCTCGTTCCGCGCCCATCAAAACGCAGAGTAGACAGATTTGTACGCCAATTATTTCCAGTACCAGGAAGGTGAAGTCCAGCCTTTCCTTGGGCCGGTCAAACTCGAAATTAAAGTTCTCAAGTTGATACTGAAGAATGAAGATCGACCCTGCAATTAACACAGGTGCGAGCAGCAGATACAGCTTTCCCTCTCGTAGCTGTCGGGCATGATGCACGATTAATGCCGCCCATGCGCATATCCAGACGAACAGGTGGGCTCCGTAAAAAAGAGCGTTGATCTGAACCCCCAGATCCCCATCTCTAGAGCCGATGACCACGGGTTCGACTATTGTCGGATTTAGATACGGGCCAAATTGCTCGTCCAGTTGCAAGAAGAAAACATTAAACAGGTCGAATACGATGGCGAACGCGAGCAGTGCGAAAAACAGAGTATTTATTCCCCGGTGATCCTGGGACAGTTTCATTGCTACTACTGCAGAAGTGAGGACTATTATAAACTCAGGCCAAAGCCCTAGTGCCTCAGAGCCAAACGCAAAGAACACAAGAATAAATAGGGCGAACGCCGCACAGACTATGCCGATTCTTTGGCTTGCATTCAGACCTATTGCTCTATCCATTGATGAAATCAATGTCATAGGATCTCATCAGCCTTGATGTATTTATCGGCATAAAGCTGGCCCAACTCCTGCCATTCTGCAATCATCGGCAGGTCTTTGTAGTTTCGTAATCTCTTGATCTGTTTATCGGTGTAGGTCTTGCCGAACTCTTCCTTTAGCCACTCTTTTTCGAGCCGGAGGTTATACCTTGTATACGAGAATAGCGGGGTATTATTAAGGCACTCGTTGGCGAAGTTTCCCACTAGGCTGTCTATGTCATCCATCTGGCGAGTCGGTTTTCCAAGCCATTGCATGACGAGCTCATTTAATTCTCTACAATCATTCATCAGGGAAACGAGTGCAAGTCCACCTGTAGCCATGGTAGGTAGTAAACGTTGAATTATGCCAATATCTTTTTGAGCAATCGTTCTAGTCCATTGGCCGGTGCCTACAGACAATACCGATATCTTGTCAGGCCCACACTCCCAGTTATATCCATAGCCTTCGATAGTTGCCTGCATGAACAACAGGAATGCAGGGTAGTTATGAGGGCTTACTCCGCCATCGAGGAACAGGCCTTTCTGGTCTACAGCGACATCGATACTTTCCGGTGAAAAGGCTCCGGGCGCTGCAGCACTGGCACGAACTGCCTTCCACAACTTGTAGTCTTTATTCGGTACGTAGTCGGTGACGCTGTCGTCGCCAAAATATTTACCCCTTGGATTGTTGTCTATGGGCCAGACGCTGCCCGTATCCAAGCGCTTGGTGACTGCTGTGTAGCCGATGCCCATGTGGGCGACATCTTCAAGGGTGATATCTGCCCCTAGTGCTTTCTTGAGACCGTCTTCGATAGCTTCGGTTGGAAATTTTGAGCGAAAAATACCGAAGCGCAAAGGACTCTTCTTGAAGACTGCCCTACCAATCTCGAGATATTTTTCTTCGATGTCCGTGGCGCTCAGGCCGAGTGCGACCAAGGCTGACACCATCGACCCCGTCGAGGTTCCGCCGACCAAATGAAAATGATCTCGTAGAACAGCATCAGGATTGCCGGTTTTTTTGCGGATAATCGCTTCGATTTTCTTGAGCATCTGAACCGTGAGCACGGCTCGCATTCCACCGCCATCGATAGCGAGGATTCTTTTCATTTTGCCATCTTTGGCAAGTACGCGCTGGTCAAATTTGTCTATTTGCATACTCAATTTCTTCTTATTTATTGTTGTTGTAAATTTTCGTATGTAGCAAAGAACTCCTTTTGGTCAATCCGATAAATCTGATCAAGTTCTGGTAAGGGGGCGACAAGGTAATCACCTATTTTTACTGGTTGCTTACCTCCCCATGATGCCTCAATCAAAAAACTACCATCTTTGCCTAATAAGTGCATTGTGCCGATGTTTACGACCAGGGCCAGAATCTCTCCTTTAGGGGAATATTCTGACCAATGCTTATCTATTTTTCGGTGGAACCTATAGCGCTTATCAAACTTTTCTGCACTTACAATATACTGTTCTTTTGCAATAGTAATGTTTTTGACCAAAAAGTCACCTTCTTTGGCGGTGTTCTCAGTTTCCTTGCCGCTAGATGTCCAGGTGACTATGTGCTCTCCGGTAACGGCCGCCCTAGCGAAAACGGGTGAGATTTTCTTGTAGCGGACACCAGCGTCTTTGATCATAGGCATCAGTACGTCAACCAATTGTTTCTTTGAAACAATGCTACTCATGGTAGCGAGATATAGTCATAAGGCTGCCTTATTGTTTAGAAGGTTCTGTCGCGTCAAATTTGTAAGAATAAATCTATTTGTGTTCCTTGGTACTGGAGATAGCACGCTCGACGGCGCTAGCCCATTCTTTATACCGGGACTGCACAGCCTCATAATCTTCATCACTGTCGATGTCGGTGGCGCATCCACCTATTGTAGTTTCAACGATGGCCACCTTCGCTTGTAACAACTTGCTGGTATAGTCCGCCACTTTTCGTCCAGGTGCCAATTTCCGGCCTTGTTTTAGAATTTTTTCGAATCCCATGTACTTCATAAGTACCAGCATTTCCAAATAGACAAAGAAGAATACTGGGCCAAATCCCATGCGTTCAGTGATCAAAAAATCATACAGCGTCTTGACAATGTTAAGAATATTGCTCTGATGTCGCCGAGTGTACATTTTGGCGATGAACTGCCTATTGTGTACCTGGAATGGTCGTATGAGGTGCAGATTATTGAGGCGGAAATTACCTTCTCTCAAGTGCAGGTAATTCGGGGCTATGCCTGGTTGTTGTTGCGTTGGATAGAACTTCTTTAGTGCTGATTCCTCGGTCATGCCAACGGCATAATCGAGGTCCTCATTGTAAAAATTCGTCAGAAATTCCTCTAGTTCTGCAGAGGTCACAAATGGAATATCAACAGGTAACAGTAGAAAAGTGCTGTACTGATATGCCGGTGAAACTTCATCCATGCTCGTGGAAAATCCCGGTACGCAATGTGCTACTGCCGCTTCACAGTTTTCAAAGATATTGTCTCGTTGTTCAATAACCGCGATCGGCTTTGTAAACTCACGCTGTGAAAGATGAGTTTTAAGAATTTTGTTTATTTCTTCCGCTGGTCCGACTATGCATATTCTCTCAATACCCTCTACATCCAAGAGAGCGAGTAGTATTGTCACAATCAACGGTTGTTCGTTGATTGTGAGGTGGAGCTTGCTTTTGCCTAGGATGGTCCGGCTATCCTTGCCTTCCCCGGCTAGAATCACGGCATTAACGGGATTGTTCATAGCAAATTGCTCATTATCCACTGAGCTTTAGATAATAGCCGCTAGAATACGTTTGTTCAGTAATTTTATACTATTTTTTCTAGTGCTCTGTCACTCAGCCCATTTGTCAGCAATTCAGCGTATGTTGATTGAAGAAAGACGCAGTTACCTCTCTGGTCTGTCGTCTTAGAAATAGCTCGAAGGAAGGCAGGCTTACTTATTTCTGTAACGAATTCGAATGATCGTTCAAATATCGAAGAAATAGTTTCTATCCGTAGAGTGGTTTGTATTGGAAAATTCACTACAGCTGGTAATGTCGAGCTAGAATTCTGTGCGCTCAAGTTAAGCCGCTGAGCACTCGAATCCTCGTATGCCAGACTCACAGCTTATGCTTCTAATAAGAGCAAAAACATGACTAGGATCTTCATCAGTTATGCCCGTGCGACCCGTCCACTCTCCGAGTCTTTAGCCCAAGACATTGAGTTACACGGTTATTCCGTCTGGTTCGATAAGGAATTACAGGCTGGACAATCTTGGTGGGGTCAGATTCTAGAGAATATTAGCAGCTGTGACGTATTCGTGTTCGCCCTCTCAGCTAAACCTCTGGGGTCTGGGGCTTGCAAAGTAGAGCTTGAATATGCGTGACAGTAGGGGAAGCCCTTTCTTCCGGTGCTTCTGCCTGGGGCTCCTGAGTTACCGCTCTCGTATGTAGCTACTCTTTCTGATCGCACTGAATCGACACCCCTAGACGCTGAGGCGCCGCTGGAGATAATTAAAAGTCTCACCGAGTTACTGCAGAGCTCTATCGAGGTTACCGAAGCAAAGGCTCTGTTACATCGACTGAGGCTGAGAAAAGACCTAACC
Source organism: Gammaproteobacteria bacterium (assembly GCA_016762975.1). Lineage (GTDB taxonomy): Bacteria > Pseudomonadota > Gammaproteobacteria > Pseudomonadales > Pseudohongiellaceae > UBA9145. The sequence continues at coordinate 2,516 of JAESUV010000015.1, read as the reverse complement.
GAAGAAAGCAGGCGAGAGATCAATAGGCTCTTGCGCGGCGGTAGCTATAACAACCTTCCAAGAACGATGTCTTCGCTCTACTGCCACTATAGTGAATGGAGTGACAGCTATCAGGGTTCGAACCAAGGTTTCCGTATTGCCACAGACTTGTAATACAAGGCTGTGTGTTCTATTAAGCATGGGCACTTACAATTCAGTTAATAGAAATCTGGCGATGTGAAAACCTCATTCTAGTTCGATACATGCCAATGTTGGATCGAGTAAAAAATCTCGGTCAGAAAAAGTTTGGGATACGACACGTTAGAAATTCTATGCCAGTTTTGTCTTCCAACTCTTTGTATTGTCTTTCACTCGTTTTTCAATCCTTGTACGTAGCTATTCATCTGCAGCCACAGCGCCATTGGTTCCAAGCGGCGTACCGTCACCATTCATGCCCATAGACTCATAGCGTCTCCATCCGGCTAGTATACCTACTAGACCATGGTTACCTTCGTGGCAGGCGTATTCATAAACGGGATCTGGAGATGAATGTAGCGGAAATTTGGCGGACCAAGGCTGGTCCCATGATTGAGGGTCTTCAACAGTGAAATCATAGTTCAGTGTTTTCTCATCGATGCGGGTTATGTGTTCGATGACAACCGCTTGATCGGAAATGCCTTCTTCGTTGTAGTCGTGATAGAAATCCCTGGTCTCAATAACCAGAGTGTCTCCTTCCCAGTGCCCAACCGAATTGCCTTCCCATAGCAACTGCTTGGTTTTGCGCTCATCGGCTATCGGAATTATCCGCGCCGAGTGCACCATTTCGTTCAGAATCATCACGTGATTTTTTGTCTGAACAATCTGCATATTGTTGTTGTAGCCACCGGGCACAATTGGTGGCCCGGCTACGAATCCAGTTAGGCACCTATCGACAGTAGTGCGTCCTTCAGGCCCAGCACTTTCGAATAGCATCTGGTTTCGAGCCTCACGGCGTAGAAGTCCGGCTGCATTTAAGGGCGGGCGGCGGCCATTGGGCGGATCATAGATCAGTGACGTGCGATAGTCGCCCACGGCATTGGTTCCTCTTTCATACCAGAAGTTGTTATAGGAGATAACCCCCGGTGGATAACCTGCACCCCCAACCGAATCGATAATCAGGTCGCGATTCTGGCGACGCAACTCGAATTGTTCCCATTCGGCTACCTCTAGAGCCGTGAGGGTGGCTTTATCGGCTAGTTCCGGCGGACGGTTCAAGGGTGTAAGTGTTCTGAACGTGTAGGTTCCCTGAATATCGGGTTGGCCATATTCTGTGCGCGGATTGGCGCTGTCTTGCGCCACTAGAGCAGGAGCCAGCAGTAACACACTTAGGCCCAGGCAGGGCGCTGCAAGAATTCGTTTAATCATCGGGTTCTCCAAATTACTGTCGGATCGAACTAACGAATTCAAACTAACCCTAGGGGCGCAAAACTTCAAGAAAATTCAATGACACCCTGCGAGAAACGGAGAATGCCTGTGCGCTTGTTTCCAAAGCCCAGCAGCTGCGTTGGGCTTTAGTCATTATGATGGCTATAAGTTCCGGCCACCTCACTAACATCGACCGAGCCCGAACCAGTGTCGCCAAGCGCGACATTGCCAGCAACATCGTGAATGCGAATACTGCCCGAGCCGTCGTCATAGATATTTACATTCGTGCGAATATGTTCAATATTTATTTCGCCCGAACCGTCATTGATGATTACAACTTCGTTACTGTCTCGAATGTTTATCGGGCCGGAACCATCGCTTACGGAAACCTTGCCATTCACCCCGGAGATCGTTATTGGGCCGGAGCCATCTTCGACTGAAACGTTACCACTGACATTCTCGATAAAAATAGAACCTGAACCATCGTCTAGGGAGAGAGCAGAGACATCAGTTATTTCAATTCCGCCACTACCGTCATGGACATCGAGGTAGAGATTATTGGGCATGGTCACTTCGATATCGACGTAGGCATAGGAATTGCCAAAATTAAGCCACCCCAAAATGCCGCGCTCCCGGTCAAACTCTGTTCGTACTTCTAAATCTGAACCTCTGACGCGATACTTTAGATCTGTCTGTTCGAGGCGACGAGATGAACTAGCGCAGGCTTTAGCAACAACTCGGACTTCATGGCTATTGGCATTTCCATTGATGGTGAGTTTTCCAGCTCCGACATCCAACGACAGCGATTCGAGCGCGGCCGTTTCCACCGTGAAGTCAAAGCCCTTGGAGTAGCTGCAGTACTCTGCAAAGCTCGAGCTAGATGTCATAAGGAGTGCTATTAGCAGCCCAAGTTTATTCATACGTTTCCCCTAATTTGGTCGGGCTAGGCAGGTGCTGTTGATGACTTTCTTCTATATATGATGCTTGCAGCACTTAAAACAGATGCAAATGACAATGCCGTCTTTTGCTGGTCGAGATTCCTTGCTATTGTTGCGCCTTCGATTTTTCCTGAGAGAAGGGTTTTAGTTTCATGGTAAATATACTATTCATCGAGCATGACGGTAGTGAGCACT
>JAESUV010000130.1 GCA_016762975.1 Gammaproteobacteria bacterium | reverse complement strand
CTTTACAGGCTTCCCCAATATTCGTTGAGCGCTGGAAGTCTCTTCAAGGACATAGCCATCTGAATTGAGAACTAAGACACCTCCGGGTAGAGTATCCATAAGTGAGCCCAACTTAGCCGCAAGCTGTTCTTTCTCAGTTAGCTCCGCTAACCGAGCGGAATGTGATGCGGTAAGTTCAGAGTTCAACTGCGCGACTCGAGTTTCTAATTCGCGGTATCTTGAGCCAAGGTCTACTGATACCTGATTGAATGCAGTAAACAGTTCTTCCAACTTGCTTTTAGAGAGGGGTGTTTCAGTAAGCGCTTCGGTAGACATATTTATTCTCACAATTTTCTATCTTACTTGGATAAAGCAATCATCATGCCAGTCCTATATTGCGGAGAATGGGCGTTCTCACCGTAGTTTCTGTCAAAGAAATGCCTAAATATGTCGGGATGAAAGAAATTCCTACAACAAAAAATAACACTGGCAAACTATGTGCTCCTTGTGGCTCGTTGGAATGATGGGTTTGGTCGATGGAAAAGCTTTGCAATAGCAGGAGAGTAAAAGTGCGGTCGATTCCCGGGAAGTCGAATCAGGGGTGTACTAGTACAGAGGCTGGATGAGAGAAGGGGGATGTATTAAAAAGGACTAGTACAACCCAAGTATTTTCAGGCTGTACCAGTTAAAAGAGGTTAGAGGGTCTAGGCGCTTATCGCATGGGGTTGCCTGTTCTCGCTTCGTATTCCCAGTTTTCGAATTTTTTGAATTAGTGTGGTTCTTCTAAGCGTAAGAACCCGAGCAGCTTTTGATACAACCCAATCGGTATCGTCGAGAGCTTGGAAAATTAGGTTTTTCTCCAGTGCAGAGAGGTGTTGTTTCAAGTCTATTGTTCCGGAGTCAAATTTTATAGACGGAGCGCGCGGCTCAATATTTGGCCTCTGTACAAAGTGTTGAGTTCGCCCAGGTGATACTAATAGGGACTTATACTTGGGTGGCAGTAGATCGGCGCTTATCGTTTCTCCTGGTCGCAAGATTGACAACCTTTCGACAAGGTTTTCTACTTCTCTGACATTTCCCGGTAGTGGATGTTGAGAAAGTGCCTCAATTGCAGAGTCATCGAAAGCAATGGCAGTAGACTTGCCTAGTTGCAGGCAGATCTTCTCGGAAAATTCTTTCAGGAGCAGAGGTATGTCAGATGTCCTRTTGCGCAGTGCTGGCAACTTGATTGGGAAAACATTCAGTCTATAGTATAGGTCCGTTCTAAACTCGCCTTCCGCTATRCGTTGCTCTAAGTCTTGGTGTGTRGCGGCAATGAGTCTTACATTRCTGGCGATTGTTTTCATTCCGCCAACTCGCTCRAACGTTCTTTCTTGGATAACGCGAAGTAGCTTCACCTGCATAGGCATGGGCATGTCGCCRATTTCATCGAGRAATAGCGTRCCRCCTTCGGCRAGTTCGAATCGACCTCTRCGACTATTTGTTGCGCCYGTAAAKGCTCCYTTTTCATGTCCGAATAGCTCRGAYTCCAGTAGCTCCGGGGGTATSGCGCCGCAATTCACAGCAATGAAAGGGCCGTCAGCRCGCATCGAGAATTGGTGTATGGCCCGCGCTACRATTTCCTTRCCGGTACCCGATTCGCCGAGCAGAAGYACGTTGGCMTCAGMCTGTGATACTTGGCGGATCAAAGATTCTACTTCCTGGATTTCTTCACTATTCCCAGTGAGAGAGATCGGTAAGCCCCTGCGCGAGTCCAAATTATTTCTAGATATCTCAGCTTTCTTAATGGTGTGCATGAGGCTTTCGAAATCTACTGGAAAACGTAGGTAGCTGGCCACGCCTGCAGGAATTTTCAGTCTAGAAGAATTTATTTCCGAAGTATCGATAATGTGGACAGAAATTTTAGGGTATCTAGAACGTAGTAGCGCTAGAATTTCTTCCTCTGCTCGTTCCTCACTTAAGGAAACGAAAGCCATAAGGATTCTATTGTTTCCTTGCAGTTCGTTCTCAGCTTCTTCTTTTGAGTCAGCGAATGTCACATCTTTCTGAATAAATTTGAATACAGTGTTCATATTCGCTGAAATGATCTTGTTATCAGTAATTATTAGCGAAATATCTTGCATTGATCTTTCCTTCTGAGACTGCCCATACTTTAGTATCAACTTATTCCTAAATATTTTTTGTAGGTAATTATCCTACATAAAGTACATCTTGGAATCTGGATCGAAAGTTTTAAAACACGGCAGAGAAAATAATTGTGTAAGCCCGTGTCACAAATACGAAAATAACAACGCATTAGAGAATTTATTTAAACGTACTAGTCAAGAAAGCGTTGTTAGGCGTTGAATATACGGCAAAAAAAATACGTAATGCAAAACAAATTTGCAGAAAGAACCAAAAAACATCTATCAGCAAGACTTTTTCCTACAAATAATGACAACTGGTACTTACGATTCTTACTTTTAGCAATTTGAACGAATAGTATTTGTAGGAAATATCGTAGGAGGAAATAGATCATAAAAACATGAAAATAGTTTTATATAATTCTCAGTCCTTGCCGATAGATCATAGAAAAAATATGAACGATTACACTTTGAAATCCATTTATTCTAGAAAATATTACTAGATTATTCCTACAAACTTCTTACATATTTATAAATACAATGACGATTTTATAGTTTATATGTCAGAAAATGGTTACTGAATGACAAAGCCTGTGAACAGAACTGATTCTACCTCTTCATCATTTATCAGATTTCGAACCTCTTCCTCCGCCTGGGCGCGAAGCGCTTCCTTTCCCTCTGCGTTATCAAGCTCGCTAAATTTGAACGTATCTAGAAGCATAATTAGCGCGTTCTGTATCAGTGGGGTATTCGCTCTTAGTTTCTCTAGTGTTTCTTCGTTCCTAGTCAAAATGGATAACTTGACCTGGAGGTAACGCAGGCTGCCGTTGTAATGGGAACTCACCACTAGTGGAGGGAGCGTGTGAAACAGCGCGTCTCTCTCCTCTGCCACAGTCTCCGCTGCGACAGCTTCGCTGTCTAAGGTTTCACCAATGACTGCGTCATCCCCTAATGCAGTAAAGTAATAGGCACTGGCACCACCGCCGGCTAGCAGTACTATGGCTGCGCTGATTATCATTATCTTCTTCAATGTTATTTCTCCTCTAACTTAAAGCAAGTTGGCCTTCACAATTGGGTTGGAATGCCGTCGGGTGTTCATATTTCATAGAATCGCTGAGACCTATGCGGATAGTGGGTTTGAGGAATATTTTTCCTCCCTAATTCTTTTGCACATCAATGTGTAAAATTGGTTAATCATTCCTACATTACGTCGTAATACAAAATAAGGAACAGTTCTTTTTTCAATTTTTTTGAATAGTTCTCAAGAACCATCCGTAAAAATTGGAGTAATAGAACATTCAATGCCTGCACTGGGCTGCCACAAGAGAGGTTCGCCATCTAGTTGGTGAGTCCAAAAGTTAAGAATTAACCAAATTATTCGAAGGAGCATTAGAGAATTATGGACTTAGCAACACTACTAGGAATTGTAGGTGCCTTTGCCGTCGTGATAGCGGCAATGCTGATCGGAGGATCGGTATTGGTTTTCGTAAACGCGCCGTCACTTTTTATTGTGTTAGGGGGTACCTTGTTGGTGGTTCTTATGAAATTCAACGTATCGCAGTTTACTGGTGCGATGAAAGTGGCTGGCAAGGCATTTAAGACAGCTTTGCCAGCACCTGAATCACTTATTCCCGTAATTGTTGAAATGTCTACAGTCGCCAGAAAAGAAGGCGTGTTAGCGCTTGAGGATATCGAGGTTAGTAACCCGTTCTTGCAGTCTGGAGTTCGGATGCTTATTGATGGAAGTCCAGTTGAAGATATGCGTAAACATYTGACCAAAGACCTTGAGGAAATGARCGAAAGGCATAAATGGGGTGCGCARGTGTTTACCTCTGCCGGCGATGTTGCCCCCGCAATGGGYATGATTGGMACACTGGTTGGTCTAGTTCAAATGCTATCAGCRATGGATGATCCRAAATCGATTGGTCCTGCTATGGCGGTGGCCTTAYTAACCACCCTGTATGGCGCAGTAYTGGCAAACATGGTGTTTCTTCCTATAGCCGATAAGTTGGCATTGCGGCGGACAGAGGAAATGAAGCTGAACTCSATYTGTATAGATGGTGTCTTAGCYATTCAGGAAGGGCARCATCCACGCACAACAGAATCTCTRTTAAARCTCTATGTCAATCCRAARCGGAGAGATWTAGAAGAAGTGGCTAAAGAWAAAGRCGCGCCTTCGCAAGAACAACCGGCATGAGGTTCTAGTTATGTCTGATATAGAAGTAAARGCGGGRGCGCCAGCTTGGATGGCAACGTTYGCAGATCTAATGGCRTTGCTTATGTGCTTYTTYGTTCTCTTGTTGTCATTCTCAGAGATGGACGTGCAGAAGTATAARCAAGTSGCAGGAGCSATGGCGGACGCATTCGGAGTTCAGAATCAAGTCGCTGCAACTGGCATTCCTATGGGTAYATCTATCATTGCTCAGGAGTTTAGTGCTGGGCGACCGCAGCCTTCTCCTGACAACGTGGTGCAGCAACAGACTGTCGAGAATGTGAAGATGTCACTCCAGACCGGGCAGGCRGATCGGGGAGATGATTCGAATTCACCCCGATCTGAGGMAGAAGYRGCGGAAGTCGCTAGGCARCTGCTCTTAGAAAAGCTACAAGAACTAAAGGCGCAGACTGAAGAGGATGCGGATTTCCTGCACGAGATCCTTGATAAAGAAGTGCAAGATAATTTGATTGATATCGAGTCTGGATTCAGGTCRATCACCATTCGTATTCGAGAGCGAGGATCATTTCCATCTGGATCGGCGAATCTGAACATAGATTTCGTGCCGGTGATGGCGAAATTACGCAGTGCGCTACGTGATATTAAAGGCCGAATAGCAGTTGAAGGCCATACTGACGACATCCCGATTTTTACTAACGATTATCCTTCTAACTGGCATTTGTCGTCGCAGCGAGC
>JAESUV010000198.1 GCA_016762975.1 Gammaproteobacteria bacterium | reverse complement strand
GTTCAGGACGCAGCAAGCCTGCAAAAGCATTTCGAGATGGCCAGTCGGTTCGACTCGGAAGTAATGGCAGAGAAGTGTGTGGTAGGCAAAGAATTTACAGTAGGTGTGATCGGGGATCTATTGCTGCCCGTTATTGAGATGCGCACATCGAGAGAGTTCTATGACTTCGATGCAAAGTATGCCGATGAAGATGTGGAAATTATCTGTCCTGCGCAGCTGAGTGAAAAGGAACAAATCGAGCTTAATGAGCTAGTCCGCTCAGCTTATTCAAGCCTTGGATGTACAGGCTTGGCAAGAGTCGATGTTATGCAAGATCAAGGTGGCACATTTTACCTGCTGGAGTTGAATACGATTCCAGGCATGACGGGCCACAGTTTTATACCAATTGCAGCGAAGCAGGCTGGAATCAATTTCGGCGATTTACTATTAACGGTATTAGAGTTAGAGCAAGCGGCGAACTAAAAGATGGTAACTACAAATAGGGCAATTAGAACTGGAAGCGGCATACACTCAACTCGCCGTAATTTGAGTTCGAGAAACCAGCCGCTGAAGCCGAAGTCTTCCGGCAAGCGAGGGGGCTATGTGCTTGCTGCGTTATTGGTTTGTGTTGCTTTGGTGACGGTACAAAACAGAGCGGATATTTCCGAGTTTTTAAATCGCTCAATCAGCAAAGTTAGAATTGAGAATCAGTGGCAAAGGATAAGTGAGGCAGAGGTCGGCAAGGTGTTAGCGCCGTTTATGGGGAATGGATTCTTCGATTTCGATGTCCTCGAGGCAAAGGAAGCGTTGGAGCTTCACCCTTGGATACTGAAAGCATCGGTTACGCGGGTCTGGCCGGGCACGCTATCACTGCATCTAACAGAACAAGTTGCTATAGCACGATGGGGCAATGAGCAATTGCTGAATCAATACGGGGATATTTTCCAGCCTGAAAGACTATTGGAGTTAAATTCCCTGCCTTTGCTTACTGGGCCTAAAGACAGTCAAGAGGTTGTGATGTTGCAATATCAGAAGCTCAACCAGATTTTGTTTCCAGCAGGGTTGCGGCTTTCTGGGTTAGGCCTCAGCAAGCGTGGTAGCTGGGATTATTTACTGAATGAACAAATGCAGGTTGCAGCGGGTAGAGATGATGTATTCGAGAAGACGCAGCGTTTTATCGATTTCTATTTGCTCCAGCCGTTCGAGAAATCATCCCAATTTCTATCTATCGATTTAAGATACGGAAATGGAATAGCGGTACGAGATGCCGGGTCAAGTTTTACAGGAGTGGCAATTCGGTGATTCAGTTCCAGCAAATAATTTGCTATTTTTTCGAGGCGTCTTGTTTGGAGGATTCGAGCGATGAATGACTCAGCAAATGACAACATGATTGTTGGATTGGACATAGGTACTTCCAAGGTTGTGGCGATTGTCGGGGATATCAATCCGAACGGCGGATTGGATATTGTGGGTATTGGCAGTCATCGTTCTCGCGGACTTAAGAAAGGCACTGTTGTTAATATTGAATCGACCGTTGAATCCATTCAGCGTGCCATCGAAGAAGCTGAGCTCATGGCAGGATGCCAGATTCATTCAGTCTATGCAGGGATAGCCGGTAGTCATATCCGTAGCATGAACTCTCATGGGATCGTAGCGATTCGAGACGGCGAGGTTATGAAGGCTGATATCGAGCGCGTTATCGATGCGGCTCARGCAGTTGCTATTCCTGCTGAYCAGAAAGTGCTGCACATACTGCCGCAGGAATACATCATCGATTCGCAGGAAGGCGTTAAGGAGCCGCTAGGTATGTCCGGTGTTCGTCTCGAGGCGAAAGTGCATCTGGTCACCTGCGCGATAAATGCGGTGCAGAACATTGAGAAATGCATCAAGCGCTGCGGTCTAGAGACAGACGAAATTATTTTGGAGCAGTTGGCCTCCGCCTACAGTGTTCTTACCGATGATGAGAAAGAGCTGGGTGTCTGCCTCGTAGATATTGGCGGAGGAACCACTGATATTGCGATTTTTACCGATGGCGCTATACGCCACACAGGTGTCATTCCCATTGCGGGCGATCAGGTANCGAATGATATTGCCATGGCGCTGCGAACACCGACAGAAAACGCAGAAGAGATAAAGATTAAATATGCCTGTGCTTTGACTCAACTGGCAAGTGCCGATGAGATCCTGAATGTTCCCAGTGTCGGAGATCGAGCTCCAAGAGAACTTTCTAGGCAAGCGCTGGCCGAGGTGGTAGAGCCGCGCTACGACGAATTATTTACACTAGTGCAAGGTGAGTTGCAACGAAGTGGATTCGAAAACTTACTAGCGGCAGGCATTGTCTTAACCGGTGGCACTAGCAAAATGGAAGGCGTTGTGGACCTAGCTGAAGAAATATTTCATGCCCCAGTACGTATCGGAGCGCCTCATAATGTCAATGGTTTAGCCGACATTGTAAGAAACCCGATTTATTCTACTGGTGTTGGTTTATTGCTCTACGGCTTAAAGCAATATCAGGAAAGAGGTGGGATTGAGTCAAAGCGTGAACCACAGATTCAGATTGTGGATAGGGTAAAGAGTTGGTTCCAGGGAAATTTTTAGTTTTAATCTTAGCAGTCAATAACCAATACAATAAAGAATCATTAATGAGGGGGCTATATGTTTGAATTAGTCGAGAACGTTGCGCAGAGCGCTGAAATTAAAGTTATAGGTGTYGGTGGTGGAGGTGGAAACGCCGTGCACCATATGATCAATAATCARGTAGAGGGTGTGGAGTTYATCTGTGCSAACACAGATGCGCAGGCRCTGCATAACCTGAAAGCCAAGACGATATTGCAGCTGGGTAGCAATATAACTAAGGGKCTTGGTGCGGGAGCAAATCCYGAAATCGGTAGRCAGGCAGCGTTGGAAGATAGGGATGAGATCGCTGAAATWTTGTCCGGAGCCGATATGGTRTTTATTACAGCGGGTATGGGGGGGGGCACAGGAACTGGTGCTGCGCCTATCGTTGCCGAGGTGGCTAAGGAGATGGGCATCCTAACCGTTGCGATCGTGACCCGACCTTTCCCATTCGAGGGTAAAAAGCGTTCAAAGATTGCGGAAGAAGGTATTGCGCTGCTCACACAGCACGTGGATTCTCTAATTACTATTCCGAATGAAAAATTGTTAGACGTATTGGGTAAAGAAGCAACGCTACTGGAGGCATTTAAAGCTGCTAACGACGTATTGCTAGGCGCAGTTAAGGGCATCGCTGATCTAATAATGAACCCAGGCATGATTAATGTGGATTTCGCCGATGTTAAAACGGTGATGTCTGAGATGGGCATGGCTATGATGGGCACGGGTACGGCAGTTGGTGCTGATCGAGCTCGGGAAGCAGCCGAAGCGGCGATTCGCAGCCCTCTACTAGAAGATGTGAATCTGCAAGGTGCACGCGGAATTTTGGTTAATATCACGGCTGGAGAGAATCTATCTCTGGGCGAATTTTCTGAGGTTGGCGACACTATTGAAGAATTTGCTTCGGATGATGCAACGGTAGTGGTTGGTACGGTGATCGATCCAAGTCTCGAAAATGAAATGCGCGTTACTGTTGTAGCTACYGGCCTRGGTGATAGGYATGCCAAGCCCACGAAAATWGTGGACAAYACTGAGAGGGAATTAACTACCGATTACCGCMAGCTTGATAAGCCAGCGGTGATGCGCAGACAGGGTTCTTCTCGARCGGCCGCWGCTGCTGCGGTAGTCGGTTCAGATACCGACATGGAYTATCTCGATATTCCYGCTTTTTTGAGAAAGCAGGCGGACTAGATTTYTAGGAATRCCGCRSTCAGGGTCCTRCRCRGYATTCCTTTTTNGCTGTTTTTGAACGGCATTAATARRGCAAGTATTCGAGCTAGTACACGGATTTTTCCTTATTGGGTTMTGCCTTGAACTTTGCTACCATGCCAAMGCTTTATTGAAGGTCGTCGTTGTGAGCAGAAACAGCTCGTTCTCGGGTCTAGTGTTGGTGAACTAGTAGAACACGRAATAGTTGTTTCAGGCNWWAGGSSTTAMCCTTGAGCGCAATGTGACATGACACTKCATGGCGAATGCCTAAKACATCCCTGTTTTTYCGACTAAATAAGACGCGAAGCGAAGACCTATGCTGAGACAAAGAACCCTGAAGAATGTTATTCGTGCCACGGGCGTTGGCCTGCATACTGGCGAGAAGGTCTACCTAACTCTACGGCCAGCCCCAGTAAACACTGGCATCATCTTTGTGCGAGTAGATCTAGATACCCCCGTTCAGATTCCTGCCCGYGCATCTAATGTAGGCGATACAACTCTCTCTRCCTGCCTCGTTAAAGATGACGTTAGGATTTCCACTATTGAGCATTTGATGTCGGCRCTGTCAGGTTTAGGCATCGACAATGCCTTCATCGATGTGAGTGCGCCTGAAGTGCCGATTATGGAYGGCAGTGCTGGACCGTTCGTTTTYCTAATACAATCTGCTGGAATCGAAGAACAGTCAGARCTRAAGCGYTTTATCAAAATAAAGAAGCCATTGTACTTAGAGCATGGCGACAAAGCGGTCAGCCTTGAGCCGTTTGATGGCTTCAAGGTTAGCTACACGYTRCTTTACGATCACCCCGTCTACAAGAAACACACYAMGAGCGCGACCATCGATTTCTCCAGCACTTCCTTTGTTAAGGAAGTAAGCCGTGCGCGTACCTTTGGATTTATGCATGAATTCGAGGAATTGCGAAATAGGAATTTGGCACTAGGTGCGAGTATGGACAATGCCATCGCTGTAGGAGACTACAAGGTCTTGAACGAGGATGGACTGCGCTACGAAGACGAGTTTGTAAAGCATAAGATCCTTGATTCTATTGGGGATTTGTACCTGCTTGGCAATAGTTTGATAGGCGAGTTCAAGGGGTATAAATCTGGACATGCCCTCAATAATGCGCTGTTAAGAATGCTCGAAGTGAACAAAGATGCTTGGGAAATCGTCAGTTTCGACGATGACGCGAATGTGCCTATTTCCTATATGAAACCAGTGTTGGCAGCCTAGTTCTGCCGTGCTATCCTAACTATCTGATTTTAATAAATATAGTTGGGCGTTGAATTTTCTTGAATAGCCCCCAAGTTCTAATAGGCTTACTGAGACAACGCTTACACAATGAAAGTTATTCTAGTCGACCAGCGTCATGGTCACACTAAAACTATCGTCCTCAAAGGATGGCTGAAAGGCCTCCTCTCTCTGTGCCTGCTCGGTGCCCCAGTTGCGGTGGGCTATTTTGGTTATGGGCTTGCGGTTTCCCAGAACAATGGCATTTTCAGCGAAGAGTCTGCGCAAAATTGGGAGCGCCAGATTCGCATACAGGCTGAACAAATATCCGAGATTAAAGAAGAGTCAGAACAACAGATCGAAGCCCTAACCATGCGACTTGCAATGTTACAGGCGCGCCTAGTGCGCTTGGATGCGATGGGAGAACGCATTACTACTATTGCCAATCTGGATACTGGTGAATTTGATTTCAGCGACCCGATTACCATTGGTGGCCCTGTAACTGGTGTTTCAGAGCCTTATTCAACCGCGGATTTTATGGGCGCTGTTTATCAGCTTGAGCGTCAACTGGATGATCGTCAGCAGCAACTCGAAATTCTGGAAGGTTTGCTGACGGATCGAAAGATCCAGTCAGATGTCTTCATCGCAGGTAGGCCTGTAGAAAATGCTTGGATCGCCTCGCGTTTCGGCCAGCGTCCTGACCCTATTACTGGGCGTATAGCGTTTCATGGGGGTATTGACTTCACCACTGGAAAATCCGGTGCTGAGATTAATACCGTGGCAGCAGGCGTAATCACCTGGTCTGGGCCTCGATCGGGCTATGGCTTGATGGTTGAGGTCAATCACGGCAATGGATTTACTACACGTTACGCCCATTCAGAAAAGCTATTGGTGGACGTTGGCGATATCGTAATGAAAGGTCAGAACATCGCTCTAGTAGGCTCTACCGGTCGTTCAACGGGACCTCATGTTCATTTTGAGGTTTACAAGAACGGCAGAGTCGTCGACCCTGCCGCCTATATACATCGCACAGCAAGATAATTACCCTCAACTTACCCACCAATCTGTGGTCGCTATCGGTCTGGCTGAGCAATGCTCATCATGCCGGCTGGAGGCCAGCGTATCGAAACAACTATTAATTGATAGAGAAAAATGAGCATATTAAGCAAAATATTTGGAAGTAGTAACTCGCGCAAGCTGAAGAAACTGCATAAGACTGTTGTTCGTATCAGTGAGCTTGAGCCTTCTTTAGAAGCGCTCTCCGATGAAGAGCTGAAAGCTAAGACGGGCGAATTCAAGCAACGCTTCGATGGCGGTGAGTCGGTTGACGCGCTCTTGCCTGAAGCTTTCGCCGTTGTTCGTGAAGCAAGTAAGCGGACATTGCAGATGCGCCATTTCGATGTGCAGATGATCGGTGGAATCGTATTGCACGAAGGCAACATCTCCGAGATGAGAACGGGTGAGGGTAAGACTCTTATGGCAACCCTGCCTGCCTACCTAAATGGTCTTACTGGGAAAGGTGTTCATCTGGTTACAGTGAACGAATATCTTGCGGATCGCGATGCGAACTGGATGCGCCCATTGTATGAGTTTCTAGGCCTCAGTGTGGGCATCATAGGCTCAGGACAGACGCCGGAATTAAAGAAAGAAGCTTATAACAGCTCTATTACCTACGGCACAAACAACGAATTTGGTTTTGATTACTTGCGCGACAACATGGCGTTCCGCCTCGATGACAAAATGCAGAAAGAGTTGAATTTTGCGATCGTCGACGAGGTAGATTCAATTCTTATCGACGAAGCGAGAACTCCACTTATAATTTCTGGCGCTGCCGAAAATAGCTCCAAGCTCTATGAAGCTATAAATCAGCTGATCCCGAAGTTGGAGAAGGGAGTGAAGGCCGAAAAATCCAAGATGGAAATGATGGATAAGAATTTCGTGCCGGAGGAATCGGGTCACTTTACGGTTGATGAAAAGACTCGCCAGGTCGAGCTTACTGAAATTGGTCACGAATTCGTAGAGAATATTCTGATTCAGAAAAAGTTGCTTGCAGAGGGCGAGTCACTCTATTCGGCGACCAACCTATCCCTGCTTCATCATGTACATGCTGGTCTAAAGGCACATAACCTTTTTAATCGAGATATCGAGTACATAGTACAAAATAACAGCATCGTACTAATTGATGAGCACACTGGGCGAACGATGGAAGGACGGCGTCTGTCGGAAGGCCTGCACCAGGCTATAGAAGCGAAGGAAAAACTGGAGATTCAGAGTGAGAGTCAAACTCTGGCTTCAACAACATTCCAGAACTACTTCCGCTTGTACAATAATTTGTCTGGTATGACCGGTACCGCTGATACGGAAGCGTTCGAGTTTTCGCAAATATATGGGCTTGATGTGGTAGTCATACCAACCAATCAGCCTATGGTACGCGATGATGCAAACGATCTTATTTTTCTTTCTATGGAAGAGAAGTTAGAAGCAATCGTACGTGATATCACTGAAATGAGCGCCAAAGGCGCGCCCGTACTAGTCGGTACAGCATCTATCGATACATCGGAAACGCTGTCGAAATTTCTCACGAAAGAAAAAATAAAGCACGAAGTATTAAACGCGAAATTTCATGAGCGCGAGGCGGAGATTATTGCTCAGGCAGGAAGGCCTGGGGTAGTCACTATCGCAACTAATATGGCTGGCCGTGGCACAGATATCGTATTGGGCGGCAAATGGGAAGCTGAAGTTGCCGAATTGACAAACCCTACTGAAGCACAGATCGAGAAAATCAAGGCAGAGTGGAAACTGCGTCACGATCAAGTTATTGCCGCTGGTGGCCTGCACATCGTTGGCACCGAGCGCCATGAATCAAGGCGTATTGATAATCAGTTACGTGGCCGTTCTGGAAGACAGGGTGATCCCGGGTATTCCCGATTCTATCTGTCTATGGACGATAACTTGCTGCGGATCTTTGCAACAGATGGCGTAAAGAATTTCATGAAGCGCTTAGGTATGGAGCATGGAGAAGCCATAGAGCACAGTATGGTGACAAAGCAAATTGAGAAGGCCCAGCGTAAGGTCGAAGGTAGRAACTTCGATATTCGCAAACAACTGCTGGAATACGACAATGTAGCGAATGATCAGCGYACGATCATCTATCGCCARCGTAATGARCTYATGGCCAGCGACGATATCTCAGARYTGTTGAAAGAYATGCGYACAGAAGTAGTAGGGCAATATGTCGATGAGTATTTCCCTCCTCAGAGTGTTCCYGAGCAATGGGATGTAGAAGGATTGCAGAAAGCGATAGATACCGAATTTTCTACTCAGCAAGAYATTCAGAAATGGCTCGATGAGGATGATCAACTCTAYGAAGAGCAGCTGAAACAAAAAATCGACGAGATACTCACTGCAGATTACGAGCAGAAATGTGCTGCAGTGGGCGAAAAAATGCGCACTTTCGAGAAGCAAATTACATTACAGATATTAGAYGGTCTGTGGAAGGATCATCTTGCGACTATGGATCACTTGCGACAAGGGATATTTTTACGTAGTTATGGTGGCAAGAACCCGCGACAGGAATACAAGCGKGAAGCGTTCGCTCTGTTTCAAGACCTGATGACAAATCTWCAGSAGGAAGTTGTTAAAGTTTTGAGCCACGTGAAAATCCGGCAAGAAGACAGTGCRGATACTATTGAGCAGCAACGCGAGCAGGAGCGTGCTAAAGAACGAGTGAATTTTCAGCATCAGTCTGTATCGGCATTGTCTGAGCCGCCAGCGGGCGGGGCATCACCT
The DNA here is from genome assembly GCA_016762975.1 of Gammaproteobacteria bacterium. GTDB lineage: Bacteria > Pseudomonadota > Gammaproteobacteria > Pseudomonadales > Pseudohongiellaceae > UBA9145. The sequence goes on along the minus strand of JAESUV010000198.1, from coordinate 32,899 downwards.
GCAGCGCGGAACCAAGGAGAGGGCGACAAGGCACCTCCGTTTATTCGAGAGATGGCGAAGGTAGGAAGGAACGATCCCTGTCCTTGTGGCTCGGGCAAGAAGTATAAGGTCTGCCACGGCAAAATAGGCTAGGCATCGACGTTGTAATAGTCTGAAAAAGTAGCAGCAGAGTAAGGATTTTGAGATGGCGGTTGGCCCCCAGAGAAAGGTAAGCATCACCCCCATTGCAGGGATTCGCTTAGCAGCAGTTGAAAGTCAAATTCGTTACGCTAATCGACTCGATCTTGTTTTGGTGGAAATTGCAGAGAACTCCACAACAGCTGGCGTGTTTACCCAGAATGCATTCTGTGCTGCGCCGGTTCGCATAGCCAGGCGGCGAGTTGAGAATAGTGCTAGTCGTTATTTCTTGATTAACACAGGAAATGCGAATGCTGGCACTGGAGACGAAGGGGAACTCGCGGCTATGGCATGCTGTGATGGCTTGTCGGAGATTGCGGGAACCTCATCCGAACAGATATTGCCGTTCTCCACAGGGGTGATAGGCGAACAACTGCCTTTTGATAAAATACTCGTAGCGTTACCAGCGCTATATGAAGCATTGTCTGACCGCGCATGGGAATCGGCAGCGCAGGGAATATTGACAACCGACACGCGGCCAAAGCTAGCTTCGGTAAGTTTTACTGTTAACGGTTCGCAGGTAAACATAAGTGGGTTTGCGAAGGGCTCGGGCATGATTCGTCCGAACATGGCAACACTGCTTGCCTATGTTTTTACGGACGTGCAGATTGAAAAACCCCTCCTCGAAAAATTCTTGGATAGCGCTGTAAGTAATTCATTTAATAGAATTACAGTCGATGGCGATACCTCTACCAATGACTGTTGTATGTTGGTCGCGACGGGCAAGGGGTCTCTTGTTATTACGGACGCTGATAGCGATGCTGCTAGGCAGTTTCAGTCTGAATTAAATGCTGTTTTCGAGCAGTTGGCCACCGATTTGATTCGGGATGCAGAAGGCGCAAGCAAATTCATTACGATCGAGGTAAATGAAGGCGCGTCTGAGCAGGAATGTCTGGCAGTAGCGTATGCGGTAGCGGAATCTCCCCTTGTTAAAACAGCTTTCTTTGCCTCTGATCCAAACTGGGGAAGAATTCTTGCGGCTATCGGCCGTGCTGGTCTTAACGATTTCAATATCGAGCCTGTCACTGTGGCGCTTGGCGACACACTCTTAGTGTCCAAAGGAGCTGTAGATGCCGCGTATAGTGAGAGTGCAGGTCAGGCAGAGATGGATAAGGATGAAATCCGAGTCGAAATTAACCTTGGTCGCGGGAAGGCTAGGACAAAAGTCTGGACATCGGATCTATCTAACGAGTATGTGCGTATCAATGCGGACTATCGCAGTTAGCACCGTGCTGTGAATAAAAATTCGATTGTTCATGTTGCTGTCGGTGTTCTTCTCAATGACAATCAGGAAGTGTTGATTGCACTACGTCCTGCTCAATCACATCAAGGCGGCCTCTGGGAATTTCCCGGAGGTAAAGTGGAAGAAGGCGAGTCGGTTGAGCACGCGCTGAATAGAGAGTTTGAGGAAGAATTAGGAATCAATGTGCAGGCCTGCACTCCGTTGATTCAGATCAGGCATGAATACAGCGACAAGTCGGTACACTTAGATGTTTGGCGTATCGAAAAATTTTCAGGGATACCACAAGGAAGAGAAGGGCAGGCAATTGAATGGCGCGCACTTTCTAAACTAAGAGAGGCAGATTTCCCCAAAGCCAATGAACGCATTATCCGCGTACTAAACTTACCTGAGTTAATCTCCATTACTCCAGATGCTCAGAATTTCGGCGAGTTTCGCGATATTATCCAACATCAGTTAGGCCTCAATTCTCGTCTAATTCATTTTCGGCAGAAGTCGGCGGATGAGGCTACTTACCTTAAGTGGTTCAAKTGGGCTGAGGAGCTATGTCAGGCTAGCGGGGYAARGCTWCTGTATTCTCCCTKCAGTAAAACGRTGGACAAAGAACGCCTGCCTAGTCTTAGGGCGCTGCATTTAACCTCCCAGCAGGCTKCGATMATCGACTCGCGCCCGGTATCTAGTGAGAAGCTGTTTGGCGTATCATGTCATGACATCACTGGGCTTCAGCATGCTGAAGCGCTTGATGCAGACTTTGCTTTTCTCTCGCCGGTTTCTGAGACAGGTAAATACGCTGTGTCGCAAAGGCTTGGCTGGGACGGTTTTAAGCAATTGGCAAGTCGTGTTAATTTACCTATTTTTGCCTTAGGAGATATGGAGCCTCAGGATCTCTCCACCTGCAAAAGCCATCGAGGCTTTGGCATCGCTGGAATCTCGGCTTTTTCACCTCTCTAAGCACGCTGAACACCCTGCTAATGGACATTTAAGGAAAGTCTTCGCTAAGTCCAGCAAGCTACTGATATAAATAGAATTAGCTAGGTATAAATTAGCGAGTAAATCATGATTTTTTGATAAAGTATTCTCGAATTAGGCAGATACAGCGATGTGGAGAGCCAAGAAGTGCAGCGTGTTGTTACGGGCATTTATGTGACGTAGGTCACTGAGATTTACGCTAACTTGTTGAAAATACAGAAATACTTTAAAACATTAGTGTACGAAATGAATGAGCCCACCTTGTTGGCGGCCTCTAGAGAAACTTTGGGAATTACTATGTTACAGAAATTGGTATTGGCGAGTTTAGTTGCATCAAAGCTCTTAGCAATGAATGTAGCCTTTGCGGATTCAGCTATATTGGTCGCTGATGGCGTGCTGGTTGAGAAAAACCCAGTTGTAGTGGTGCCCGTAGATGGAACAGACGAGGAGAACGGTGTAGCAGATGGGCCAGCGGCCGTAGCCGTAGGGGCAGCGGTAAACGCATCCTACGTCAGTTCTGACGGTTGGGCAGTGACCGGTACAGATTTCATAGATGCAGCCGTCGCTGTTTTCGATTTCAACACCACCGCTAGTGTAAGCCAAGCAACCCTGACATTGCCGATTGAGACAGTCTATACGCAAAATGGCGTAGCACCGCTAGAAATCTATATGTACTCAGATAATGGCGTAGTTGAATTTACCGATTATTCCACTGGATTTTCTGCAGCTATCGCAGAGGTCGACGCCGCAGGCCTTACTCAGATCGATATCGATGTGACAGGGGCGGTTAATTCAGCTTTGAATAGTAGCCAATATGTTGCGTTTAGAATTAAGAGTTCAGTGCTTCCGTCTGTTGTTTTGACGACGAGCATTCCTGCATGGACAGGCGTTAAATTTCGTACAAACTACTCGCTAACCTTTACCCCTGGAGCGGTTCCAGCAATTGCCACAGATTTTGCCCGCTTCGATGGGTATACGTTGGGGGTTCAAAATGTAGAAGTGGCTGGAATTGGTGAGATCGCTTTACAGATGCAGATGGTGGATGCGAACGAATTAATCTTTGAGTTAACACAGGCAGAAATCACCGGCACTGGAGTGGCGCCGCCAGCTGTTTCCGGTGCTGGTTTACTTAATTGCAGCGCATTCTCTCCTCCTGCGGTATCGAGCGTCGCGATTGGTGCATCGAGCTACTCCGTTAATTCCGGGATTTTGGATGTACCGAGTGTCAATTTCAATGAAGAGCAGCTTTCCTTCAGATTGGAATTCATCGAAGGTTCGAACCCGATGCGCTTCGAAACTCTTAGCATTGGTGCCGTTCAGTCTGGGCCTTCGGAGGCAACGATTTCAGCATTGGGTGGTGGCTTAATCACTGAATCCAGTCAGGATTTTGTGCCTCTCTGCCACGGTTGGGTGTTGATAGGTGATTCTGTGCGTAACCGCGTAGTTGAGCGAAATCTCATATCGGGTGAAACGGGTAACACCTATAGCTTCGGTCAGATACCCGATCAATTTACAGTCGATGAAGACAATGGAGTGATCTTCATGACTGTGCATCCAGAGACGCAGAGGCTCTATAAGCTTGACTTAAATACGGGAAGCATTACTTCCAATAATGTCACTCAGAGTATTGGCGGATTTACCTACAGATGGTCGCTACGTGATCTGGCTCTCGGCGAAGACGGCAACGTATTCGCGCTTATGTTTGACAATATCCTCACGGCCCCCGATGCAGATGTGCCTTTCTCGACTACTGGTCTGTGGTTGGGGCTAATGTCAGAAAATGCTGGTTTCTTAACGGAGAGTATCCCTCTAGAAGATCCGGTAAGAGTTGAATACGACGATGTCTTGGACCACGTATTCTTGGCTACCGCTTCAAACCTTGCTACTTTCGATTTTGATACAGCGACAAATGCACTTACCTTTCTTCCTAATACGGATATTGCGGTAGGTAGTTCCTGCACGGATTTTACGACTTCACCTGACGGCACGAGACTCGCCTACACTTGCCCTAACGGCAATCGCAGTACACAGAATTTTAGTATCGTCGACATGGCGCCCGATGATTATTTCGATTCCGATGGAGAGTGGTTCTTAGGTAGTTCGCCGGTTAGTGCGACCTTTAACAAGGCAGGAACAATTCTAATTGCCACGGACAACGACAAGCTCTACTTCTTTGATGTAGTAACACATCTAATTCTAGAAGATTTTGAGTTGGGATTGCTGGCAGGCGAGGCGATCAAAAAGATTCGAATCTCACTGGATGGAAATTTCCTTCTTATCTTTCTTGAGAATGAGGTGCACGATGAGAGCAGTAAATTCTATTGGATGCCAATGCCCGCTATAACGGGAACAGCACTCTAATCAGCAGGGTCTTGTTATACAGGCAAGGATTTGGGCTACTGGTCGTATTCATCCGCTATGGCTGGGTAAACGGACTCTCCGGGAATGCTATTGCGTTCGCTGGCCCATCCTCCAAAATCGATTAGCTTGCAGCGTCTACTACAAAATGGCCGGAAATTATTCTCATCCGTCCATTCAACTGACTTCTTACAATTTGGGCAGTCGACGACAGTRGTTTTTATGTTCATTKTTCGGTTACCATTTCCATATATTTACTGTGAAGTGCCACAATGTTTACTTTGAGTTGCTCTAGGCTCGCTTCGTTAGSCACGAGATCATCCGCGCGCYGAACTCTCTCATCTCGATCAATYTGTGAGGCAATGATGGATCGRATTATTTTTTCGTCGCYTCCGTCTCTTCTTAATGCTCTWKCTATCTGGGTTTTCTCWTCTGCATCGATCACGAGCACYCTCTCTACCARCTTGTGCTGCTCTGTTTCTAATAACAGCGGAGATTCTAGAATTGCATAAGGRGACTTAGTTGCATCCAGCCTRCGCTGCAGTAATTCTGCAATTAGCGGGTGCAACAAACYCTCTAGCCAAGATTTGTGTTCGGGGTTCGAGAACACGATTTTGCGAAGCGCGGCCCTGTCGAGGTWCCCTTCGGTAGTYAKTAACTCGTCGCCGAAGTGAGCGGCAATATCACTGAGCGCTGGCTGTCCTGGCTCGACGACTTCTCTCGCGAGTGCGTCAGCATCAATGACTTCAACTCCCAATGCTAGAAATATTTTGGCAGCGGCAGACTTGCCGCTACCGATTCCGCCAGTAAGGCCGACTATATATTTTTTTGCAGTGTTCATTCTGACAGGGCCTGCATAACAATTGTTGAGAGCTTGTTCTTAGCTGATGAAGTTGTCGATATAGAATGCGCTTAATTGAGGGCCCCATATCAACATGAGAAACCCGGCGCCGGCGAGAAACGGGCCGAATGGCATTGGCACGGACTTGTCTCTTCCTAAAAGTAGTATCATTCCGATACCGAACACAGCGCCTACGAGTGAAGAAAGAATAATTATAGGCAGCAGACTCTGCCAACCCATCCAAGCTCCTAGGGCGGACAACAACTTGAAATCCCCGTAACCCATACCCTCTTTTCCGGTTGCCAGTTTAAACGCCCAGAAAAAGACCCAGAGTGTGAGATATCCTGCAATCGCACCAATCACGGCGTCCCTTAGCGTAACGCCGAATCCGAGATCGATTGTGTTGACGAGTAAGCCAAGCCAAATAAGTGGCAGCGTGATGTTGTCGGGTAGTAGCTGATGATCAAAATCGATAAGCGTAAGAGCTATTAATGCCCAGGTTAAGAACAGCAAGGCTATCGTTAGCCAAGTGGCACCAAAGTGAAATGCGACTAAGCCTGAAAGAACGCCACTCACAAATTCGACGCTAGGATAGCGAATTGAAATTTTTGCTTTGCAGTTAGAGCACTTACCACGGAGAAACAGATAGCTCAGAACAGGGATGTTTTCCCATGGCTTTATTTTGTGATTGCAAAGTGGACAATGTGAATCAGGTTTCTGTAGATTGAATACTTTAAACTTAGCAGAGGATTCGTTGCTGTCAGGAGTGGCATTTTCTATTTCGAGATAGTCGCAGCATTGCTCGCGCCAATCGCGCTGTAGCATTATAGGTAGTCGGTAAACTACTACATTGAGGAAGCTTCCGACTAACAGTCCTAAAATGATACAGACGGTTAGTAGGAAAGCTGGGCTAGAAGAGAGGAGGTCAATTATTTCCATGTAGTGTTATAACGGTTACATCACCGCGCCGAGCTGGAAAATTGGCAGGTACATCGCAATCATCAAGCCGCCGATCAATATGCCCAATACAGCCATGATCATCGGCTCCATCAAGGCGGTGAGTCCGTCTACTGCATTATCTACCTCGGCTTCATAGTAGACAGCGCACTTATCCAGCATCGAATCCAAGGCGCCTGATTCTTCTCCAATACCAACCATCTGAGTAATCATGGCCGGAAATAGGGTGGTGTTCTTAATGGCATAATTGAGCTGTTGCCCTGTTGTCACATCGTCTCTAATTTTTCTGGTTGCTGTAGCGTAAACGATATTACCAGTCGCTCCAGCGACTGACTCTAAGGCGTCTACGAGAGGCACACCGGCGGAAAAGGTGGTTGATAATGTTCGCGTAAAGCGCGCATAGCAAGAAGTGTTTAATATCGGGCCAACTATGGGTAACTTCAGTGAAATTCTGTCTACCATTTGAGCGACTTTCACAGATCTGAATTTAGCTTCTTTAAAAACGTAACCAAAGAGAGTGATTCCTATCAATACTTTCCACCAGTGTGCGATTGCCAAATCAGAAAGGCCTAACACGAAGAGTGTAAATGCCGGCAGATCGGCACCAAAGCTAGAGAAAGTGGTCGCGAATTGAGGCACTACTTTGATAAGCAGAATCCCCGTGACAACAAGGGCAATGCAGACTACAGCGATCGGGTAGTTCATCGCCTTTTTTATCTTAGACTTCAGTGCTTCGGATTTTTCTTTATACGTGGCTAGGCGATCAAGCATGGTTTCTAACGCGCCGGATTGCTCACCGGCATCTACTAAGTTGCAGAATAGGTCATCGAAATAACGTGGGTGTTTGCGAATACAGTCGGCGAAGGTATTACCTGCGGCTACATCGTCGCGTATACGACCAACTAATTCGCGCATAGATGGGTTTTCTAGGCTTTCACCGACGATCTCAAATGATTGAACAAGAGGGATGCCTGATTTCATCATCGTTGCTAGCTGGCGCGTGAACACGGCAATATCCATAGGCTTGATCTTTTGTTTTCTAGGCCCGAATAGATCCTTTGACTTGCGCTTGACCTTGGTCGGAGCAACTCCCTGCTTGCGCAGCTGCGCCTTCACCAGAGCCTGGCTACTACCCTGAATCTCGCCTTTGGTCTTGTTACCGTTTTTATCGGTACCTTGCCAAAGGTAGGTGGTTTGTTTTGCTTCAGTAGCCATAGGCGCCTCGCCAAGTTATCTAGTCGTTAGATCGCGCTGATTATAGCACGATAGTGTGAAATTTTGTATTTAAGTCAGTCTGTTAGCCTCTTCTAGGCTGGTCAGTCCCTGTGCAACTTTGAGCAGTGCTGCTTGCCGAAGATTAAGATATCCGTGCTTTCTCATGTGTTTACGGAACCGCTGTGTTCTGCCCCCCTCCATGATAATTCGAGACAGGCCCTTGGATACAGGAACTACTTCATAAAAGCCGACTCTCCCTTGAAATCCATCCACACAGTCGTCACAGCCTTTTGCGCGGAAGAGCTGAGGGTTTGGATGCAGCTCTTCTGTCAATCCTTGTTCTATGAGTACTTTTTCGGGGATTTCGATAGCTTCTTTACAGCGTTCACAGAGCCTGCGCGCTAGCCTCTGCGCCACAATCAGGCTAATAGTGCTCGCGAGGTTATAGCGCGGAATGCCAATATTGCGTAGCCTGTTGAGGCTCGCCGCGGCGCTTAGCGTGTGCAGAGTGGTAAGTACTAGATGACCTGTCTGTGCTGCACGTAACACGATCTCTGCCGTTTCCAGATCCCTGATCTCGCCCAACATAATAATGTCTGGGTCTTGGCGGAGGATCGCACGCAGTGCGCCAGAGAATGATATCCCTGTCTTCACGTTTACAGCAAGTTGGTTAATTCCTTCGATGGTGATTTCGACGGGATCTTCCACTGTCGATATATTTTTTGTGTTTGCATTCAAGCTGTTTAGGCCACTATAAAGAGTTAGGCTCTTTCCGCTGCCCGTGGGCCCAGTAACCAGGATCAGGCCCTGTTGTTTTTGCAGTGCCTGCAAGTACGCCTCTTTTTGCTCCGGCTCCATGCCTAGAGTATCTATATTGAGATCGGTGTTCAGAGGGTCAAGAATTCGCATTACAATTTTCTCGCCCCACAGTGTGGGTAGGCTACTGACGCGAAAATCGATAGATCTTTTTCCCGCGAGTCGGATACGGAGTCGACCATCTTGAGGGACTCGTTTCTCAGCAATATCGAGATGTGCCATGATTTTTATTCGCGACGCGAGTCGGGCAGTAAGCTTAACTGGGGGTCTAGTCATTTCCCGTAACAGGCCATCTATGCGAAATCTAATTCTGTAGACATTCTCATAAGGTTCGAAGTGAATATCCGAGGCGCGCAGGGCGATGGCTTCTAACAGTAAATTATTTATGAAACGTACGAGGGGCGTCTCATCGAAAGTGTTTAACTCCTCTTCGCCTTCGCTTAAGGTAGGAGAGTTGATCGCGATTTCATCTTCAAGTTTGCTGTCGATAGCTGCCTGGCTTAAATAGCTGCGGCTGATCCGTTGCAAGTACGCCTTGATGGCTGAATCTAGCTTAGTATCTTCTGCAATGATCAATTCTATTTTTAGCCCGCAATGAAACTCGATTTCATTTATAGCGCTTAGGTCGCCTGGATAGGATATGGCTAAGAATAGACGTGTACTGCTAGCAGAAAGAGGGAGTATTCGATGTTTTTTAACTAGATCGGCATCGACAACACTCACCGGACAATGGTCAAGTTCGAAGCTCTCGATCTCAATKAGAGGCAATTGAAACTCATCCGCAGTAGTGACAGCTAGTGCATRTTGATCTACATGCTTATTGCGTACGAGGTAGTGGGCTAGAGGYGTGCCTTGGTGTTTGGCTGTTAGRATCGATTGCTGGGCYTTCGCCTCATCGATCATTTTTTCTGCTACTAATCGCCGCGCTAAGCCGACTATTTTGTCAGCCATTGAAGAGTTCTCTGCTAGAATTAGGCTTGTGTTGGTTTTTGAATTGTAGGACAAGCTTCGGCTTTACCCTCAATTGAACAGAGAATTCATGCCTGGAGCAGTTAATCATGAGTCGATGGAAGGCGGGTGCCATACATTTTTTAATCAGCTTGGCGATATTTCTAGGGCTGTTAGCGGTAATACTGCTTCTGTGGTACCCAGGAATTCTGTTTAATATCGATAGTGGGTGGACGGGGCTACAATTAGTAATAGGAGTAGACCTAATAGCGGGCCCTCTGTTGACTTTAGTTGTCTTTAAGGCGGGGAAGAAGGGGCTAAACTTCGATCTTAGTTGTATCGCATTCTTTCAARYAGCCTGCATGGCCGCTGGGATGTGGGTTATTTACAGTGAGCGYCCTCTAGCGTTGGTGTTAGCSTATGACACGTTCTATAGCGTCGACAGAGAAGATTTTTTGCAGTATGAGCGYGACCCACAAATGCTTACGGRTTTTCCTGGGCCCTATCCAAAACTAATTTATATCGAGCTACCGGAGTCTGARATTGCCGCYCAGATTGCTTCAATGCGRGCTCAATTCATCGGTGAYCCACTGTATATACAAACAGAAATTTACCGCGCGATGCCTGATTCGGYCGAGGGSTTAAGAAGTGTGTTTAGAGCAGAGCAAGCWCTAAGACGTGGCGCATCAGAAGATGTGYTGAATCAGCTTGATGAATCCTGCYTATTCAGTAAATTCATATCTSCTGTGGTTAGCGGTTCTGTGTGTTTTGATATCGATAGTAGAACTCTTAGCGAGTTCTACTAGAGTGGAAGTGCGACTAGGGCAATCGTCGAGGAATAGAGATAGCGTAAACAGCTTGATTTATAGCTGCAGTCGAATTAGACAGAAGGCGAATACAATCTAATGCTTAGCAATATCCGCCAATAGTACAGCTACCGCCCGATACCCATTCAATTGGTGGCTCTATGCCTTGGGCGGACAAGGTATAAGTGGTTCCCGCTAGATCTGTTCCGTCGGCCATCCACATTATTGTGATGACGCCATCCACAACATTGATGCCATGAGTTGATGCGGTCTGTGGCTGAGCGGGAGGGATGCCTAGACTGCCGGCGTCAACATCAGCAAGCGTAGTGAATTTATTGGACTGGGCTTCTACCAGAATCGTTGCACGATAGAAGCCTATGGCTAGGATAGCTTCGGAAAACCGAGCGCGATTTCTATAGAGATCATAAGCTGGGAAAGCTATCGAAACTAATATTCCAATGATAGCGGTAACTATCATTAGCTCGATGAGGGTGAAGCCTGATTGTTTGTTTTGGCTCATCGGCTAACCTTTTAAAATTCCCAAAATTTAGGTAAGAGGTGGCGAATGCAATAGTGCGCACGGGTTGGAAAGAGTCGTTAAATAGAGCCAATAGGAAGTAAAGACTTCTTTAAAAACTTCGAAGTGACTACAGGAAATTTTTAAGTTTTTGAAATGCTGGCACCACAATGGGTATTGGGTGCCAGCTATCTCGAACTCAAGTGAGACTTGAGTTAACTAAGCTGAACAATCTGTTCTAGCAGAATCCGGCAGCCAGACAAGTGCCGCCTTCAGTCCACTGTACCGGAGGAGTGACACTACCAGCTGTCAAAGAATAAGTAATACCGCCGGCAGTAGGATCAAGAGGTGTGTTGTCGCTCTGCCAAGTCATAGTGATTGCGCCATTTAGAACCGTAGCACCGTGTGTGGTGGCTGCAGCAACAACATCTGCGGGTATACCTAGCGTGCCAGCGTCGAGTGCCGCAAGGTTCGCAGGGCCACGTGTCTGGATCGCAAGTTCTACAGCGGTCTTGCGTGGAGATACGGCAAGAACTAGTTCAGCGAATGCTGCGCGGTTTGAGTAGTTTTGGTAAGCAGGAAGCGCTACCGCCGCTAGAATGCCGATAATCGCAACAACGATCATCAGTTCGATCAGTGTAAAACCATTTTGTACTTTCTTCATTTTCTATCTCCAGTTTGGAAAACCAACTAATTTAAAATCCTGTCCGTAGAGTTAACAACGGGTAGGCTAACTAATACATTTTCCGTGCCAGAAAGTTAAAACTCTTTAACCATCTGATATTAAAGAACTAATTGCTATTTTGTAGTATTTTAGCTGACAAGCTCAGCGCGTCATCAACTGACAATAGAGGATAAAACTGACAAAAAATGTCAGTAAAACAGATAAATCAGCAGGTAAGGCTGTAGCCTGACTACGGCAGTCCAAATGAGAGCGCTCTGGATAAGCAATTGCTTAGTTCCCTGCGGCTCTCTTACACTAGCGCCATCATCAATAAGTCGCAGAGCGGACCCCTACCATCGACGTCAATAAGCCCACCCCAGCAGCTGCACCCATAGAGACTGAGTATCTGATACGTTTTGGTGTTCTGCTGGCGGCGCTAGTCTGTGTAGTAATTCTAATCTACTCACCAGGAATCACGGGTCCGATCCTGCTCGATGACTACACGAACCTTAGCCCAATTGGAGACAATGGCGGGGTCTCAAGTTGGTCGACATTCAAGCAGTTCGTCTTTGGCAATTCCTCGGGACCGAGTGGTCGCCCAGTTTCCATGTTGTCGTTTCTCATAGACGCGCAAAGCTGGCCGGCCAATATTGCTTCCTTTAAATACACGAATATTATGATTCACCTGCTCAGCGGTCTCATGCTCTGCTGGCTCGTCAGCGAACTGCTGCAAGTTCTTGGCCTGTCAATTCAGCGCAGCGCTCTGCTCGGTCTTCTCGTAGCGGCGCTCTGGTTGTTGCATCCTCTTAATGGGAGCACGACTTTGTATGTCGTGCAGAGAATGACACAGCTAATGACATTCTTTGCACTCGCTTCCTTGCTTTGTTACTTGAAGGGCCGACGACTGGTTCTATCTAATCCCAGGAAGGGGCTGTTGCTACTCTGCCTTTGTCTATTTCCCTTTGCTCTGCTATCCGTTCTGAGCAAGGAGAATGGTGTGCTGATACTCCTGCTAATTGTCGTTTGCGAATTCAGTATCTTTCGAGCGCAGCCTAAAAACACTGAGTTGATTACTTGGTACCGAGTGGGCATTGTGGCGCCTTTGGCGGTGTTCGGAATATATTTACTGCTCACCTTTCCGGATGCGGTAGCGGCTTATGAATTCAGGCACTTCAGTCTCTATGAGCGGCTTCTATCGCAGTCTCGTATTATTGTGATCTATCTAGTTAAGATACTAGTGCCTGTTGACGCGGGGGTAAGTTTGTATAGTGATGACCTGCTTATCTCTGAGTCATTGTTCAACCCTCTCAGTACATTCTTCTGTGTGTTCCTCCTCGCTGGACTTGCCGCGGCGGGTTTGTACTGGCGTAAGACTCAGCCGATATTGTTTTTTGGGATAGCTTGGTTCTTCGTGATGCATCTACTCGAGTCCACATACTTGCCTCTGGAACTGTATTTTGAGCACAGGAATTATATGTCGATGATCGGCCCCCTAATTACCGGTGTATGGTATTTGAATAGTTTGATGCAAACTTCCCATTGGAAGAATTGGAAGCGAGCCATTATGTCACTCATTGCCATCACGCTGATGTTAATGGCCTGGACAACTTGGCAGCATTCTAGGCTATGGGGTCATGGTGGCGAACTGCTAGCACATTGGGCTGAAAATCAACCCAATTCTAGCCGGGCGCAAATTGCCTATGCTGATTTGCTTTCTGTAGTTGGAGACCAGGAAGGGAGTCTTCTTTACTTACAACGAGCTCATGAGTTGAACCCTCGAGAAATTACCACTCTTTTGCATATGTGGAATAGAGCCTGCGAGGCTGGCTTGGACGCGCCGTACAGCCTAGAAGAAATCGGAAGTATAGAAGATTTAGAGTACTACCATAATGATATTAATTTTCATCTGATTGCCTTGCTAGAGAACCTAATCGCTAGTAAATGCAATTTTCCAAGTTACCAGACGATGGTAGCGCTATTTGATGCTGTTGGTGTACTCTCCCTAGCGAACGATCGCAGGGCYRSYYWTCMSWYYTTGTATTCAGACCTCTTTGTGCATTATCGGCAGCTCGATCTTGCGTTGATTCAATTGCGCTATTCATTCGATCTACATCCAATTGTGAACATCCCTATTMGGCAAGCRATGATCAGCGCATCGGCAGGGCGTAATTCTGATGCGTTAATATTTCTAGAAAGAGCRAGAGCTGCTGACAARGAACARTCAWTCTTGTTACCCTCMTTTGAAGAHGAMATCGYARYAATGGAARYSGATATTAATGCYCGRCTAGATAKKCGRTAGCNGGCGMGCCYAGGAATSAATATGAMTCAAWCTGATCARWRCTRTTCDYTATCAATTGTGATCCCAGCGAAAAATGAAGCGGAGAATCTAAAGGGCTTYTTGCCRCGYTTGCTCGCTGTGGTGGCGGATGCTGAAGTGATWGTAGTAAATGATGGGTCTACCGATGACACGCTGAGTATCTGCGAGCAGCATGGCGTTACTGTCGTTACGCATCCCTACAGCAAAGGGAACGGCGCAGCCATTAAGACTGGAGCAAAAGCAGCGAAGGGTGAGGTGATCGTATTTTTGGATGGGGATGGGCAGCATAAACCCGAAGATATACCACGATTGCTGGAAAAGCTCGCCACGGGCTATGAGATGGTAGTGGGTGCAAGAGATAAGCAATCGCAGGCAGATTCYTTTCGTGCAATTGCCAATGGCGTYTACAACTGGCTTTCATCTGCCATTACCGGRCATAAGATTCTAGATCTAACATCGGGTTTTAGAGCAGTTAAGGCGGAGAGATTCAAAGAGTTTCTCTATTTACTGCCTAATGGATTCTCCTACCCCACCACAAGTACGATGGCATTTTTTCGCGCGGGCTATTCGGTGGGCTATCTGCCAATTCAGACGGAGCAGCGTTTGGGCGAAAGCCATATCAGTCTGATGAAGGATGGTATTCGATTTCTGCTCATAATCTTCAAGGTCGGCACATTGTATTCGCCACTGAAAATTTTCTTGCCAGTAGCTTTTGGTTTTTTTGGCATAGGGGTGCTGAATTACATTTACACCTATACGACTCAGGGAACTTTCACAAATATGAGTGCGGTATTATTGATGACGGCAATCATCGTATTCCTTATTGGGCTGGTGTCAGARCAGGTCACMGCATTGATGTACAAAGACAGTGACAGGGACTAAGGTTTGGAARTRCGYATTCTGGGCGACTGACTGGGAGCGCAGRCCCAGCAGGGCTTACRAGTCTAAGCGYTCTGTCATTGCTGYATCTGTCYAATYGARTRTTGGYARTTGCRACAGACTTCTRCTTTCKCAGRCGAGCTGGACCCRCAGTTAAGCTGCGGTTCATTTATCTYRGTYTATAGTAGGCGCATGATATTAAGAGGCTGATTTATAAGTRTTTTTTYNCAGCRTCGATTTARTRGAGTAGATGCAASYACTTGATAAAATGACTGATGTGGTTTATGTTTACGCGGCTCTCAARTCAGCTCAATTGATAAGATGATTTAGGAYAGGACTGATAGCYGGTTGCATAAGTTGCAGAGTATTTACCCTAAAGGATAAGCAGGYATGAAACACGAGTTTCATTTTCTGCTGAGGAATTRMACGATGAAAAATTCGGTGAAAATAATTTTTGTATTGACGAGTCTWGCACTAAGTCAGATCGGGTTGGCTGAGGRCARAACTGTGAATGACGGCGTCTTCACTGCAGCACAGGCAGAGTCTGGCGAGGGTGTKTACAACAATAGCTGCAAGACATGCCACGATATGCGCTTTTATCGCGATATTCTGAAGTCTTACAACAATCAGCCAGTTCTTTGGCTGTGGGAGTCAATCTTGGGAAACATGCCAGTCGACAATCCTGGTTCCTTGATGCTCGATGAGTATACAGACGTAATAGCCTATATTTTGTCTGAGAATGGGTTTCCAGCAGGCGAGGCTAAGTTGGATCCAGACAACGGCATGGACGCTATTAAGATATTAAGTCCCTAACTTACAATAGACTGAACAGTAGACCGAAATAAAAAACGCCGAATGTAAGTTCGGCATTTTTTTGCATCTCTTTCTGTAGTCCAGCTTTTCTAACAATTCAGGCTGTTGCTAGTCGGTACAACCGTCCAAAATTTTTCTAATTCTATTTTTGTCTCGAGACTCTATGTCCAGATCATAGTTGTCGGCAATTGCCTGCCACATGCCAGCATAGTCGCACTGAAATTCTTTGCGCGGCAGATAACGGTCTGGACCTCGTTCGCGCTTCTTCTTAATCTCTCGCCGCTCTACCAACATGATGTTGCGAGGATCATTAGCAAATCGTAATTTCTTCTCTTGCGGCCAACGATCACCGCCATGGGTGTGCGCGTACATGAGTGGGATGACATGATCTATGTCGATTTTAACGGCTACCTTAAAAATCTTGCCGGTATATTCATCTAGCCATTCACCGGTACGAACTACACAGTTGCGCGGATTGGTGTATCGAGTCTCCGTACGGCTCGTGAGAATCAATATTTCCTGCCGAGTTGATTGGCAGTCGTTGTCATAGTCGACTTCGAAGTCCCAATCATCCGTGTTGAAGAATTTTTCTCTAGCACGACGATTAGTCGAGAGGCCATCTCTTCGAGCTCTGCCGATGCTGAATGTGTCCGGCATTTCGCAGCCGGTCAGATGGCAGTGATAAGAGCGGCCGTAATAGTGCCCGCCATTGATGTCGATATTCCCACCATGACTTGATGCCACTGCAGGAATTAGCAGTAGTCCGATTGAGAGTAGATTTTTACAAAAGGCTTTGTATTGCATCGATTCTCCCTAATTTTTAGCGTCTGGACAACGTTGATGAATTCTCGTAATCATCATTCTATCAATAGTGAAAGGTCTGTAGCCTGGCAATTCTTAGTCAGCGCGCCTATTGAAATATAGTCTACGCCAGTTTCAGCGATAGATACCAATTTATCCTTATCTATGCCCCCAGAAGCCTCTAGTTTCAAGCGCCCAGCATTCAATTTCACGGCATTCACCAGATTGCTGTAATCGAAGTTGTCGAGCATTACGATGTCTGCCTCTGCAGAGATAGCCAGCTCCAACTCATCTAGATTCTGCACCTCTATCTCAACAGGTTTGCTGGGGTAGAGAGCTTTGGCTTTAGATACGGCTGCATCAATACCACCGCAGGCGGCGATGTGGTTTTCCTTGATCAGGAAGGCGTCAAATAATCCCATGCGGTGATTGAAACACCCCCCAATACGAACTGCGTATTTCTGTGCTGAGCGCAGGCTTGGCAGAGTTTTTCTTGTGTCCAGTAATTTTACTGATGTGTGTCGTGTCATAGATGCATAGTACTGGCTCATTGTAGAAACAGCAGAAAGTGTTTGCAGGAAATTTAATACGGTTCGCTCAGCGGTTAGAATGCTGCGTGCCGAACCAGAAATTTGGACGAGAGTCTGATCGGGAGAGAGCTCAGCTCCCTCTTTGATCTTCCAGTTTATTGTGAGCGAGCTATCGACTTGTTGCATTACCTCGTCTGCCCAAGGTCGTCCACAAAAAATACCGTTATCTCTGCTTATTATTTTTGCCGAAATTGTTTTATCAATGGAGATGAGTTCCGCAGTGATGTCACCTGCGCCAACATCCTCTTGCAGGCAAAAATTGACGAGCTTAGCTATATCGACAGGGACGGTAGGGGACATGTTCTCTCAAGACTCCGGGTAGTGTCGAAGGGTTAATTCTCCGCCGCGCTGACTAAACTCTACCTGACGCAACGCGCTCATTCCGAGCAGGATTGTATTGCCGACCATGCTTGTAGTGATGCTTGCGTTGACATCCTCGAGAACTATGTTGCCAAGGGTCAATTTGGCAATCCGGGTTGAATAGACGGAGATCACGCCATTCGCTGTCGATGCTCGTGATATTTTTCCACGTTGCAGGCCGGCAGCTAAGGCAATTGACTCAGGTATTGCAACGTCGGTGGCCCCAGTGTCCAGTAGAAAGAGAACCGGCACATTATTCACGGTGCCGCTTGCCACATAGTGTCCCTGTCTGTTTTGCTGCAAAACGACTTCCCGTACCCCTGAACTTAACTGCATCGACAGCGGGTTCTGATTCGGGTTTATCTGTTTCTGAATTTGATCGTCAAAGAAGAATGTTAGGCCGCCTAGCCCAAGCACGAAACTGAAGATTAGCATGCCTTGGCCAATGCGTTTGCCCGGTGGGGGTTTGTTTTTTGTCGGGGGATAAGACATTTTGAAGATTATGTCTTATCCCACTTGGAATAGGAAGTTGTGAACTCAGTCATGTTTTTTGAAAAAATTTGACGAGGCAAGCGGTTGAATTTATCCAATATGACAGTTAATTTCTCGGTCTGTGAACAGTGTCATGCTTTACCCAAGGGCTGGGTGATATAAGAAATCTTGAAACACCTATAAATAGTGCGCTTAGCACAGAAATCATGTCCATAGTCCCGATGGTAAACCAAGCTACTAAATTTCGATCTGCGGATACAGCGCTGGTTGAGAAGGCTGGTTGGGCGTTAAGGCAGCGACTGCGAAAGCAGATGAATCAATTGGCTGATAGTTTCTTCGACGAAGTCGATGACTTCGTTTTTGAGGCAGGCAAGCAAGGTCAGTTCGCAGAGGGTAGCGACTACTTA
Organism: Gammaproteobacteria bacterium; assembly: GCA_016762975.1. Taxonomy (GTDB): domain Bacteria; phylum Pseudomonadota; class Gammaproteobacteria; order Pseudomonadales; family Pseudohongiellaceae; genus UBA9145. The sequence continues at coordinate 14,732 of JAESUV010000198.1, read as the reverse complement.
GGCGCGATGAGAGAAATCCGCGCCAAGCAAGTCTTGTTCGAACAAACCTTTCTCGATACTGCCTCGAATAATATGGAACGTGGCAATTCCCAGTTTGATTATTCCTCGCCACAGTCACGACAGAATTCAGAATCGGCGGTTATTTTTGAGAGCATGGAGATTGAGCTTGCAATCAGCACTATGGCGCGAAAGGCAAATAAGCGCTACTCGCCCTACATGAAGCAGATGGAAATCCTTATTTCTACAATAGAAACCAAAAAAGGCAAGCATCTACTACGCGGCAATACACTTATTTCATCAGTGCTTCTCGGGTTTATCGAGGCCCAAGACATGATCAAAATTGATCTAGAGATTCGATTGGCATTCATGAAATTGTTCGAGCAGAATTTCCTTATGAAAATGGAAAAACTTTTCCTAGATAGCATCAGTATCTTGAACAACATCGATAACAARCAGTTYGTGGACCGCCTCTATTCATCGTCGTCTTCTTTTCATATGCCGGTTGCTCGTAGCTGCACGCCARRCAAGGTRRCTGAGTACAATTTARCATCTGATTCTCAGCRGYTCAGGCCTGATTCTAAAGCGGTTGAATCATCCGTGAAYGATGCCTTACAAGTAGTTCGATCAAGTGCCGATGTGCCTGATTTTGTACARCGGATGGCCGAAGAGCATTGGCGCATGGTGTTGCTGCTAATTGGCCTCAAYAAAGGTGTGTCGAGTCTWGAGTGGCAAGAGGCRGAACATGTYTTGCAGTTGCTGGCGCTGTGCAGTGCGGGTCAGATGAAAACGAGCAAATTTGATGAATCGTTGCTTATTGAAAAATTAAGCCAGGGCCTGCGATTGCTAAGGGTTTCTATTGCCGATGAAGAGCGTTTTATCAATGCGCTCAAAAATCATATCTCAGGAAAGGTAACCCCACTTCGACCGTCATTTAGAGAAAGGGCCGTTGAGATTGGTGCTCGCATAGAGCCCGAGGCTACTGTTAGCCCCTCGGGAGAAAGTATTTTAAATGCCGAAGACTTAAACGAAATAGCGCAGCTCATAAATGGCGAGCCGGTAAATGACGCTTATGCCGAAAGCGAAGAGAAGGCTCAGTTGCTTGACTGCCTATCCTCGGTAGATGGGTTGGGTGCCTGTAGTTCTGTGAAGATGCTTATAAAGGGTAAACTTCACGATTGCTTAGTCACTAGAAGTGGAGTTCAGGATGATGTGTTCGTAATAACTAATTCGGGCTCGAATACGCGTACTAGAAAAATCGCTATTACCCGTAGCCGACTGGGTTTAGCTATCTCTCTTCGCCGTTCAGAAATTGTTCTCTCAGACGGTGCAAGTAGTCCAGCAGCTTGTAATATCACCGTATTCGAACGCAAGTCGTAGATTTCTCACTTCCACACAGCCCGCCACTTACCTTTCCGGCTAATGAGTCAGGGCTAGCTCACCTACTTCGTCAAGCAAGTTAAGATTCTGTGGTAATATCGAACGATTGAAGTGCGTATGATCTTTACGAGGTCGGACGCCATTTAGAAATCTATTTGTTCGCTGGGCCGTTGCGATGAATCTCACTATAGACAACGACATCYTTATAGGTGCTCAAATARTAGAGTCGCCCAATCAGAATGCCAGRCCAGAGCGCAGCGATATCGAGTTGTTGGTAATTCACAATATYAGTCTCCCYCCCGGCGAATAYGGYACATCTGCGATTAARCAATTTTTCTGCAACGAACTTGATAGCGARTCTCATCCTTTCTATCGAGAAATAGCRGACCTCAAAGTATCAGCTCATTTGCTTATCGATCGAGTGGGTCGGTTCACACAGTTCGTTCCTTTCAGTARGCGAGCTTGGCATGCGGGAGAGTCRMTTTTTTGYGARAGGCGTAAYTGCAATGATTACTCCATAGGCATTGAGCTGGAAGGYACTGATTTGGARCCTTTTACCGATAGCCAGTACACTAGYCTCAGGGATGTGACTGARCTATTRCTGAGCACGTACCCGAAGATGAGCAGTGATAAGATYGTCGGGCATAGCGATATAGCAGGGAAAAGAAAAACTGATCCCGGYCCYTGTTTTGACTGGGYCAGATACAAGCATTCATTGTCAGCTTGAGTGGTTGGCTGGTCATTAACAGTARTAAAAGAGTGCATGYATCGAAGTGCACATAAAAAAGGACTCGAATGAAATTCCTAGTGATTCTGATTTGTTTGATGATTAACTATCTCTGGCTCAAAGACTTTGACCGCTTCAATGATGGCTGGTTTTTCAGATTCAGATGTCGACTTGAAGGCTGGGCTGCAAATTTCTCGGATAAGCTTCCCCTTGGTTGGCTTGCAGCGTTCACTCTCATCTATGCACTTCCTTTGGCTTCACTGACTCTGATCTTGTTCGTCGCCAAGGGCAGTGTCTTTGGGCTTGCCACTATGATGGTGCATATATTGGTTTTGCTCGTGGCTTTCGATCGGACGCAACCAGGTCAGCTTGCGAAGGATTTTCTCGAGAAGTTTAAAGGAGGAGACATGGCTGCGTGCATCGATTTCCTCAAGCAGGAATTTCGTGCAACGGGCTTGCCGGACGTAGATGACAAGGATGGGATTGGTAGGTATTTCAGTAAACAGCTTACCTACCGCAGTTTCGAGAGGATGTTCGTTTTGTTCTTTTGGTATATGTGCGCGGGGGCTCTAGGGATATTGTTTTCCTATATCAGCTACCAGCTACGTGATAGCCACAGGGAGCAGCAATTGCAGAAGCAGGTTGATTTCATCAGCCTACTAATTCAGATATTGGAATGGATTCCGCTTCGGCTTCTGGCGCTTACTTTCTCATTGGCCGGAAACTTTGTGCAGTGCTTCGAGAATGTTCGTGCCTCATTCTGGCGCTTTAGTATTGAGACAAACAATGCCGACCTTCTCTATGGATATGCAGGCTGTGCGGCATCTGGCATGCTGATCAATGGTGACGCTAAAGAGGGCTTAGATACTGAGGCTCTGGATGAGGAGTCTGCGGAGATTCAGGCTATCTTGGGTTTGCTAGAGCGGAGTCAAGCTATCTGGCTAAGCGTACTTGCCCTAATAACAATTGTTGGCTTATAGCTAGGTGCTAGAAAGGTTCGTTTTGTCTTAGAGCTGCAAATTAGTAAATTAATTACTTGAGTAAGTCTGGAGAGATTGTAGTATTTTGTCCAATTGCTCTCGCTTGCGCGAATATCGATTCTAAGGATTTGATAAAATATACCGCTAAGCAACTGATTTTTAATAGGAAATTAACCTTTTAGTGAAGGCGTGCTCGCTAAGCGCTTCTTGTAGTAATACTACACGATGAGGCAATCCCAAATGGAGAAATGCCCGTATTTGGGTTAGAATCACAGCTGCTTTGTAATTTATTTACACAACTTAGACGAGCGCCTAGGCTCGCGATGGATGCGGAATTTATAGAACATGACTCAGCAAAATGACGGAAATCCAGAAGAAACCAAGGAATGGCTAGAGGCCTTTCATTCGGTAGTAGATGAAGAGGGCATAGATAGAGCCCAGTACCTATTAGATCGCCTCGCTGATCAGGCGAGCATTGAAGGTGTTGTCTCATCTGCGGGTTCGGTCAATACCCCTTACCGCAACACAATATCTCCCACTAATGAAGAACGTATGCCGGGTGATATGTTCATGGAGAGAGAGATTCGCGGCATCATTCGCTGGAATGCTCTCGCCATGGTAATGCGAGCCAATGAGCGCGATCCTGGTATTGGGGGTCACATCTCCACCTTCTCCTCAGCGGCTACGCTGTATGATGTTGGCTTTAACTATTTCTTCCATGGCCCGAGTGAGGAAAATGAAGGCGACCTTATTTATTTTCAAGGGCATTCATCTCCGGGTATTTATGCGCGCTCTTATTTAGAAGGACGTATGGATGAAGCCAAGCTGGATAGATTTAGACAGGAAGTAAACGGCGACGGCCTTTCTTCTTATCCACATCCTTGGCTGATGCCTGATTATTGGCAATTCCCTACAGTATCCATGGGCCTCGGCCCTATTACGGCTATCTATCAGGCCCACGTTCTGAAATACCTTACTAGCCGCAAGCTTGTAGACAACAGTAATCGCAAGATTTGGGCCTTTCTTGGTGATGGTGAAACGGATGAACCAGAATCACTCGGTGCTATCAGCAAGGCCGGGCGCGAGAAATTGGACAATCTAATTTTTGTCATCAACTGCAATCTGCAGCGACTCGATGGCCCCGTGCGCGGCAACGGTAAGATAATTCAAGAGCTTGAAGGTGTGTTTCGCGGTGCTGGCTGGAATGTGATTAAGGTAGTTTGGGGAAGGCACTGGGATAAACTACTGCATGCTGATAAGGACGGCATACTTCAGGCCCGTATGGATGAGGTGGTTGACGGTGAATACCAAAACTACGTTAGTCGCGGGGGAGCCTATACGCGAGAGCATTTCTTCGGAAAGAGCCCCGAGCTGTTGAAGATGGTCGAACATCTTTCAGACGATGACATAATGGCTCTAAATCGTGGTGGCCACGATCCTTATAAGGTATACGCCGCCTATGCAGAAGCGGTAAGGAGTAACGGTAAGCCGACGGTAATACTGGCAAAAACGGTTAAAGGCTACGCCTTCGGCGATACAGCAGAGGCACAGAACGACTCGCATTCGGTTAAGAAGCTCGACATTGAGGGCTTGAAGAAATTTAGAAACCGCTTCGGAATTCCAATCAAAGATAAGGACCTTGAGTCGGTTCCTTATTATAGGCCATCAGAAGACAGTCTTGAGCTTACCTATATGCGCCAGATGCGCAGCGAATTAGGCGGGCCTGTTCCTCAGCGGCGTGTGGAAACAATGCCGCTTGAAATTCCGGAGCTGAGCGCGTTCGAGAATCAGACAAAGAGCAGTGGCGATCGAGAACTTTCGACCACAATGGCATTCGTGCGCATGCTAGCGGCGTTATCTAGGGATAAAGAAGTAGGCAAACGTGTTGTGCCTATCGTTCCTGATGAGGCGCGTACCTTCGGAATGGAGGGGATGTTTCGCCAGATGGGTATCTACTCTTCCGTTGGTCAATTGTACGATCCTGAGGATTCCAATCAGGTGATGTATTACCGCGAAGACAAAGAGGGACAGATGTTGGAAGAAGGCATTACTGAATCAGGTGCATTCTCCTCATGGCTGGCAGCGGCGACTTCTTACAGTGTTAGCAACTATCCTCTCATCCCTTTCTATATTTACTACTCTATGTTTGGTTTTCAGAGAGTTGGCGATCTGTGCTGGGCCGCGGGTGATTCTCAGGCGCGCGGTTTCTTGATCGGCGCTACTGCCGGTCGCACGACACTCAACGGAGAAGGCTTGCAGCACCAGGATGGTCACAGCCATATTCTGGCGTCAACGATTCCCAATTGCGTCTCCTACGACCCAGCCTATGCATTTGAGCTTGCAGTTATTGTTCAGGATGGCTTACGTAGGATGTACAAGGAGATGGAATCTGTCTTCTACTACATCACCACGATGAATGAAAACTATCAGCATCCTGAACTACCGAAGGGTGCGGAAGAAGGCATCATCAAGGGCATGTATCTGCTCGAAGATGCAAGTAGCAAAGCGTATAAGACAGCGAAGCCTAAATCAGATCAGCGGCTACGACTGCTAGGCAGCGGCACTATCTTGCTTGAAGTAAGGAAGGCCGCCGAGGTGCTACGCTCAAGCTACGGCATATCGGTTGATGTGTGGAGTGTGACTAGCTTCAATGAACTGCGAAAAGAGGCGCTAGCAGTGACGCGCGAGAACATGCTGAATCCAAGTAAGAAGGCGAAGATTCCTTACGTGACTGAAATGCTTATCCAGCAGAAGGGACCGATTGTCTCAGCAACGGATTACATGAAGGCGCATTCCGACCAGATTCGAGAGTTTGTTCCTGATACTTTTAAAGTCTTAGGCACAGATGGCTTTGGTCGCAGCGACAGCCGTGAGCAGCTTCGACACTTCTTTGAGGTTGACTGTAAATTTATCGTGCTAGCTGCCTTGAGCGAGTTGAAGGAAGTAGGCGTAATTACCGCAAAGCAAATTACTGATCACATGAAGAGTAGCGGGATAGATCAGAATAAGCCAAACCCCCTCACGCAGTAATCGATGCAGAAACTAATTGATAACATTCAGGAGCCGTAACCGGTGTCAATTGAGAAATTAAAAGTTCCAGATCTGGGTGACTCCAGTGAAGTAGAAGTAATCGAGTTGCTTGTGTCGGTTGGGCAGTCGGTTGAAGAGAACGACTCGCTTTTGGTCTTGGAAAGCGACAAGGCTGCCATGGAAATCCCAGCGCCTATGGCTGGTGTGGTGAAGAGTATCTCGGTGAACCTAGGTGATCAGGTTAGCACTGGCAGTGAAATGCTCTCGCTGGAGGTTGCTGAAAGCGGCAGTCAAGATGGCGTTCCAACCGTAGCAGCAGAAGAGCCAGAGGCTGTAGTAGAATCGAATCAAGAAAAACCCACCGCTGATCCTGCGCCGCCAGTAGCTGCATCTAGTCCGGTATCTCAGACTATCGAAGTCCCAGACTTGGGCAACGATGACGAAGTCGAGATTATCGAAATCCATATTAAAGAGAAGGACGCAATCAGCATCGATGATGTGTTAATCACACTCGAGTCCGATAAGGCGGCTATGGATGTACCGGCGCCCTATGCAGGCGTCATAGAGTCACTGTTAGTAAAAGTTGGAGACAAAGTTAAGACCGGTTCGCAGATTGCGAAAGTCTTGGTGACCGCAGCTGCAGTTAAACAAGAAGCGYCYGCGGCRAWACAAGAAGCGCCKGCGGYGATACATGAAAAAGCGCAGCCAGCKGCGGMGAGCAAGCCAGCATCTGCATCTCAGCCTGCTGAGTTGGGGAAGGGGTCTTCTAAGAAAGTTTACGCAGGCCCCGCTGTCCGAAAGATGGCTAGAGAGCTAGGTGTCGATCTAGGGCTGGTTACGGGCAGCGGWGCGAAATCTCGAATCCTMAAAGAGGATGTRCAAGAATTTGTWAAGAGTAGAATCAACGCCCCAGTGGGTCAGGGCGCTGTAGTTTCTGCCATTGCCGATATTGATTTCAGTCAATTCGGTGAAGTGGAACAAGTAAAGCGAAGCAAGTTACACAAACTCATCTCGGTGAACATGCAGCGTAATTGGAACTCTGTTCCTCATGTTGCTCAGTTTAACGAGATTGATGTTACAGATCTCGAAGAGTTTAGAGCGGGATTGAAGGGCGAGGCRGAACGWCGCGATGTCAAATTAACCTTCCTACCATTCTTATTGAAGGCTTGTGCGAAGGCTTTGATGGAATACCCTCAATTCAACGTTTCATTGCATTCCTCCGGTGAGTACATAATTCAGAAAAAGTATGTGCATATCGGCATGGCAGTTGCGACCGAAGCGGGACTAGTAGTTCCTGTTATCAGGAATGTTGATCAGAAGACGATCTGGAAATTAGCGGAAGAAGTTATCGAGCTATCCAATAAAGCGAAGAATAGAAAGCTCAAGGCTGGTGAAATGCAGGGTGCTTGCTTCACGATTTCCAGTCTGGGTGCTATCGGCGGCACGGGGTTTATTCCGATCGTCAACGCCCCTGAAGTAGCAATTCTGGGTGTCGGGAAAACTGACATTAAGCCTGTCTATATAGGCGGGGAGTTCGTTCCGCGAAAAGTCTTACCGATCACGTTGTCATATGATCATAAAGCGGTCAACGGTGTAGATGGCGGCTTGTTCGCCACCTATCTAGAAAAATTACTTAGTGATGTAAGGCACCTGGCGCTATAACTAAGTAGTGGGGCGCCATAAACTAAATAGCATTGAAGAAATTAAACCGGATAGAAAAACCGGCGTTTACCATCGCTAACAGACTTGATGGCGCAGCCATAAGCTTGGCTCAAGTTCTCTTCGGTCAGTACATCGATGCTTCTTCCGACTAGCGACTCACCGTCAGCCAGCAATAATATTGTATTTTCGCAAAACCTGAACGCGAGGTTGATGTCGTGTGTTGCCATGATCAGGCTGGCCGAGGTCTCGGCAACTTTATTTGTGAGTACCGACAGCAATTTGACCTGAAAAGCGACATCCAAATGATTGCTCGGTTCGTCTAGTAAGAAAAGCTGCGGAGTCTGAGCCAGCAACATGGCTAGAGCTAGTCTCTGTAGTTCTCCCCCGGATAGGGTGTCTATTGCACGCTCTTTCAATTGACTCAAGTCGAAGGCAGCTAAGGCACTTTCAGCGATCTTAATATCTTTCTTGTCGTCCCACAGTAGAGACTGCGTATGTGGGTGTCGCCCGAGCATTACCGTCTCGAAGACTGTTGCCGGCAGTGCTTCGATACCTTGTTGAAACAGTATGCCAACTTTGCTCGCGAGCTCTCTCTGCTTTAGGTCATAGACACTGATCCCATCTAACAGGATGCTGCCCTGATTTGCACGCCGCTGTCCTATCAGGGCATGCAGTAAGGTGGTTTTACCGACTCCGTTTTTTCCTAGCAATCCCCAGCGCTCATTTTCTCCAATCTGCACATTCAGATTGCGACAAAGAGTTTTGTTTTCAATCTGAAGGTTTAGAGACTGAATTTTCAGGTTCGCCATGCTATTTCCGAATTGTAGATCGTAGAATCAGGATAAAGGCCGGCACACCGATGACGGCGGTAATCACGCCAACGGGAAGTTGTTGTGGGGCTATTAATGTTCGAGCGAGGCTATCGGCCAGGACCAGAAAGCTTCCTCCAAACAAGACGCAGGAAGGTATTAATACACGATGGTCTCGCGCGCCCACCAGCCTTAGCATGTGCGGAATTATAAGACCAACGAATCCGACAGACCCTGCGATCGTTACGGCAGTCGCTGTAAATACGGATGCGGAAAAAAACAACAAAAGCCGCAATGACGGCACATTGACTCCCAAACTCACGGCTAATAATTCACCCCTTATGAGCACATTCAACGAACGGCTGACAGCAATGCCACCAACTAGGCCTACAAGCAATAGCAGATAATGAGCAGGATTGACGCTGCTCTGGCTCAGGTCCCCCATCAGCCAAAACAGCATGCTCTGCACGTTGTTGGTGGAACTTGTGGTGAGCAGGATATTGATTATTGCACCCCAGCCCGCAGAAACTACGACGCCGGTGAGTAGTAATCTGGTAACAGACCAGTTGCCAAATTTGTTGGCAATGCCAAAGACTAGGAATATGGAGAATAGGGAGCCAGCGAAGGCGGCGTTAGATAGCCAAAACCCTGTCGCTCCTAGGAGAATCGCCGAAAGAGCCCCGACTGCAGCACCACCAGAAATGCCCAAGATATAGGGGTCGGCAAGCGGGTTGCGCAGCAGCACTTGCATTATCGCGCCGGAAAGCGCAAGCAAGCCGCCGGTCACGAACGCAGCCGCTGTTCGAGGTATGCGAATTTCTTGCAACACTTGCGAGTTGAGGCTGGGTTCTGACGAAAAGATGCCCTGAGCCAACTGAGTCACTGTTATGTCGACGCTACCACTAAGCAGAGAGAAAACGATGCTAGCCAAGGAGAGAACTGTCAGCGATATCAGTAGTAGTATCTGCTTTTGAGCGGTCAAAAGTGGTTTCCTAAAATTCTGTGGAGTTGCGTGTCAATTTAGTGAGTAAACTTTGAGAATTCAGCATTGTCACGGCTTGGTCGATCTTATCATTTAATGTGTTGCATTCACTATTAATGATAAACTGCTTGTCCGCATAGGCCTTCGATTCTAGGAGGCAATTTAACATTTACGATGCAGGTCGATTTTGTCTGCCCATAGATAGGAGTTGAGTAAGCGATGCCTTCGTTCGATATAGTTTCAGAAGTTGATATGCATGAATTAAATAATGCCTTAGACCAGTCCAATCGAGAGGTGGGAACGCGTTTCGATTTCAAAGGAATAGATGCCTCATTCGAGTTGAACAAGGATTCGGATATCGTCGTAAGTGCTGAGGCCGACTTTCAAATCCAACAAATGCTGGAGATACTGCGCTCGAAAATGGTAAAGCGTAGTATCGATATTAAGAGCCTTAAAGAAGGCGAGGTGCAATTGGTTGGTCAGAAGGCAAGTATGATTGTCACCGTGCAGCAGGGTGTCGAAGCTGACATTGCACGGAAGATTGTCAAGGCTGTCAAAGAGGCCAAGCTCAAAGTACAAACGGCGATCCAAGGTGAGAAGCTACGAGTAACCGGCAAGAAGCGCGACGATCTTCAGCAGGTGATGGCCTTACTCAAGGACGGTAGTTTTGGTGTTCCATTGCAGTACGATAATTTTCGCGACTAGGCACTTCCTCCGTCTGGCGCCTTAGGGCAATTTGGGAATTTCATTTGTCACAGCAACTTTCATTCGCAGATTCAATTCGAGCGCTAARAGACAGGCGTTTTCTGACGATTTTGTTGTTTGGATTTTGCAGTGGCTTCCCCTACGTACTGACCGGCTCTGTTCTGACKCTRTGGTTGCAGGAATCYGGCTTCTCTCGTTCTACYATTGGTTTTATYGGCGCGGTCGGGACCGTCTATGCCATCAATTGGATGTGGGCCCCRTTTGTTGACAGGATAAAGCTGCCGGTTCTGTATCGACTGTTTGGTCAGCGTCGATCCTGGATTCTATTGTGCCAGATGGCTATTGCCATTTTACTGTTTGCGATGAGTCTGGGAGACCCTAGAGAAAACCTGTTGTATGTGACGGTCATTGCCGTCGCTATCGCCGCGTTTGGTGCGACTCTAGACATCGCCGTCGATGCCTACCGTATTACTATTTTCTCCCGCGACGAGATGGACGCTAAGATGCCTTACGCGGCGGCGATGGCTACTAGCGGATGGTGGGCTGGCTATGGTTTTATCGGCGGAGCGTTGGCACTGGCATTAGGCGGCGAAACAATCGGGCTCGACTGGTCCACCGTTTACCGCTACTTGATAGTGATCTATGTATTCATCTTCCTATTCGTAATGGCAGTGCCGGAACCGGTAGTCGAGGAAGCAGACCTGATACCGGAGACTGCTGATAATTCCGAGAAGTCGGTCGCGAACTGGATGGCAGAATATTTCGTAAAACCCTTCAAGGAATTTTTCGACCGCTGCGGATTTCGATTGGCTTTTGCTGTGTTGATATTTCTACTCGTGTTTAAGCTGGGTGAGGCCATGTTGGGCCGCATGTCGCTGGTTTTTTATGTTGAGGTTGGCTTCACTACCGATCAGATTAGTTTCTATCAGAAATTCTTCGGTGGACTGGTAACCGCAGCGTTCTCGATTGTGGCAGCGATGGTCAATACTCGGTTCGGTGTTATCAAGGGTTTGTTTGTTGCGGGAGTGGCCATGGCAGCTGCAAACCTATTGTATGCACTGATTGCAGTAGTCGGGCCCAGTGTGAATTTGCTAATGCTAACTCTGGTGATCGATAACTTCTTTGTCGCCTTTTCAACTGTAGCTTTTGTTTCTTTTGTGTCTTATTTTACCAGTCGGACCTACACGGGAACGCAATACGCGTTAATGGTTTCTATATCAAATCTTGGCAGGACTACATTGGCGGCAAGCAGTGGTGTGCTGGTGGACTTTCTGAACGGTGATTGGGCTTTCTTCTTCGTGCTGACTAGCCTGATGGTTATTCCAGGGCTTGGTTTATTGCTCTGGGTAGGGAAATTAATGAAATCCTACGAGCCAGAGCGAGCCGCTCAGTCCACATCTTGATTCCAGGCATATTTCTTTAGCGAGAATCTACCGTTTAGAAACACCACCCCTTCAGCCTCAAGCCTATTTTTCTGTGTCCGGTATTCACGGCTGTCGGTGGGGAAAGAGAGTTTTCCCTGAGAATTCGCAACTCGGTGCCAAGGCAGCTTGGTTCCAGTGGGAAGATTTTTCATTACATGGCCTACGTATCTCGCATATCCAGGCAGGCCCGCCAATCTCGCGACTTGACCATAGCTAGAGACTTGCCCCTTGGGGATCTGGTAGACGATTTGCCAGATCTTCTCCTTGTTGTTGAGTGCTAAGTTGTCCATAACCAATAGTTGGCGGTTCCGCTATCGTGTTAAAGTGAAGTCATTATAAATTCAACCGAGGTTGGCCGTGCGTTTTCTTTTCATTTTTTTTATTGCTGTGCCCCTAGGTGAGATGCTATTGCTCTTTGAGGTCAGCGATCGAATCGGCTCCCTGACAACGCTTGGATTGGTGGTGGCTACGGCGGTCATAGGAGTGCAGATTCTGAAGCGGCAAGGGTTCGCGACACTAACCCGGGCTAACCAGAAGTTACAAGCTGGCCAACTACCGGCACAGGAAATAGTAGAGGGCATGTTGCTCGCGGCGGCGGGAGCGCTGCTGCTAACTCCGGGGTTTATCACCGATACGATCGGCTTTGTCTTGCTTACTGGCCCGCTACGCAGGCGAATTGCAGGTTCTGTGGTTCGATCCGGCATAGCGAAGGCGATGAGCGGCTCAGGCTCCGGGGCTAGCTTTGGTCATTTCAGTAGCACAAGCGGCCGGCGGGGACGCCCAGACGACTCGAATGTCTATGAGGGTGACTACTATGAAGAATCGACTTCTCTACCCGAAAATAAGCAAAATTTTGATACGGATTCTGTTAAAAAAGATGAATAAAATCAAATAGATACACTTCCTCTGTCCGCTGGGCCGAAAAAAGCTTTGGTAAATACCCTAAAAGCATTGAATTTCCTACGACTAACCCCATTTAGGACTCATCAACTAATTTGCGTGGGAGGCTTGAAACAGCAGCCTGCGCTACAGATTGGTAATTTGAGGATGATTACGTCAGCCACCGGGGCTGAGGTGGTCGCTTTCAGCACTGTTAATCAAATCGTTCGATTTGGGAGAGATACATAATGAATATCCGGCCTTTACAAGATCGCGTTGTTGTTCGACGCATGGAAGAAGAATCAACTAGCGCAGGAGGCATCGTGCTTCCAGGTTCTGCTACTGAAAAGCCAGCTCAAGGTGAAGTTTTAGCTGTTGGCCCTGGCAAGCGTCAGGAGAATGGCGATACTCAGCCTGTGGACTTGAACGTTGGTGATACCGTGGTTTTTGGAAAGTATTCCAGCAATACAGTAAAAATCGGTGACGAAGAGTTATTGATTTTGAACGAGAGCGAAATATTTGGCGTTATCGAAAAGACGAAGACGACGAAGACGAAGAAGAAGTAGAGCTTCAATTTCCGACTCCAACAATCATTTAGACAAGACAGGAATTTTTAAAAATGGCTAAAGACGTAATATTCGGTGATGCAGCTCGCCAAAAACTGTTGAAGGGCGTAAACGTCCTTGCAGACGCTGTGAAAGTAACTTTGGGCCCTAAGGGTCGCAATGTTGTTTTAGACAAATCTTTCGGTGCTCCTACCGTGACTAAAGACGGTGTATCCGTAGCGAAAGAAATTGAACTTGAAGACAAGTTTGAAAACATGGGTGCACAGATGGTTAAGGAAGTCGCATCGCAGACTTCTGATGTTGCTGGAGACGGCACTACGACAGCTACCGTTCTTGCGCAAAGCATCTTGAACGAAGGCCTGAAATCCGTAGCAGCGGGCATGAACCCAATGGACCTTAAGCGTGGTGTCGATAAGGCGGTTATTGCCCTTGTTGCAGAAGTTAGCAAGCTTGCTAAGCCTTGCACAAACACGAAGGCAATCGCTCAGGTAGGTACTATCTCGGCGAACTCTGACGAGCAGGTCGGTCAAATTATTGCCGAGGCTATGGAAAAGGTTGGTAAGGAAGGTGTCATAACAGTTGAAGACGGATCTGGTCTCGAGAATGAGCTAGACGTCGTTGAGGGTATGCAGTTTGATCGTGGTTATCTATCGGCTTACTTTATCAACAACCAAGAAAGTATGACTGCCGATCTAGAAGAGCCATTGATTCTTTTGGTCGACAAGAAGATCTCCAATATTCGCGACATGCTTGGCCTTCTCGAAGGCGTTGCTAAGTCTGGGCGTCCGCTGCTAGTTATAGCTGAAGATGTTGAAGGCGAAGCGCTGGCAACTCTTGTTGTGAACAACATGCGTGGCATCGTTAAGGTTGTTGCGGTTAAGGCTCCTGGCTTTGGCGATCGCAGAAAGTCTATGTTAGAAGACATCGCCATATTGACTGGCGGTACTGTGATTTCTGAAGAAGTAGGTCTGAGTCTTGAAGGTGCGACAATCGATGACCTCGGTTCAGCGAAACGCGTACAGATAAGTAAAGAAAACTCAACGATCATCGATGGTGCCGGCAGCGGCAAGGCTATCAAGGGTCGCGTATCACAGATTCGTGCGCAGATCGAAGAAACTTCTTCTGACTACGATCGTGAGAAACTTCAGGAACGTGTTGCTAAGCTTGCCGGTGGTGTTGCCGTGATCAAGGTTGGTGCAAGTACTGAAATGGAAATGAAAGAGAAGAAGGCTCGCGTAGAAGACGCGTTGCACTCAACTCGCGCCGCTGTAGAAGAAGGTGTGGTCCCTGGTGGTGGTGTTGCTCTAGTTCGTGCCTTGATGAAAATTGAGAACCTTAAGGGCGATAACGACGATCAGAATGTTGGTATAGGCATCATGCTAAAAGCGGCAACTACTCCTCTGCGTCAGATTGTAGCTAACGCCGGAGAAGAGGCGTCAGTTATCCTAGATAAAGTTAAGGCTGGTAAGGGTAACTACGGTTTTAATGCAGCGACTGGCGAATACGGCGACATGATCGCGATGGGTATTCTTGATCCTGCGAAAGTGACTCGTACAGCGATTCAGGCAGCCGGCTCTGTTGCTGGACTGAT